>JAFVDZ010000027.1 GCA_017478205.1 Spirochaetales bacterium | reverse complement strand
CCATATGTATTTCTCGATGAGCATTTCCGACTTCCTGAAATGGTTGTCATGAGCCGGTCTGCTAAAAAGCAAATCGAAGAACTTGGACCTGAGTTTGTTGAGATAGTCAGGGAGTGTGCAAGAGAAAGCGCAGCCTATGAGAGAAGACTCTGGAAGGAAGAGGAGCAGAACGCCATATCTACACTAAAGAAGATGGGTGTTGCGATAACCATACCAACAGATGAAGAAAAGGAAAACTTCAAGGCTGCAATGTCTGTTATCTATAATGAATTATCTGAAGAGAATACAAAGCTTGTTGAAAGCATAAGGAACAAGTAGTTTTCAATTTTTTTGGAAGAATTTAAATATTTTTGGATAGAGATTGTGTGCCCATAATTCAGGCTTTAGTGTGAAATAGTTGTTATTTTTATGACATATCAAATTATTTTTGGTTTTTCTTTTAAGGAGGAAATATGAAAAAACTTACTATTCTTTTAGTAGTTGCTCTCGTTGCAGCATTCGTTTTCGTAGGCTGCTCTAAGGGTTCTTCTACAGCTTCTGATGCAGCAGCTGCAGGAACAGGAAACGTTGCAACCGATCCAAAGGTAACTCTCGTATACGCAGAAGTTAACCCACTCGATACCATCGTAGGTAGAACTGGTTCTTACTTCAAGGAACAGGTTGAGAAGCTTACTGGTGGTTCCGTAACTATCGATATCCAGGCTTCTGGTGTACTCGGTTCAGAGAATGACGTCCTCGACTCAATCCTCGGTGGCGGTACTCAGATCGATATGTCCAGAATTTCTGCATTTGCTCTTACCGGTTATGGTGCAAAGAAGTCCATGCTTCTTTCTGTCCCATTCACATTTGCTGATAGAGATCACTTCTGGGCATTTGCTAACTCCTCCCTCGCTCCTGAATTCCTCAACGAGCCACAGGAACTCAAGCTCCCAATCAGAGGTATCTTCTATGGTGAAGAGGGCTTCAGACACTTCTTTACAAAGGCTCCAGTTAATTCAATAACTGATCTCAAAGGTCTCAAGCTCAGAGTTTCCAACGACCCAGTCATGACTGGTATGGTCAAGGGCCTCGGTGCAGCTCCAACAGTTGTATCCTTCGGTGAACTCTATTCTGCTATCCAGACTGGTGTTGTTGATGGCGCTGAACAGCCAATCGCAAACTACAAGTCCAACGCTTTCCCAGAAGTTGCTCCTAACCTCATCCTCGATGGCCACACACTCGGTGCTATCCAGGTTGTAATCACAGACAACGCTTGGAACAAGCTCACAAAGGCTCAGCAGGATGCAATCATGGAAGCTGGTAAGCTTGCTCAGGCATACAACCAGCAGATCTCTCAGGAAGCTGAAGACAAGGTTCTCGCAGAGCTCAAGGCTTCTGGCTGCAACGTTGTCGATGTAGCTGACAAGGCTCCATGGCAGCAGGCTTGTAAGGACGTAATCAGCAATAGCGTAAAGGGCCAGGAAGCTCTCTACCAGCAGATCCAGTCTCTCAATAAGTAATTTGTTTCTAGAAAACATGGGGATGCTTGATAGTCAGGCATCCCTATTTCTAGGTTATAGCCTATCAAATAAAAAACAGGAGAAAATATGCCAAGTATCTTTGAAAAGCTTGATAAGATCAGACCTGTTTATGACTGGGTCTACAAGATCACTCTTGTAATCTGTAAGATTCTTCTTATCATCGACATTGTTGTTACCTCCTATGCTGTAGCTGGACGTATGTTCAACAAGTATATCCCATTCTTGACAGATCCAGCATGGTCTGAAGAGGTAGTCCTTACCTGTATGGCCTACATGGCTGTACTCTCTGCAGCTCTCGCAATCCGCCGTGGAGCTCATATCAGAATGACTGCATTTGACAAGTATATTCCTGCCAAGGTTCTTGCAGTTCTAGATGTTATTGCAGATGTATTCGTCCTTATCCTTGGTTTCATCATGCTCAGCATTGGCTGGCGCTATGCAACAACTCTCGGTGGAAGAGGTTACTACATTTCAATTACCTGGCTTTCAAGGTTCTGGATGTACTTCCCAGTCCCACTTGCTGGTTTTGCAATGATCATGTTCGAACTTGAAGCTATTTATACAGATATCAAAAAATTAGTTCTAAAGGAGGAGACAAAGTAATATGACTAATTCACTCGCAGTTGCTGTATTGCTCGGAAGCTTTTTCCTCATGGTTTTCCTCCGCTTCCCAATCGCATACGCAGTAGGTCTTGCATCTGTTGCTTGTATGACAGTTATGGGAGCAAATCTCAATGACGTTTGCCGTCTTATGGTAAAGGGTATCTGGTCCTTCAGCTTGATGGCTGTACCATTCTTCATTACCATGGGCGTTCTTATGGGTTCTGGTGGTATATCTGAAAAACTCATAGCCTTGGCCAACTCTCTTGTAGGTTGGATGAGAGGTGGTCTTGCTCAGGTAAACATCGTTGCATCCTACTTCTTTGGTGGTATCTCTGGTTCTGCATCAGCCGACACCGCATCTCTCGGTTCAATCCTCATCCCTATGATGGTCGACCAGGGATACGACGCTGACTTCTCTACTGCTGTTACAATTACATCTTCCTGTGAAGGTCTTCTCGTACCTCCTTCACACAACATGGTCATCTATGCAACAACAGCAGGTGGTATCTCAGTTGGTTCCCTCTTCCTTGCAGGTTACCTCCCAGGTGCAGTTCTTGCTCTTTCTCTCATGATCGGTTCCTACGTCATTTCTGTAAAGCGTGGATATCCAAAGGGAGAAAAGTTCAGCATCGTTAAATTCATCAAGCAGCTTGGCACTTCTATCTGGGCTCTTGCTGCAGTTATCATCGTTGTAATCGGTGTTGTATGTGGTGTATTCACTGCAACAGAGTCTGCCGCTATCGCAGTTGTCTACTCCCTATTCGTCTCTGTATTCATCTACAAGGGCCTCGATTGGAAGGGTGTTTGGCATGCGCTCGATGAATGTGTAAACACACTATCTATCGTTCTCATCCTCATTGCAACAAGTGCTATCTTCGGCAACTGTCTTACAATGCTCCACATCCCTGATCTTGCAGCAAAGGCAATCGTATCACTTACAGATAACAGAATTATCCTTATTCTGCTTCTGAACCTGATCCTTTTGATCCTTGGTTGTATCATGGATATGGCTCCAATCATTCTTATTGCAACTCCAATCCTTCTTCCAATTGCTACAGGTGTCTGTGGCCTCGATCCAATCCAGTTTGGTATCATGGTCATCCTCAACTGTGGTATTGGTCTTCTTACTCCTCCAGTTGGTGCTGTTCTCTTCATCGGTTCCGCTGTTGGTAAGACTCCAATGGAAAAGGTTGTAAAGGCTACACTCCCATTCTATGGATGTATGATCATAGCACTCCTTCTTGTATCATTCGTTCCACAGATCAGCTTGCTTATTCCAAGTATCTTTGGTTGATAGAGCTTAAGCTACAAACAAATTGGCCTTGTCGTTTATCGGCAAGGCCTCTTTCGTTTACATCTCGATCATAGAATGCTCAAGAAATGAATAATAACCATCTTTTGAGAAGACGATATGGTCTATAACCTTTATTCCTAGAATCTTCCCCGCCTGCACTAAGCGATTTGTGACATTTACATCCTCCTCGGATGGAATGAGCTGCCCTGATGGATGATTGTGTGCAATTGCAATACTTGCAGCTCTTCTCTTGATAGGCTCAGAGAATACCTCTCTTGGGTGTATCAAAGTCTTGTTCACAAGGCCGATGGTTGCAGTAAAGATATCTATTATCTCCTGAGCTCCATTGAGTGCAAGCACTATGAACTGCTCCTGAGTGCGGTAGGCATAGTGGCGCACTTCATAGAAAATATCCTTGGGGGATGTTATCGTGGAGCCACTCTTTCTTGTTCTTCTCCTTCCTAACTCAAGGGCAGCTGCTATCTGAGAACTCTTTGCTTTTCCCATTCCTCTGATATTTGCCATGTCCATGATTGTCGCATCAGGTTTCTTGTCTAGAAGCTCAAGTAAGTCTGAAGCGATATCGAAAACAGGGCGAGTTGGAGTTCCTGCCGAGATCAGAACCGAGAGCAACTCTAAATCGGAGAGCGCCTCGGAACCCTTTTCCTCCATCTTCTCGCGAGGACGCTCGAAGGGAGGCATTTCCATTACTTTCATTGATATAGGTGCGTTTTTTATATATTTCATACTTCTCTTTACATTCTTTTTTGATTTTCTGTTCTGATTTTTCCAACTTTTTTCTAACTAATGTGTAAAATAGTTTGATGATGGGAGGCTAAATGAAGGCTGTACTTACAATCTGTCTAAGTCCTACCTTTCAAAAGACACTTCATTTTGATTCTTTCAAGGAAGGAGAAGTGAACCGTGCATCTTTTGTTAGTGAGACAGTTGCAGGAAAAGGAATAAATGTATCAAGGACAGTGCAGGCGCTTGGAAGGCCTTCAATGAATCTCTGCCAGATTGGTGGGTGCAGACTTGGTGAATTCCTCTCATATCTGAAAAGGGAAGATATTGATATTGGATATATTGAGGTAGAGTCTGAGATAAGAACATGCACAACACTGATAGATAGACAAAGAGGTGTGATAACAGAGCTTGTCGAGAATGCAAGAGAGGTAGATAAATCTGCATCTGAAAGGTTTTTCAAACTCTTTCTTGAAAAGATAGATGCCTATGAGGCTGTTGTCATTTCAGGCACCAAAGCCAAGGGCTTTTCCTCCTCTCTCTATCCTGAAATTGTCAGAGAAGCTAAAAGAAGAGGAAAGCTTGTGATTATCGATATCAAAGGAGATGAACTTATGAACTGCCTTGAAGAGGGGCCTGATATCATAAAACCGAACTTGTCTGAATTCGCTTCGACATTCTTGAGTGACACTGTTATCTATGAAGGGATCGAGGATGTTTCTATCTATGACAAGGTCGAAGCTATCTGTGCTGATATCTTTAGAAAATATAAGGCAAGGACAGTGCTCACAAGAGGAAAGTATGACACTTGGGTATACGATGGAAAATCTCTTGAGACGATTCCAGCAATAAAAAATGATGAGACTATAATCAATACAGTTGGCTGTGGAGATACTCTTACTGGCGCAATGATACATTCACTTTTGAATGGCGATGATTTGAAGACTTCTGTTCGCTTTGGCATGGAGTGTGCCCTGAAAAGGGCAACGGGCCACGCAATTTGTCGATAGGATTTAGTTATGGAAGATTTCTGGAAGCTGATAAGTGAAACTAAGAGACCTATTGTGCTCTATGGAACAGGTAATGCTGCAGAGCGCCTTGTGGACCTTCTTGCAAAGAGAGGTGTCAGGGTATCAGGATGCATGGCCAGTGATGATTTTGTCAGAGAGCGAAGTTTCAGAAATTATAGAGTCCTATCATTCGAGAGAGCAAGGCAGATCTTTGGGGATGATATGATCATCGTACTTGGCTTTGGCAGCCATGATAGCAAAGTGATAGAGAATATCAAGAAAATAGCAGCAGAGTGTGATCTCTATGCTCCAGATATACTCACTTGTGAAGATGGAAATGTCTTTGACAGTGAGTATTATGAGAAACACAGTAAGGATATAGAGTGGGCCAGGTCATTACTTTGTGATGAAGAATCGAAAAGGGTATTCGATAGGGAAATTGAATATCGCTTGAGTGCAAGGATAGACCATCTTATCGAGTGTGAATCGCCAGAGGGAGAGAATTGGAAACTTTTGAATATTGGACCAGATGAAGCCTTCATGGACCTTGGTGCTTACAATGGGGATACGATAAGGCGTTTTCTTTCCTTTACTGATACTTATGAGCACATCTATGCAGTCGAACCTGATAGAAGAAATTATTCAAGACTTGTGGAAAGCACCAAGAATTTGGAGCATTGCACACTTTTCAATGTAGGAATCAGTGATAGAAGGGAAGAAAGGTGCTTTGCTCAGAAAAAGGGCAGGGGTTCGAATGCAAACAATCAGGGTGATAGACTCATATTCGATTCCATTGACAATCTTCTCTGTGGCAAGAGAGCCTCGATATTGAAGTTCGATATCGAAGGTCAGGAGACAAAAGGGCTTGTTGGAGCTGAGTATACAATAAAGAAATATAGGCCGAAGATGGTGCTTTCGGCCTATCATAGAATCGATGATTTCTGGGCACTGCCTAGGATAATCATGAAGATGAGAGATGATTATCGCTTTTACATGAGGCATTCTCCATGCATCCCAGCTTGGGAGTATGATTATTTCCTCGTGTGATTATCTCCAGCTCACAGTCTCTTCAAGTGGTTTTCTTGAAAAATGGTTTGGAAGCATCTTGAAGTCATCTGATTTGTACCCGAGATCGAGGAGCATGAGGATATCTTCGTTTTCTGGTAGTTCGAGTTCCTTTATAAGCTCATCTGCATCAAAATTGTTGATCCAGCAGTTATCTACGCCTTCGTTAGTAGCAGCAAGGCAGAGGTGAGTTGCAACAATTGCGGCATCCTCAATTCCTGATGTCCTATTTGATTTCGGGTATGTGTATACGTTGTTCTTGTCATAGGCAACAGCTAGAACTGTACTTGCGCCATAGCGGCATGGAGTTACCTTGTCTACCTTTGCAAGGCTTTCTTCACTTGTAAGAACATAGATGTGATGCTCCTGAAGATTCTTCGCTGTAGGTGCAAGTCGACCTGCTTGAAGAATCCTTTCTATAGTTTCCTTATCTACCTTTCTTTCGCTGAACTTCTTGCAGGAATATCTTTTTTCAATTACTTCTCTAAAATCCATATCGGAAATTATCTCCTTGTGTTCTAGATATTATCCCTGTTTGGAAGAACTACAGCAATAAAATTCAGTCTGCACGATGCTATAAATAGTTATCGATCAACGCTTGGCAGCTGTTTTCGGTAAAGATTTTTTCATTTTTCTTCAACAAGGGTCCGAATAGTAACTATAATAGAGAACAGAATCATTATTTGGGAGAGGTTTTTATGAAACCAACTTTACTCGTACTTGCCGCTGGCATGGGAAGTCGTTACGGTGGTGTAAAGCAGATCGATGCAGTAGGTCTCCATGGTGAGACACTCTTGGATTTTGGTGTATTCGATGCAAAGACATCAGGATATGGAAAGGTCGTTTTCATTATCAGAAAGGATATCGAGAAGGATTTCAGAGAGCGTCTTTTCGACCGCATCGCCAGAAACATGGATGCAGATTATGTCTTCCAGTCTCTCGATTCTTTGATGGATGCTGAAGAAGCAAAGCTCATGGAAGGAAGAAAGAAGCCATGGGGAACAATTCATGCACTTTTGTGTGCAAAGGAGAAGGTCAATACTCCTTTCACTGTCGTGAATGCTGATGATTACTATGGTAGAAGTGCATACGACACAATGGGAACCTATCTATCAACACTCAAGAATGATGATACAACACATTCTATGGTAGGTTATATCCTTGGTAATACGATGTCCAAGTCTGGTTCTGTTTCCAGAGGTATTTGTACAGTAAAGGATGGCTACCTTGAGAATATGGTTGAGAACACCAAGATCGAGTATACAGCAGATGGAGGTGTAGTCTCCCATCTCGATGGAAAGGATGTCATGCTCACTGGAAATGAAATTGTTTCCATGAACTTCTTTGGTTTCACTCCAAAAGTATTCGAGTACTATGATCAATACTGGGAGGATTTCAAGAAGGAGAACCTGAAATCTGAAAAGGCTGAATGTCTGCTTCCAAACGCTGCTGGCAAGCTGGTAAAGCTTGGCCTTGGTTCCATCAAGGTACTGAAAAGTGAAGAGAAGTGGTTTGGAATGACCTACCCAGAGGACAAGAAGATCGTAATGGATGAGCTTAAAAAGAAGATCCAGAGTGGATACTACCCTGAAAAGCTCTGGGAAAAATAATTGTTAGAGAGAGCAGCTGACAGTAAGATGCCAGCTGCTTTTTTATCAGTACTTGAGAGGAAGTATAATTCTCTCTTCTGATAGTTTGTCTATCAGATTCTTGGCATCATCCTCAATGATTAATGATGAAAGCATCATATCCTTCAGAAAACCTTCTCTGGTACATCTTTTTAGGTGTTCAAGGAGACTATCGTAGAAGCCATCTATATTGTAAAGTGCGATGTTCTTGTTGTGGTAGCCGATCTGGCGCCAAGTGAATATTTCAAAGAACTCATCCATTGTGCCTATTCCACCTGGCATTATTACTCAACTTTAGACCTTCTCACGTCCTAAAGTGGCCATAAAACTTGATAAAAAAGGCCAACCATTGAATGCAAAGTAATAGCTGGCTCTGTTCTAGTTGTTCAACTTAATAAATGTACGAATTAATCTGCTTACTGTGATATCTTCTCTAGCTCATCTAAAGAATAGGTTTCAATCCCAATTGTACAGCCATTGTTATCTAGGAACTCAACTTCACAACCTGGTCCAGAACCATAGATACCTACAATAGTTCATTCTGTTCCTTTTGGGAGTTTTTATCAGCTAATGTCTTAACAATATCATTTTCTTCAAACATATTAACCTCACGTATCAATATAATTTGTTAGCAGTCTTGGCATATGACTTCCTTTTTGAAGTATATAAACAGCTGTGACCTTTGCAGTTTTGCCGTTGGAGGCCGAAAATCCAAGTGTCAACAATGAAATTCTTTATTCTGCTTAAGGCAGGTAACCATATTTGAGATGTCAGAATCTAACACATTCGAATCTTCTTCATCCATAGTTTCAACAACCGACAATACGCTGACAATGGAATCTGTTTCATCGTCTTTGAATTCATATGCATCATTGAACCAGATAATATTTACCCAATCAATCATTGTTTGCTTTTCAAGGTTGTTTGTTAAATACTTCTCTAGTACTTTAATTACATCTTCTTTACATACTTTGATAGTTTTATCGATCAGACAGTCATGTAAGTTCTCACCACATTCTTTTGTTAACTGTGCTTTTGAAATCAAAAGGTTTTTATATTGTTCAAAACAATCTCTTTTATCCATAATCATTTCTCCTTTACATGAACAAGGTTTCCTTTTGGATCATAAGTGGATTTATATACTCTTAATAGTTTGCCATCTTCTCCAACTACTTTATGATACACTGCTTTTGAGCCCGGAACATTTCCCGGCTTTGTCATATATATCGTGAAGGTTTTGTCTTTATTATGCAAAACCTTATAATTAGTATAACTGTTTGAGCTCCCTTTGAAAAACGATTTTGCTTGTGATTGAATTGCTTTTGGGAGCGCTGATATACCTTTCAATGCTTTCTGTTTGGTACTACAAGAAAACACATAACGATTTCTGGATCCATAAGTTCCAGAATAGTTTCCCGACTTACCTGCTCCCATTGTGACCCTCCCCCTGACGTTTTACGATAGAAGTCCAATCAAGGAAGTGAATAAATTTAGTTTCTTTTGAATATTGTTCAAACACATTATCAGGCATTCTGCCGTAAACAATAACAGTGTGTGGCATCAAGGTTTTAAGCATAGCTTCCAACCCTTCTTCAAAATAGAACTTATTCTCCTTGCCCTTAATACAGCCGTATGTTCCAATTGCCACTACACTTTTTTTAGGAATTCCAAGGAAAGAGAACGCTTCGGGAAAGACCGTTTTTGAATAACTTCTTTCGTCACCCCAACGAACAGTAGGAATTACCGTTAGGCCTTGTCTCTGGTAAAAGTATCCTAATGCACGGTTCTTATATGTGTTTGCTATTTGAACAGATAATGGAGAATCTCTGTATAAAGAACAATCAGGTGTGGTTATTCCCCCAGCGAATCTGCGAAGATCTTCGGTATAATCTTCTGGCTTTTGTAATAGTTCTCTGAACATACGATCTTTTTCAAAAAAAACAACAAGTTCAGAAAAGTCCGAGGTGCGATTTCTCAAAGAAAACGGTATTACCTTTGTAGGGGTACTAAAATTTGAGACTTGTTCAAGATGTGGAATTTCAAAGATTCCATCAAAGATGGCATTCTCAACCAAATCCGGCCTGAACCCATCATCAAGGCTTATTGGCTTGTTTTTGGCCATATCAAACCTCCGGGATTTCCCCAACATCGTGCTATCAAAGAATTTGACAGCTGTTGTGATATGTGCCAAAATCAACATATCTTCGGTGAGTCTTGGCACATTACTTAGATTCATCTGCACTGATTACTGTTGGCGCAGCTTTCAGTGCTTTTTTTGTTTTTAATTTATACTCTACTTAATTGCATCCGTGCTGCATCTTCTGACACTCCATATTTTTCAGATACTGTATAAACATCCATTCCAGCAATAACTCTTGAATCCATCATCAATTCTCCAGCAAGGCATTTTGCCTGCCATTCAGGATCTCGATAGGTTTCTACTGTGTTACCAAATGCTCTACTTAGTTTAAAACCTAAATAACAAAGCATAATAAAATGAGCAAACTCATGGACAATAGTCATTCTATCTCTACCATTACCCTTGCAAGCACCTTCATACACATCCTCTCGAATTTGTATCACTCTATTAGTTATATCGGTATCTGCATGTATTTGTGGTTGCATTTCTTCAGCAGGAAGTATCTCAAAATATGCTTCGGGAATAAAATAATGAAGTACTTCTAAAACTTCTACCGCAGGAAATGGCATATCCGGTGCCAAGCCCAAAAAAGTCCTTATTTTATGGGCCAAAGCCCTTAAGTCCATTCTTGATTTTGGTTCAACAACTATTGTCTGCTTTATTTCCATAGGCATTATCTCTCCTTTTTCATCAGTAATTCTTTGATCTTGACAATAGTTTCATTGTCAATTTCATCAAATGTTCTGGCAAATTTCAGAGCAAGTTCCTGCTTCTCCTCTGTAATATTACTTAAATTAATTTCGATTGACTTGGCAGATTTTTGTTTAGCTTCCTCAAGGATAAGCCTTTCTTCTTCTTTCAAATCATACAAAGAAATAATTTTCTCGGTCATTGAGTCTGGTATTTTTCTTTTTCCACACTCAATAGCTGACAGATAGGAAGAAGTCATTCCAAGCTTATCGGCCATGTTCTTTAAAACTTCTCCTTTATCTATCCTAATTTTTCTAAGTGTCTTACCATACTCCGTTATCATGTTATCCTCCTTAGATTCTCAGCTCGTTAGAGATCTATAAAAAAGTAAAACATATAGAAAATAACATTGTCAACAATTATTGTTGAAAAAATCATCTGAATTTGGTTATCAAAAAGATTTTTTCAAGCTAACCCTTTCATGACTTTTGGACTTTAAAATGATAGATTCGTAGCCTAGACGTCTGAACTGCAGATTTTTAGGCTTTAATCAGTACTTGAGAGGAAGTACAATTCTCTCTTCTGATAGTTTGTCTATCAGATTCTTGGCATCATCCTCAATGATTAATGATGAAAGCATCATATCCTTCAGAAAACCTTCTCTGGTACATCTTTTTAGGTGTTCAAGGAGGCTATCGTAGAAACCATCTATATTGTAAAGTGCTATGTTCTTGTTGTGGTAGCCGATCTGGCGCCAAGTGAAGATTTCAAAGAACTCATCCATTGTGCCTATTCCACCTGGCATTATTATGAATGCGTCTGCAAGGTCGTAGACCTTTTTCTTTCTTGCATGCATATCTGGAACTATAATAAGTTCACTTTCGACCTTCTTTGATAGGACCTTGTCGTGATTGAAAACCTCAGGGAGGACTCCAATGACTTTTCCGTTGTTCTCATAGCAGGATTCTGCCACTATTCCCATGAGGCCACGATAGCCTCCACCATAGACTAGGGTAATCCCTCTTTTTGCCATTTCAAGGCCAAGATTACGAGCTTTTTTTGCAAAATTCGCATCTACTCCTGATGTTGAGCCACAAAATACAGATATGCTTTCTAACTTTTCCATGCCTTATAATACAATTTGTAGATTATAAACACTACTAATATTGTTGTGATAAAATTCTCGATGACATATAATGTATATTGACTGAATAAGATTATTTTTGCAGAGGAGACCTTACTATGAACAGATTTAAAGGTTTTATGCTTTTACTGATTGCTATGTTTTTCGTCGCAATCCCTCTTGCTGCTGATGTTGATGTAACCTGGGAATGGTATAACAATGATCCTGCAGTAAAGTTTTTCCGTTATCAGCTCGATGGTGAACTCGATGGTGGTTGGACAGTCGTTCCAAGCGACGTAACTTCATACACAGTTAATAATCTCGATGGATCTCAGAGCTATGGCCTTTATCTTCAGCAGTCCTATGACGGAATTTGGTGGTCAGAATCTACAGTTGCATATAGTGAGATTATTGAGGACAAGGTACCTGCAGTTGCTAGCCTTTCTGCCAATACTGTTTATTCTGCTGAGGCAGAGGAAGCAATCGTTGTTGAAGATTCTCCAGTAGAAACTCCAGTTGAAGCTGCAGTTGAAACAGAGATTGCCAATGAAATAATCGAAGCTGAGCCAGCTCCAAAGATGGAAACAGCTGGTGCTTCTACTAGCAATCCTGCTGATGCTCCAATGGGTGTCAAGAGAACTGAGGATAAGAGAACTACTCGTTCAACATCCTTTGCAGCAGGCCTCGATATTGGTGCAATCAAGCTTCATGGAGACACAGGTATGCTCTTGGGCTTCACATTCGATGCTAAGAACCTCTTCAAGTATCCTGTAGATGCTAAGCTTTCTCTTGGCTTCCTTGGCTATCCTGATGATGGCTTTGACAAGCTCATTACTGACAACCTTTCTGATTTCTACAAGACTAAGATCTGGGCTTATGGTTGCTATGCTGAGTTCCTTGTTGGATATCATATGGAATTCAACAAGTCTACTGTTTCTCTTGCCGTTGGTCCTAGAGTTGTATTCGGTACTGCAGGCGAGGTTATCAAGAAGGGTAAGGATCAGAGCATCTTCTCTGACAAGCTCTATGATTATGGTGTAACAGCACAGGCTGGTGTTGATTACGCTATCACCAATAAGATTTCTCTTGGAATCGCTGGATTCTGTAACTACATGCTTGAATCTGAAGAAGCAACCTTCGGTGGTAAGGGTTCTTTCAAGTTAAACTTCTAAGCACTTAGTGACAGTTTGATTTACATGGGGCTACTCAAAATTTGGGTAGCCTTTATTATCTCCAATCGTTCAATCATTGACCTATTGTCGCAATATCAATATAGTTCTTAATTGATAACTGGAATGGTATGTTTCCAGTCAGCTATACTTAGCATTTAGAAAAAAGAGGTTTATAAAAAATACAAGATGAAAAAGAGCCAGGTGCAGAACAGCA
Organism: Spirochaetales bacterium; assembly: GCA_017478205.1. Taxonomy (GTDB): domain Bacteria; phylum Spirochaetota; class Spirochaetia; order Sphaerochaetales; family Sphaerochaetaceae; genus Bullifex. Next base: position 12,820 of record JAFVDZ010000027.1, on the reverse strand, counting down.
TCGACTTTGTTCGTTTTACTGTTGAGCTTGAAGGTGGCACTCCTTTTACTGAGGAACAGGAAAAGCAAATTGAGGAGATTCTTGAGAGAGTTTCTGATGCTTCTACCGTAATAAATCAATATATCGAAGAAAAAGGGCTTGATACCAACTACAAGACTGGCTATGACGAAATGGATACATATCCAGATTCCAAATGTCTAGTTAACTATTTCAATATTACAGACAAGAAGACCTTGATCGATGTTGAGCTGTTCTTTGTCTGTGCAAGAATGGCAGAGCTACTTGCTGAGCCACTTGAGATGAACTTCTCCTTCTCATATCTTCAGACGATTCATGAAAGACTGTTTGGTGACCTTTATCCATCTGCAAGTATTGTCAGAGATAAACCAGTTTCAAAGAGCAAATTCTTCTGTCTTCCTCAATTCCTTGATAACCAGATTGAGGATATCTTCAAGCGCCTTTCAGAGCAGAAGTATCTTCAGGATATCGATGATAGAGAGGATTTCATAAACGAGCTTGCGTTCTATATGGGAGAGCTCGAAGCCCTTCATCCATTCAGAGATGGAAATGGAAGAGCTATCAGATTCTTCTTTGTCTGCCTCGTAAAGAAGGCGGGTTACTTCTTCAACTGGGATGAAGCAGATCCAGATAGAATGTTGGAAGCTTCGATCGCTTCAGTTGATGGTGATTACCAACCACTTATAGATTTCTTCGAAGAAATTATCAAAGTTGAAGAGGAATAAAAAATATGGGGACCTTTGCAGTCCCCAATTTTGTAATCAGATATATTGATCCTCTTCGTCATCACCTAAAGAGCTTCCAAAGGAGCCTAGGTGTATTTCTCCTGTGTTCAAATCAATTGCTGAATGACTTGATAGCTTATGCATGATATCTCCATTTGCGTTGGTCATAAGCTTCTTGCCTGATTCAAAACAGATATTACCATCAGTAAAGTCGAAAAATGCCATGGCTATCTCCTTTGATTAAATTCTAGCACAGCATTTTTGTTATCTGTGAAACAATTTTTACAGGAGCTCTCTGAGCTTGTTCTTTGCATCCTCGAGAGTATCAGTATATTGCTTAAGAAGTTTCTCAAGCTGCTGCTGAGCGACCTTCAGGAATTCAGGATTCGATTCTATATTTCCACCAAAACCAGCCATCTCGCCATCTTCTCTTTGCATCATAGGGGCAAACTGCTCTTTTAGCTGCTCGATAAGCTGCTTTCTATGCTCTGGATATTGTTTTACGAAGCCGATTATCTGACTAAGGAGCTGCAGGGCTTCCTGATCTGTTGTGATAAGTCTCGCAAGGCTCTCGATTCTTTCGAATCTATCTGTGAGTACACTCTCCTGTGGAAGGTTGAGATTCTGGATTATTATAGTCTTGAGGCCTTCGTGGAGTGCCTTATTCTTTTCAAGGGCTTCGAGCTTTGAAACAACCTCTGCTGCTGATTCATCATCATTGATGTAGCTACCTGCTAGTGCTCTTACCTTCTTTACATCCTCATCGTATGCCATCTTCTCTCTGTCGATGACGATATCTTCTGTCTTTTCAAGGGCTATTTCCCATGCTGATCTGATCTTGGACATTGTTAACTCCTTATCAATCCTCACTCGCATATCGAGAGTGATACAACTCTAATTATATTACTGCTCTCTCAAATAAAATATAGGTCTTGAGTACCTGAACAAAGCAAATGCTCTTGAAGTAATTTATTGAGATGTGAACAGCCACAAGATAATAAAAAGAGAGGAAAAAGGAAAGGTTGGAAATAAATTATTAATCTTGTATCTTCTTATATAAGGCCTATGAGAGAGCAGTATTATTACGACGAACCATATTTGAAGGAATACAGCAGCTATGTTGCAGCTGTAAATGAAAAAGGAATCATCCTTGATAGCACAATTTCATATGCAGAGGGTGGTGGACAGCCAGGAGACAGAGGAACGATCAACGGTATCTCTTATTCCAATACCATCCATGAAGGTGATCATATACTTCATGTTGTAGATCCTTCTTCTTTCAAGGTTGGAGATGAGGTTCACATCCAGCTCGATTGGCCTCATCGCTATGATTTCATGCAGCAGCATACAGCCCAGCATCTTCTCTCTGGTCTAATGTTCACAGAGTTTGGAATCGGTACACTCGCTGTTCATCAAGGGGATGAGATACTCACTATCGAAACAGACAGGATGGATATTCCAGAAGAGACACTTCTGTCTCTTGAGGAGAAAGCAAACAGAAAGATTTGTGAAAACCATAAAGTCAGTTATCTTGAATTATCTCACGCTGATGCAGAGAAGCTAGACTTGAGAAGGTCGATAAAGGTGGAGGGAGATGTCCGCATTGTCGTGATCGAGGGAGTTGATAAGATAGCCTGTGGAGGTATCCATACTGCTACGACTGGAGAGATCGGTTCGATCATCTACATGGGTAGTGAATTGATAAGAGGACATGTTAGAACTATCTGGAAAACAGGTGATAGGGCAGTAAGAGAGAGAAGGGCGAATGCTGAAGTTGTCAAGGAACTTTCAAGGCTGCTTTCAAGTCCTAGAGAAAAGATTTCTAGCCAGGTTACATCTCTTCTTGAACAAATATCAAATCTCAAGCATCAAAAAGCAGCCCTAGAGAAGGAAGTTGCAATCAAGCTATATGATATGAAAGAGAGTGTCTTCGTTTCTTCTGTGCCTCTCTCTTCCTATCAGGATATCGAGGCAGATAGAAACTTTGCCGCTATCTATACTGATGAGGATAGACTCAATTGGCTCTTGAGATGTGAAGATCCAAATGTTTTCAAGGCATTCAAGGAACACTTCTCTTCTCTTGGTCTGAAGGGTGGTGGAAGAGGCCCTATGTACCAGGGCTCTGGAGATAAGGCAAAAATCGATGAGCTGATCCGAATACTTGAGGGGCTACTTGATGAGTGAAGACAAAAAGAACCTCCCTTGGGCAAAGATTGTCGCAATCGGGATAATTCCTATAATCCTCATCTATCTAGGTTTCTATGCGTTTTTGAAAGGCCTTGGTGTCGAAAGATACATGGTTATCGTAAATTATATCAACGACCACTTAGGTCTCGTTGGTATATTCCTCTATGTTTTTCTTGTCGACCTGCTTATCCTTCCTCTGTCGCCAGACCTCATATTTCCTGTAGTTGCAAGCATGAAGGCGATCGAAATAATACCGATAATTGGCTTTGCTTCAGTACTTGGTGGCTGGTGTGCCTATTTTATCGGCTCTCTTCTATCTAATCTTGCCTTTATCGACAAGCTCTGTGAAAAGGCTATGGGAAGGTGGGGAGAATATATTAGGCGATATGGAGTCTTCTTCGTTGTGCTTTCATCGCTTCTGCCTCTTCCTTTCAGCACGATAACAATGGCTGCAGGTGCACTCCGTCTTGATGTAAAAAAAGTGCTGCCAGCCTGTGCATTTCGCTTTATCAGAATGGCAGCATACTTCTATTTGTTCAACTTCGGCTTCAAGTTGATATGATTCTATAGGTTTTCAATCCTCTTTATTATCTTCTCTGTTCTCTTTGAGGCATCTCCTGTGTATTCTCTTGCATCGAGAAGTGCCTTGATCTCTTCAGAGGTAAGATACTTGAGTATCCTTTCATCACTTGTCAATGCTGAAAGGAGAGGGTTCTCTCTTCCTTCCTGTACTTCAGCCCAAGCCTTTAGAGATTCTTCTCTGATAACCTCATGCATCTCCTGTCTGTTTGCACCCCGCTTTCCCAGTTCCATGAGAAGGCGTTCTGTTGCAGCAAAGAGGCCATAGGCATCCATAAGGCGCTTTACAGCGCTTTCGTGGATATTCATTCCCTCTACAATCCTTGTCATAGTAATTAATGCCTCTTCAGTTGCCAGGAAGGCTTCAGGTATGAAAACTCTTCTGTTTGCTGAGTCATCAAGTGTCCTTTCAAGGAAGGTAGTTGCACCATTTTGCCAAGCAGTCTGGTAGAGGGAAGAAACGAAGCGGGTGAGGGAATCAGTCTTCTCGCAATTGATTGGGTTTCTCTTGAATGGCATTGCAGAAGAGCCTACCTGCTTCTTGCCAAATGGCTCTGACCACTCCCCAATTGGAGGAGACTGCATGATTCTGAAGTCTGCTGCGAACTTATATATTGTGCAGCAGAGCTCAGAGAGTGCAGAAAGCACTCTGAGATCCTGCTTTCGTGTATATATCTGGGTTGCTGCATCATATGCTTCGATTCCAAGCTCATCCATAACGCTCTTTTCGAGCTCTTCTGCACTCATGCCTCTATCTTTCAATAGCTCTGCATAGCTTGCAGCTGTTCCAACAGCACCCTTCATGCCCTTACCACGTATTCTTGCTCTTACACTCTCAAGTTCCTCAAGGTCATCAAGTAAATCCTGAGCAGTTTGAGCAAAGCGGTATCCAATTGTTGTTATTTCAGCAGGCTGAAGATGAGTAAAGGCCATACATGCATAGTCCTTGTACTTTTCCATCTTGTCCTTGAATGCAGCAAGGAGTGTCTTGGTTCTCTCTGTGATGAGTAAAAGGGCTTCCTTCAGTCTCACAGCATCCATATTGTCAAGAATATCCATGCTGGTAGCACCCAGATGGATTATCGCACCAGCTTTTGGGCACTGCTCTGCATATGTCTTTATTTCTGCCATAAGATCGTGCTTGATTTCATTTTCGATCTCAGTTGCTCTTGCAATGTCTATATCCTTGCTGTGCTCCTCGAGCTCATCAATCTGCTCTTTTGTGACAAGGCCTGCTTTTGCTTCTGCCTTTGCTAGAGCAATCCAGACTTTTCTGAGAAGCTCTCTTTTGTGAACCTCGCTGTAGATATTTCTCATCTCAGACGAGCCGTAGCGCCATGTGAATGGGGAAATGAATGTGCTGTGATCAAAATCTGTCATGTAAATGAGTATATAACCAAATTGGGGTATTCATCCACATGTTAGAAAAAAGAGGACCATTGCCTTCTTTTCATAGCAATGGTCCTTAAATTAGATTTGTGAAGAATTATCTTACGATAAGCTGATCGCGCTCAGGTCCTACAGAGACGTAGGAAATCTTGGTGTTAAGCTTCTTCTCGATCATGAGAATGAAGTTCTGAGCTCTCTCAGGGAGATCTTCCCACTTTCTTGCTTTTGATGTATCGCTCATCCAGCCAACATACTCTTCATAGACAGGCTTTGCTTTCTCCTGGAAGAGAGTGTCTGGGAGGTAACTGTAATACTCTCCATCGATCATATAGCCGACACATACCTTGATGACTGGGAAAGTATCAAGGATGTCGAGCTTTGTAAGTGCAAGGTCTGTAATTCCATTCATGTAGCAAGCATAATCTGCTGCAACGAGGTCAAGCCATCCACAGCGTCTTGGTCTACCGGTTGTTGCACCGTATTCATGGCCAAGATCTCTTAGCTTCTGACCGTCCTCGTCGAAGAGCTCTGTCATGTATGGGCCACCGCCAACGCTAGTGGAGTAGGCCTTCATTACACCTACGACCTTCTTGATCTCTGATGGAGGAACTGCGCTACCATTTGCAGCACCTGCTGTTGTTGGGTTAGAGGAGGTAGTGTATGGGTAGATACCCCAGTCATTATCTCTCATGATGCCAAGCTGACCTTCGAGGAGAATCTTTCTATTGTTCTTGACAGCCTCGCGGACAACAGGAACGGAATCGATGATATATTCACCGAATCTTTCTCTCCATGATTTGCACTTTTCCATTATCTCATCGACAGTGAAGGTCTTGAGACCATAGTACTCGAGGTCTCTATTCTTTCTTGGGAGAGCCATCTCGACTCTGGTTCTGAGCCACTTCTCATCCAGAAGGTCTCCAGCTCTGATACCACTTCTTGAAGCCTTGTCAGAGTAGCATGGTCCGATACCTCTCTTGGTGGTACCTATCTTCTGACTGTCGCTTCTCTTTGCTTCCTCAGCTCCGTCGAGCAGACAGTGATATGGCATTATGAGGTGAGCTCTGCGGTCGATGAAGATATTCTTGACTGAGATGTTTGCACTCTTCTCGATGTTCTCGATTTCTCCAAGCATTGTATCGAAGTTGACAACAGTGCCTGCTCCTACAATATTCATGGTGTTCTGGTTGAAAACACCTGATGGGATAATGTGGAGAGCAAACTTGCCGAGCTCGTTGATTACAGTATGACCTGCATTATCGCCACCCTGGAAGCGGATTACGATTTCAGCATCCTTTGCAAGATAGTCGACAACGCGACCCTTTCCCTCGTCGCCCCACTGGACGCCGATAACTGCGCTAACATTGCTCATAGCTTCTTTCCTTTATTGTTGAGCATTTCCATTTCCTTTAAGGTATGCTCTTCGATATCCTCGGCATCCCAAGGGAACTTTATCCACTGGTCACCGATTTCCATAGCAGGATAGTAACGCTTGATTTCTGGTGGGAATTCAACGTCTTTCTTCTTTTGCTTATTAAGAAGTACAAGAACAGCGATCTCCTCTGGCTCATAGTTCAAAAGCTCTCCTACACAGTAACCAAGAGTAGCTCTTGTATCATCGACCTCGTCGATAAGGAGTACTTTCTTTCCTCTGAGCTGGTCTGCGACCTCGTCAATCCACTGAATCTTTGTTGGATGAGACTTATGCTTGTTATCTATTCCATAGTAGGAAATACCTACAGCATATATTGGTCTTCCGATGAAGGTCTTGATGATTCTTGCAGGAATAAAGCCACCAGAGCCGATTGCGACGATTACATCTGGATCGAAACCGCTTGCCTTGATTCTCTCTGCAAGGCTTCTAACGAGTTTGTGAACTGTATTGTAGCTAACATAGTATTTATCGTCTGCCATCTGTTTCTCCTTACTTTACTGGATACATCTCTGCAATATAAGGAAGAGTCCTATACTTTTCTTTATAGTCGAGACCGTAGCCAACGACCCATACATCAGGAATTCTGAATCCCATGTAGTCAAGCTTGAGATCTACCTTATGACGCTCTGGCTTATCAAGGAAGGTTGCAATCTTTACGCTCTTTGCAGCTCTAGTTGCAAAGTTTCTCTGCAGGTACTGAAGAGTGTTTCCACTATCAAGGATATCCTCTACGATCAAGACATCCTTTTCTGCGATATCTTCTCTTACGTCCATAAGGAGACGAACATTTCCCTGTACATCTCCTCCCTTTCCATAGGAAGAAATTGCGATGAAATCGACAATGTGTGGAATAGTGAGTTTTCTGCAGAGATCAGAAAGGAATATAAAAGAGCCCTTCAATACTCCAATAAGGATAAGGGGCTCTTTGATGTCCTTGTAATCATGATTGATCTGATCTGCAATCTCTGTAACGCGTCTATCGATGGTTGCGGCATCGATAAGAACCTGGGCAAGTTCCTCTGTCAAAGGAGGCAGTGTAAGTGCTTTGGTCATTGTTTGCTCCATGAGTTGTTGGTGTGACAGACTTTATTGTAATGTTTTGGTTATTGCTTGAAAAGAGGTTGAGAGGGCAGTTTACAATTTGTTATCAATCGCTATATATTGTAACAAAATATTTTCCAATGGACTCTACATCCATAAAGGAAGAGGTTATGTCAATTGATGCACTTAGACGCATGCTTTTGAGCAGAGCCTTTGAAGAGAAGCTCCAGGAGCTCTTTTCAAAAGGCCTACTCTATGGGACAACGCATTTGAATATAGGACAGGAAGCAAGCCATGTAGGTCTTGCAGATGGTATAGAAAAGAGTGACTGGATAGTCCCGACCCATCGCTGTCACGGCTTCAATATAGCTACAGGTAGTGATATAGAGGCAATGTTCTCAGAGATGCTGGGATCTGCCAATGGCCTTTGCAGGGGCCTTGGTGGCAGCATGCATATGAGTGACAGAAAGCACAATAATCTTGGTTCATCCGCTATTGTAGGTTCAGGTGTTGCACTTGCATCAGGGCTAGCTTTTGCCTTAAAGAGACAGAAGAAAGAGAGTATCGCAGTTGCAATCTTTGGCGATGGTGCAACAAGTCGTGGTGTTGTCCATGAGGCGATGAATCTTTCATCTGTTTGGTCTCTTCCTGTACTTTTCTACTGTGAGAATAATCACTATGGGATGTCTGCTTCCTCAGATCGAATGATTTCAATTGGCGATATCTCAAAGCGTGCAGAGAGCTATAGCATGGAGGCCTTCAAGGCTGATGGAAATGACTACAGGTCTGTCAGAAGTGTTGTCTCTGCTGCAAGAGAATACATACTTTCAAACTCAAAGCCTGCCTTGGTAGTTGTCGACACATATCGTCTCTGTGGCCACAGCAAGAGTGATAAACTTGTATACCGTAGCCGAGAGGAAGAAGATAGCTGGAGTAGAAAAGACCCAATAGAAAGACTTAGTGGAAATCTTGGACTATCTCTTGATGAACTTGAAAAGGAAAGGAATGAAGCTGAGAGGTTGGTCCAGGAAGCCTATGAAAGGGCATACCTCAAGAAGAATGATGTAGTTTCATCATCAGAGCTTGTTGCTTTGACAGCAGAGCCAGTCAGAAATACACCGATACAGACAGGAACATGTCATGATACAACTTGTCGCGAAGCAATCAATGAGGCACTTGATGAAATTCTCTCATCAGATGATAGAGCAACCTTGATCGGAGAGGATGTTGGCATCTATGGTGGCTGCTTTGGTGTTACTAGAAACCTTGTATCGAAGTATCCAGATAAGGTCCTTGAGACACCTGTAAGTGAAGAAGCCTTCACTGGTATGGCTGTTGGAGCAAGTGCTCTTGGTGAGCATCCGATTGTCGAGATTATGTATGGGGACTTCTCAACTCTTTCATCCGATGCTCTAATTAACCATGCAGCTAAACTACGCTTCATGTCAGCTGGACAGTTTACATCCCCGCTCGTCTTCAGAGCCCCTATGGGATGTGGCACAGGGCATGGAAGTCAGCATACACAATCCCTTGAGGGGATGTTCTTGTCAACTCCAGGTCTCAAGGTCGTCGCACCTTCAGATCCTTTTACCTTCAAATCTCTCTTGAAGGAAGCTGTAAAGGACCCAGATCCTGTCATCTTTATCGAATATAAGTCGCTATATAGTGAAAAGGGTTATTGTGGAGATTCTACAAGCTCCTTTCCTCTTGGAAGAGCAAGGTGCTTGAAGAAAGGTACAAAGGCCACAGTAATTGGTTATGCACACTCTGTTAAGACTATAATGGATGCTGCTGGAGAATATGATGTCGATGTAATCGATCTTCTGTCATTGAGACCTCTAGATGAGAAGACTATTCTTGAGAGTGTCAAGAAGACAGGTCGTGTGCTGATAGTGCAGGAAACTCCTCTAAATGGTTCTGTCGGTTCATCTGTTGCCAGTTTGATTTCAACTGACGAAGAGGCATTTTGTGCACTTGAAAAGCCAATATCGATCCTTTCACAGAATGACACGCCAGTTCCTTTTTCCTCTTCTCTCGAGCAAAGCTGTATCCCAACTGTGGATAAAGTTATTCTTGCTCTAGAAAAGCTTTTGTCCTGACTCTTTTATTTTTTTGAGATAGACACTATTATGTTCTAGTCAATGAAATATAATTTCATGCTTTAGACTTATGGGAGCAAAACATATGGATATCGATGTAAAGAATCTTCATCCACTCGAAGTCAAGGTTCTCAGACATGTCTCTCTTGGTGAAGACATCACAGCAGAGCGCCTTATCGGTGAACTTGATTACAAGGTTGGACAGTGCAATCAGGCCTTCTCCTGGCTCGGAGCCAAGGGATGCCTTGAAGAGAAGAGCAGAGATAAGTACGTTCTCTATGAACTCACAGAGACTGGCCTAGATCAGTTCAAGAATGGCCTTCCTGTTGAGAAGATCTTCAACTTCCTCAAGACAAATGGACCTGCTGCCATGCCTGAAATTGCAGCATCCCTTTCCCTTGAGCAGAGCGATGTAGGTTCCTCCTTTGGCCAGCTTACAAAGGCAAAGGCTGCCAAGCTCAATGAAGAAAGAAAGGCAGAGCTCATTTCTGCTGAGCTTCCTGACGATGTAAAGATTGCAAGAAGCTTGATGGAAAAGGCATCTTCGGCACCACTCAGAGAGGATTCTCTCTCAGCGGATGAGAAGAAGGCAATCGGCGCACTTGCAAAGAAGAGAGGCGCTGCATCTTCAACCTTCAAGCTCATCGAGAAAGAGGATGTAGTATACGTTCTCACTGAAACAGGTGACAAGGTAAAGAGCGACCTTATCAAGGCAAATATCACAGGTGAAGAGTTCGGTCTCCTCACTCCTCAGATGATCGCAAGTGGCTCCTGGAAGAATGGTTCATTCCGCCCTTATGGTCTCAATGCTCCAACATCTAGAATCATTCCAGGTAGAACAAATGCCTATGGTGATTATCTGCAGTGGGTAAAGGATAAGCTTGTTTCTCTCGGCTTCGAAGAGTTCGATGGTCCACTTGTAGAGAATGAGTTCTGGAATGGCGATGCTCTCTTCATGCCACAGTTCCATTCTGCAAGAGATATCCACGATGTCTATTACCTCAAGGATCCTGTACATTGCAAGGAAATTGAAGAGCCATGGCTCAGTAGAGTAGCAAAGGCCCATGAAGATGGTGGAGACACTGGTTCAAGAGGCTGGGGATATACCTTCGACCACGAATTCACAAGAAGACAGGTCATGAGAAGCCAGGGTACAGTTCTTTCTGCACACCAGCTTCCAAAGGCTAATGTTCCTGGAAAGTACTTTGGTATCGCTCGCTGCTTCAGATATGACCAGGTAGATGCAACTCACGGTGCTGACTTCTATCAGACAGAGGGTATCGTTGTCGGTGATGATGTAAACCTCAAGAACCTGCTTGGACTTTTGAAGATGTTTGCAGAAGAGGTTGCTGGTGCAGAAGAAGTAAAGTACGTACCAGGCTACTTCCCATTCACAGAGCCAAGTATCGAAGTCCATATCAAGCATCCAAAACTTGGTTGGTTCGAGCTCGGTGGTTCAGGTATCTTCCGCCCAGAGGTAACAAAGTCTCTCGGCCTTGACTGTCCAGTACTTGCTTGGGGCCTTGGTATTGACCGTATGGCTCTGATGCACCTTGGACTTTCTGATATCAGAGAGCTGTTCACTCCAGATATCGAAAACGTAAGAATGAGAAGGGGTAACTAAGATGCCAAAGATTGAAGTATCAGAAAAACTATTCTTCGACCTCTGTGGTCACTCATATACTGATGATGAACTTATGGACATCTTCCCTGTCGCAAAGGCAGAGCTTGATGGTCATGAGGATGGCACGATAAAGATCGAGCTGAATGATACCAACCGTCCAGACCTCTGGTCTGCAGCTGGTGTTGCAAGAGCTCTGAAGACCTATGAGACTGGAAAGATCAAGAAGTATGATTTCTTCTCCAGCAAGACTGAGGCCAAGGACAGTGGAAACAGAGTCATCATCGATGACCCTTCTGCTATAGGAATCAGGGACTATTCCATTGCATTTGCAGCAAAGGGAAAGGTCGTAACTGAGGATATCCTGCTTGCTCTCATCAACTCACAGGAAAAGCTCTGCTTCAACTTCGGCAGAAAGAGAAAGACAATTGCACTCGGTATCTATAGAAGCAACCTTATTCAGTACCCAGTACACTATAAGGGTGCAGATCCAGATACAACTGCTTTCGTACCTCTCCATTTTGATCAGAAGATGACTTTAAGGGAGATTCTCAAGAAGCATCCAAAGGGAATTGAATATGCTCACCTTGTAGAAGGTAAGCCTCTTTTCCCATATCTTTATGATGATAATGGAAGAACTCTTTCATTCCCACCTGTTATCAACAGTGCAGATGTAGGTGCTGTCGAGGTAGGGGATTCAGACCTCTTCATCGAGATGTCTGGTCCAATCCTTGATGATCTCATCCTGACAGCTTCTATCCTCTCCTGTGATATGGCAGATATGGGCTTTGAGATCCTTCCTGTAAAGGTAAAGCTTCCAAAGGAGACAAAGTACGGCACTGAGATCACAATCCCTTACTACTTCCAGAGTGCACCAGATTGCACACTTGCAGAGGTAGAGAAGAAGATGGGTGAATACCTTGATGACAAGGAGTGCATAGCATCTCTTGGCAGAATGGGTGTAAATGCAAAGTGTGAAAACAATGTACTTTCAATTGTCTGCCCTGAATACAGAAATGACTTCTTGCATGCAGCAGATGTAACTGAGGATGTCATGATCGGACACGGGCTAATGAACTTTGCTCCTGTCCTTCCATCTGCTTTCACAAAGGGTAGTGTCAGCCCAGCTGAGGAGTATGCAAGAAAGGTAAAGAGTCTCATGGTAGGTCTCGGCTTCCAGGAGATGATGTACAACTATCTTGGTTCTAGAAGAGAGTATGTTGATAACATGCATATCTCGGATGAGAAGGTTGTCTTCATCGCAAACCCAATGAGTGAGAACTATGAGGTTGTAAGACCATCTATCATGCCATCCTTGATGGAGTCTGAATCTGTTTCTGGCCACGCAGCATACCCACACAAGATCTTTGAGATCGGTAAGGTCTGCTACAAGGATGAGACAGATAACAGTGGAACAGTCACGAAGAACCATCTTGGATTTATGTATGCAGATAACCAGGTTGGTTACAATGAGGCTTCTTCTCTTATCCAGACACTCATGTACTTCCTTGGTAAGGAGTATCAGCTTTCTAATGTAGGTGAGGATGGACGTTTCATCCCAGGCCGCTGTGCAAAGCTTGTTGTAGATGGAAAGGAAGTTGGTATCTTCGGTGAAGTTCACCCACAGGTTCTCGAAAGCTGGGGCTGCGGTGTTCCTGCAATCATGTGCGAGATCGATCTCGATATGATGCACTGATAGATAGATATATGATGTAGTGAGGGTTCT
>JAFVDZ010000026.1 GCA_017478205.1 Spirochaetales bacterium | reverse complement strand
GACAAGTTCTTTCGCTTCTTCTTCAAGGACAATCCCGAAGCCCTTGAAGATGTGATCTCGGCCTGCCTCGGAGAGGAAGGATTGAAAGTCGAGAGGATGAATACCCAGGATGACATCGTGAATCTCCGTGGGCATTCTATCTCAATGGATGCCAGGGTCATCACGAAGGATGGAAGGCACATCGATGTGGAAGTGCAGAATGGACATTTCGATGAGACGAAGCCCCGTTCGCAGTACTATCTTGCAGCTCTCATGTTCAATTCCCTTGAAAGTGGCAGTCATTTCACGGATCTTGATGATGTCTATGTGATATTCATCATGGATAAGGATTACTTCAGACATGGAGAGGAGAAGTATGAATCGGATGATATCGTGCTGCAGCCGCATTCGATAAGGCTTGAGACGAAGGGACATCTGATATTCATAAACGGTGAAGCAGATAGCGAGAGTGCCATAGGCAAGCTGATGAATGATTTCAGGTGCAAGGATTCTGAGAATATGCAATATAATAGTCTCAGAGAGAGGATGAAGAATACTAAAAGACCGGAGGTAATAGAAACAATGCAGAGTGAATTGGATAAGATCTACGAAGAGGAGTATGAAGAGAGACTCGAGAAAAGATTTGCGATGGGTCGTGAGGAAGGAATTGCGACGGGTCGTGAGGAAGGACTTGCGAAAGGTCGAGATGAGGCTACATCAACAATTGTCCAGAAGATGAAAAGCAAAGGTTTCCCAATCGAAGCTATTTCTGAATGTACAGGGCTCTCGATAAGCGCAGTTCAGGCTATTTGATTACAGACAATATTCTAAGAAGGGTGCTCGGGATTATCTCCAAGCACCCTTTCCTGTTTCTAGAGAACTGTTGTTCTTTCCTTTCCCATTTGCTTTGTTATCAAAAGCCAAGCTTCATCATTCTTTTCTGGAAGGAGGAAAGCGTTTAAGGCTGTAATATATAAGTAGATGCAATTTTTGTCCTTGTAGGCATGATAAGCATCTTTCCACTTATAATTTGCTTTTTCCTTTCCGTTGCTTATGCCAATTCCATCGCTTTTTTCAGTGAGCTCTAGAGTGTATACCAATCGTGGAGGATCGAGCTTTTGAAGCTTTGTTGTCTTATTCAACGATGAAAAGAAGGTTGTGAAGTATAAGATAGGCATTCCAGGGCCTATGCAGGCAAGGACACAGCCAAGTAATACTGCACCGCGAACTGAATTCATGAAAAAACAGATCAGGGCAGAAATGTCCATTAAAACAGCGAAGATAACTGGACTTTTCCAATACTTCTTCCTTTTCAGGATATCGAAGCGAGTAAATGTCTTGAAGGTCTTCGCATCAAGTTTGCATTCAATAGTCATAATGTTGAGTATAAAGTATTTCCACCGAGGATTGAAATAATGTTATTCTTGATTTCATGGGTGAAAACAGAAGCAGAAGAATACATCACTTGAGTCTTTTTGAAAGAATCATACTCTTTATGGGTGTATTCTTTGCATCCATTTTGCTTCAGATGTATCTTTCATACTATCGTGACATTAAACTTTTTGGACCTGAACAGAAGAGAATGGAGAATGTTCAGAGAATAAGTCAATTCCTAGATTACACAGAAAAGATTATCCAGGAGTATGAATTAGTCAGATGGGAGTATGGCGATCCTAAGGATTTCATATATATCCTCTCTGAGCACCTGAGAGAGGAGGAACGCCTCTTTGGTGCAATAAATGTCGAGTCTTCGAGTGATAAGGAAATAAAGGTCATCTACCATGCAATCTCAAATAATTTTGAGAGTTGGAAGGAGATGAATGAGAAACTCAGGGTGTATATTGTTGAGAAGAATGACAATTTGACAGGTTTCTTCTATGACAGATATCTACCCTGTACTTCATATATGCAATCCTATTCTCAGCAGTTGTTGGTAAGTGCGATAAAGGAAAACCGAATCCTGAATCTGGAGATGATGGAAAGGAACAGAAAGTTAAATGTACTGATAACAATATCTGTCTGTGTAACCATATTCCTCGGTTTTGTTCTCTTCATATCTATCTTGAGACTTCTTGCATCTCTGAGGCTTCTTGCTAAACAGTCTATTGAGATAAGTCATGGAAACTTCGATCTTGGCGATGTCGACGATTCCAGAAATGATGAGATTGGGCACATGGCCAGTGCTTTCAACGGAATGAAAAGGTCGATGAAGAAGCAAGTTGAGCTTCTGGCGGAGAACAGCCGGGTAGAGCAGGAGAAGCTTCTTTTGAAAAATCTGCTCAACCAGGAAAAGCTTCAGAAACTAAGAAGTCAGATCAATCCACACTTTCTCTTCAATACCTTGAATGTAATTAAATATTCAGCCCATGAGGAGAAGGCGAGTGAGACAGAAGCACTTATCAGTTCTTTATCTCGACTATACCGATATGCACTTGGAAGCAATGAGGATAAGGTATTGCTTTCTCGTGAACTCGGTATCGTTTCAGAACTTGTCTCCCTTTACAAGGCTCGTTTCCTTGATAGAATCTCATTTTCCTGGAAAGCCTATGATGATATTGAGGTAACGGAGACACTCGTGCCTTCATTCATTCTTCAGCCACTGGTCGAGAACTCATTCAAGCATGGACTTGGGAAGAAGGTTGAACCAGGCTCTGTAGATATATTCATCTCCAGAGTGGAGGATTACCTCAAGATCGAGGTAAGGGACGATGGAATCGGGATCGAGAAAGAACAGCTTGAGATGATCAGAAGAGAACTAGACAGCTCGAATGAGATAGAGGACCATATTGGACTTTGCAATGTAGCTGTCCGATTACGTCTTTTGGGCGGAAAAAGTGGACTCTCGATAGACTCTGAGATGGGAAAAGGTACCTGCGTCACGCTATTGATGCCGTTTGTTGAAGTCGATATGGAAGAGGAAGATCAAGTAAATGATTAAGATTCTTATTGCCGATGATGAATATATTGAAAGAAATCTGCTTGAGGTCGCAATAACTGAATGTTTCAAGAGTGATGTGAGTGTGCGTGTTGCTGAAAATGGAAAGCAGGCACTTAGCATTGCTGGCCTATGGAGCTGCGACCTTGCACTGTTAGATATAGAGATGCCAGGGCTTACTGGCATTGAAGTTGCAAGAAAGATAATGGAGAACAGACCTAACACCAAGATAATTTTTATTACAGCCTATTCTCTCTTTGAATATGCACATGAGGCTGTGCGTCTAGGTGCCAGTGACTATATTCTGAAACCTGTCGAGGCCATTGAAGTGATAAAGGCAGTAAAAAAGGCGATTGGACAGATCGAGACACAGCGTCAGATAGAAGGTATAGGATCTGAAGTTTCCCAGTTTGAAGGAGTGGAGGGTAGTGACAAGGCGACGAAGATAATCCAGAAGGTCCAACGATATCTTCAGCAGAACTATATGATGTACGACCTGTCTCTTGATAAGGTAAGCTCGATATTGCAGATCAACTCATCATACCTTTCTTCTCTTTTCAAGAAGTGCACAGG
This sequence comes from Spirochaetales bacterium, assembly GCA_017478205.1. Lineage (GTDB taxonomy): Bacteria > Spirochaetota > Spirochaetia > Sphaerochaetales > Sphaerochaetaceae > Bullifex. The sequence continues at coordinate 1,017 of JAFVDZ010000026.1, read as the reverse complement.
TGTCAATTTCATAGATTATGTTGCTGATTTGAAGGTCAATGCCGCCAAAGAGCTTTTGAAAGATCCTCTTCGCTCTGCTTCTGAGATTGCCCATATGGTTGGCTACGAGAGTGGAAGCTATTTCACACGTGCTTTCAAGAAGCGTACAGGCTTCACTCCAACGGAATATAGAAGAACGATCGAGCTAGGAGGTGAAGGTTGAAAAAGATACTCCTCTTCCTGCTTGTTTTTCTTGTCATTTTTTCATCCTGCCAGAAACAGAAGAATGTTGAAAATGAAAAGGTCCTGATCTTGAGGTATGCTGATAACCAGCCAGATTTCTTCCCTACAACTAAGGCCGCAAAGTATTTTGCCGAGCTAGTTTATGCAAGAAGTGGAGGGAAGATCGATATCCATGTCTATGCAAACGGAGACCTTGGAGACGAAATGCAGTGCTACAGGCAGGTCCAGTTTGGTGGCATAGACTTTTCCCGTTTCTCATTGGGAACTCTATCTGCATACTATCCGAAACTCAATCTGCTGATGCTCCCATATTTGTATACCGATGCTGAACACATGTGGAGAGTGTTGGATAGTGAAATAGGGGATGAGTTCCTTGATGAGGTTGGAGAAGATGGAATGAGTGGGCTCTGCTGGTTCGATGCTGGAGCTAGATCTTTCTACACAAGACTGCCAATCGATAGCTTGGATGATATGCGTGGACTCATGATAAGGGTTCAGGAAAACGACATAATGAGCAAAATGGTCTCATCACTTGGTTCAGAGACTGTTCAAATTCCATATGGAAGTGTCTATTCTGCTCTTCAGGTAGGAAAGATAGACGGTGCTGAGAACAATATGCCAAGTTACCTCTACACTGGACACTATGAATCTTCTCCATATGTATTTCTCGATGAGCATTTCCGACTTCCTGAAATGGTTGTCATGAGCCGGTCTGCTAAAAAGCAAATCGAAGAACTTGGACCTGAGTTTGTTGAGATAGTCAGGGAGTGTGCAAGAGAAAGCGCAGCCTATGAG
>JAFVDZ010000025.1 GCA_017478205.1 Spirochaetales bacterium | reverse complement strand
TAGATGCCGGAAAGACTACTACAACAGAAAGAATTCTATACTATACAGGCGAAAACCATAAGATCGGCGAAGTTGATAATGGTGAAGCCACAATGGACTGGATGCAGCAGGAACAGGACAGAGGTATCACAATTACCTCTGCTGCTACTACCTGCTACTGGAAGGACCATCAGATAAATATCATCGACACTCCGGGCCACGTAGACTTTACTGCAGAGGTCGAGAGATCACTTCGTGTACTCGATGGTGCTGTAGGTGTTGTCTGTGCTGTCAGTGGCGTCGAGCCACAGACAGAAACAGTCTGGAACCAGGCAAACAATTACGATGTACCTAGAATCGCTTTCGTCAACAAGATGGATAGAATGGGTGCAGACTTCTACTCTGTCCTCACACAGATCGAGAAAAAGCTTTCAGAGCATCCAGTAGCCCTCTTCATCCCAGTAGGAGCTGAGAACGACTTTAGGGGAATCATAGACCTGATAAAGATGAAGTATCTCACATTCAGTGTTGATGACAAGGGTTCAACAATCACTGAAAATGATATTCCTTCGGATATGAAGGAAAAGGCAGATGAGTACAGAGAAAAGCTCATCGACGCAGTTGCTTCCTACTCTGATGAAATTACTGAACTCTATTTCGAAGGAGAGGTAATTCCTGAGGATATGATCAGGGCAACACTTAGAAAGTGCACAATCTCACGTGAACTTCTTCCTGTCTTCGTTGGCTCTTCACTCAAGAATATCGGTGTCCAGCCACTTCTTGATGGTGTTGTCGACCTGCTTCCATCTCCTGCAGAAGTAAAGCCAATGAAGGGATATTGGGAGAAGAAGGATAAGGAGATTGAGGTACTCCACGATGAGAAGGGTTCTCTCATGGGCCTTATCTTCAAGATCCAGGTAGACCCACAGGCAGGACCACTCTGCTTTATCAGAATGTACTCAGGTGTGCTCAAGAAGGGTGTCAGTGTTTTTAATGCAACCAAGAACAAGAAGGAAAGAATCAACAGACTGCTTAGAATGCACGCAGATAGAGAAGAGGATGTGAGCGAAATCAAGGCAGGAGACATTGGCGTAATCGTTGGCTTCAAGCTTGCTCAGACAGGAGACACGATTGCAACTGAGCAGAATCCTTACCTTCTTGAGAAGATGCACTTCCCTAACCCTGTAATCTCGATCGCAATCGAGCCAGCAAGCACAGATGAGATGGGCAAGCTCAGAAAGGCACTCGAGACTCTCTCCATGGAAGATCCTACATTCACATACAAGGATGATAATGAGACAGGACAGCTAGTCATCTCTGGCATGGGCGAACTTCACCTCGATGTTCTTGTTACAAGAATTACCAAGGAGATGAAGATCAATGCAAGAGTTGGCTCACCTCAGGTTAGCTATCGTGAATCTATCACTTGTGAAGCTGAGGAAACAGATTTCGAGTTCGACAAGGTAATTGCCAACAAGGAAAACTGGGCATCCATTTCCATCAAGGCAACTCCTCTTCCTGCTGGAAGTGGTAATACTCTTACTGTTTCTGCAAACACTAGAGAGATTCCAGATGAGTTCGTCCAGTCAGTCAAGTCTGGTATCGAAAGTGCTTTCAAGAGTGGTATCAAGTTCGGTTACGAATGCACAGATATCGGTATCGATATCACCTCAATCGGTTACGATGAGTTGAGAAGTACTCCATTTGCATATGAAGCATGTGCCAATATGGCATTCGATGCTGTCTGCCAGAAGGCCGGCCCTACCCTCATGGAGCCTATAATGGATGTCAAGATTTCTGCTCCTAGCCAGTATATTGGTGATGTAATTTCTTCAATCACTCAGCGTGGCGGTATCGTCAACAGCATGGAGTCTCGCCCTTCTGCAGACTTGGTAAGTGCAGAGGCACCTCTTTCGAAGATGTTTGGTTACACAACAGTCCTCAGGTCTTCCACACAGGGAAGAGGCAGTTTCTCTATGGAATTTGGACACTATGCTCCAAAGAGCTGAAATTTATCATAGGTTGTACTATAGGAAATGCAGCATGAGAAGTGCTGCATTTTTTTTCACCACACTATCGAAATTCCGTTTATAATAGAGAAACCTTAATTTCACAACAAGAGGTTCACAACATGGAAAAGAAAACTATTCTCGAGATTTTTGCAATGAATCTGAAATCTTGCAGGAAGTCTCTCAAGTTAACTCAGGCAGAGATGGCCAAGTTGATTGGCGTCTCTACATCGTTCATCACGGAAATCGAGACTGGAAGAAAAGCACCTTCCTTCCAGACCATCGATAAGATTGCAACAGTTACAAACAACCCAGTCTGGGTGTTCTTCAATGACAATTTCAATAATGGCATCGAGATTGCAAATGATGAGCTTGAGAAGCTCAGATTGATTTTGAAGGAGACAACCTGTCGCAATATCGATGTAATCATAGATGAAATCAAGAAGGATTGATTCCGAGTCAAAATCAATCCCACTTATAACAAGTAACGCAAGGATCTTATCTGAACCAAGGCGTCTATATTTTCTTATTTTACTTTAATTTATCTTAGGCAACTCCACTTGCAACTACAAGCATTATGACTACAAAGCCCATTACTGCCCAAAGTGCAAAGAGTGGAAGGACGAATTCAAGCCATTTCTTGAAATCTACACCTGCAATTGCAATTGAAGCCATCAATGTACCACTAGTTGGGAATATTACATTAGAAAGACCATCACCTAGCTGGAAGGCTGTTACTGCAGCCTGTCTTGTCATATTGATAACATCTGCAAGAGGCGCCATGATCGGCATTACTACTGTAGCTTGACCTGAACCGCTGTTGACAAAGAAGTTGAAGAACAAGTTGAAAAGATACATTATAGGGCCAAAGAGGAATCTTGGCATAAATGAAAGCGCTACTGCCATGCTGTGGATGATTGTATGGAGGATGTTGCCATCAGAAAGGATTACTGAAACTCCAGATGCAAGTCCTATCAGCATTGCAGAAAATGCCATCTGTCTTGCACCCTTGAGAAAGCCATTAACTAACCCTTCTGTTCCCATTCTCTTGAAAATAGCAACCAGGAAGGCCATTATCATCATCATTGTGGCCATCTCTCCCATCCCCCACTTATACTTCAATGAGCAATAGGTGTAGATACCAAGTGTGGAAACAAGAGATAGAAGACTCAAAGCATCAGAAAGTGTAAATGGAATCTCTAGATCCTCTACATCTTCATTCATAAGAGCTATGTCTTTTCCCATGATGCTTTTAGAGTTATCATTTTTGACTTTCAATGAATACTTCATGATGTATATTTCAGTTGGGATGAGGAAAACAATGTAGATGATGCATCTGAATCCGAAGCCAGAAAGAAGTGGTATTTCAGCAATCCTCTGAGCAACCTGAACAGTCATCGCGCAGATTGGACTTGTTGCATATCCACTGTAGGCTGCAAGGAAAGTCACAGCTACTGCTACGATCTGGTCCATTTTGAGCTTTCTTGACAGGATGATTCCTATTGGAATAACGGAAACAACAGGGTTTGCCATTACTCCAGTTGCACCAAGAAGACTCATTATCAGGACAAGTACAGGAATTACGATATTCACTTTATTTCCTAACCTTCTGATCAGAAGATTAATGAAGGCATCGACAGACTTGCTTTCTATTAGGACATTGAACATACCACCACACATAAATGTAAAGACGATGATCGATGATGCTTTGTTCATTCCTCTAAAGACAGCAGTCAGGAAAGACCAAAGAGATACAGGACTCTTTTCGATATAGTGGAATGAATTTGGGTCGAGGGTCTTTGTCCCCTGTACCATTTCATACCTTCCTGCAGGAAGGATCCAAGTGAGCAACGCTGCAAATATCATTATCGAAAAGACGATGACAAGTGCATTAGGAAATTTCTTCTCCTGATTCACGGTTTATACCTCCATTTTATTTTTCAAAATTCATCTGCTAATAGGTAGATTGTTGTTGCGAGAATCTTGCATTGAGTGAACAAGCTTTCTACATCAGCTTCTTCATCAAGAGTATGTGCACCGCTTCCATATACACCGCAGGAACAGAGTGTCGGCACACCAACAAGAGATGAAAAGGCACTGTCGGAGCATCCTCCAACCTTTATTGCCTCTACATCTTCATTCAGTATCTTTAGTGATGCCTTTCTATACTCTTCAAAAAGCTTCTGGCTCTTTGAACTCTTTTCAAGGGATGGATAGAAGCCGATTCTCTCTATTTCAGAGCTTGTTCCTTTGACAAATGTGTCATTGCAAAGACCTTTCAGGAATTCTTCTGCTTCTTCGTACTGCTTGTTGGTGTTATAGCGAATACCAACTGAAAACTCGGCTTCAGAGGGGATGACATTTGCTCCACTTCCCCCTTTTATCGTTCCACAGTTATAGAGGACTCTGTCCTTATCAGAACGGCTTTCTATTTCAACTATCATCCTTGCGGCCTGATATATGGCGCTTGCACCCTTTTCTGGCTCTTTTCCTGCGTGTGCAGCCTTTCCATGCACCTTTATTGAAAAGATTGCACCACCCTTTCTTTCAAGCACTATCTTGTTTCTGTTTCCAGATTCACAATTGAAGCATGCAGATGAGCCCTTGCAGAGAGTTTCAAATAGTCTTCCACCTTCCCCTTTGCTATAAAGATGAGCAACCTCCTCATCGCCAGAGAAAATCAACTTGATTCTCCTCTTGCTGTAGCCAACATGCATCAAAGCCTTGAGCGCAAAGATGGCAATTACAAGTCCACCCTTCATATCATAGACACCAGGACCAGATACCTTGCCGTTTTGAACCTTGAATGGATTTTCTCCAAATGCTCCTATAGGGTGGACGGTGTCCATGTGTCCAATTATGGCTATATCACCTAACTTTCTTTTCCCTTCTGTCTGAGAGTATAGTGTTGGACCTGCTTCATCAAAATGGAAGATCTCGTTTTCAAGTCCTAGAGCACCTAAATATTTATCAAGGTAGGAAGCAACCTCTTCTACCCTGCTCCTATCAGAGGAGGGACTTTCAATTTCAACTAGATTTCTATAGAGATCCAGCATAGCATCTAAGTTTTCATCTAGATAATTTGTCATATCGATAATATCGTTTTCCATAATAATCATCCGTATCAAAATGTTTCTATATACAGAATCCATAAAGGTTGACTGCGTGTCAATACAATGTTGCTTTAAATAGAAACATATTGCAAAAAAGTGTATTTTCCTGCATTAGAAACCAAAAAATTTGTTTTTTCTTTGACAACTGAATGTTCGGACCTTACGATTTCTATGTACGTTGTTTTCTTGAAAAGGAGGAAAATCATGAGCGTAGAATCCAAGGATATCAGAAATGTGGCCCTTGTAGGCCATAATGGCACCGGCAAGACAAATCTTATAGAGCAGATGCTTTTCTATGCCGGTGTTATCGATCACGCTGAAACAGTAGACAGTGGTAAGACCATCAGTGACTATACAGAGGAGGAAATCCAGAGAAAGATTTCCGTTCATGCTTCCCTTTCTTCTTTCAGCTGGGAAGGAAAGACAATCAACATCATCGATACTCCGGGTACAGCAGACTTTATCGGTGAGACAATCTGTGCATTCCGATCATGTGAATCTGCTCTTATGGTAGTAGATGGTAGAGCTGGTGCTCAGATCGAGACAATCAAGCTCTGGAGAAGACTTGATGAGAGAAACAAGCCACGTGCTGTCTTCATCAACAAGATGGACAGAGAAAGAGCTAGTTATCGTCATGTTATCGATTCTTTGGAATCTGAATTCGATTCTCACTTCGTTCCTGTCGTTATGGCACTTGGCGAAGCTGAAGAGTTCCATGGTGTAATCAACCTCATTGAGGATCAGGCATATGAGTGCCATAAGGGTGGTAAGGAAGTACCAATCCCAATTCCAGAAAAGTATAAGACAGTCGTAGAAGACTTCAGAAATAGACTTATCGAGAACGCAGCAGAAGGTGCTGACGACCTTATCGAGAAGTACTTTGAAGAAGGTACACTCGATGCTGATGATATCAGAAGAGGTCTCAGAGAAGGTATGAAGCAGAACCGTGTCGTCCCTGTATTCTGTGGTGGTACAGACTCAGGTGCAGGTATTATCTCACTTCTCAACTTCATCAAGAACAACTTCCCTCGCCCACTAGATGGCTTCGATTACGCTATCAACGAAAAGGGCTTTGAAGCTCCAACTGCTATCGAGGGTGGTGACATCCCTGTAGCTGCATACTGTTTCAAGACCCAGATCGACCAGTACTCTGGTAGAATGAACTTCATCAAGGTCATCAAGGGCCGCATCACTCCTGAAACTGATCTCTACAACCCAGATCAGAAGAAGAAGGCAAAGGCTGGAAAGCTCTACAGAGCTCTTGGAAAGAAACTTACTGAAGTCGATGCTCTCGAAGCTGGTGATATTGGTATCCTCGTAAAGAACGATATCGCAGAAACTCATGCATCACTTCTTTCTGGACCAGAAGTCAAGTATGTATTCAGACATCTCCATCTTCCACAGCCTGTATATCAGGTTGCAGTCAAGACTGATGACAAGAAGTCTATGGACAAGATGACAGAAGCTCTCCACAAGGTAACAGTTGAAGATCTCACCTTCCATGTAAGCTACAACGAAGAAACAAGAGAAACTGTTGTTGGTGGTATGGGTGAACTCCAGGTAAACATGATCCTTGATAGAATCCGCGATAAGCAGAAGGTCAAGATCACAACATCCATTCCTAAGATTGCCTACAGAGAGACAATTACCAAGGATTCTGGTCTAGTTGAATACTCACACAAGAAGCAGACCGGTGGTCATGGTCAGTTTGCAAGAGTCGTCCTTTCTATCGCTCCAACACAGAGAGGTGACTACTACTCCTTCGAGAACGTCGTCAAGGGCGGCGCGATCAGCAAGGGTTATGTACCTGGTATCGAAAAAGGTATTCAGGAATCAATGCATGAAGGCTTCCTCGCAGGCTACCCTCTTGTTGATATCGCTGTAACACTCGTTGATGGTAAGGAGCACCCAGTTGACTCCTCAGAAATGGCATTCAAGCTTGCAGCAAAGGGCGCTATGGATCTGGCATTGCCAAAGGCTGGCTGTGTACTTCTTGAGCCAATCATGAAACTCGAAGTATTCGTAGAGAACGAATATCTTGGTTCAATCCTCTCAGATCTTTCTTCCAAGAGAGGACGTGTACTTGGACAGGAAGAGAAAGGCCATCTTACAAGTGTAAAGGCTGAAGTTCCAATGGCTGAGCTCAGAACCTATGCTATCGACCTCAAGAGTATGACAAGTGGTACTGGTTCCTTCGAACTTGAATTCGATCACTATGAACCTCTCATGGGCCGTCTTGCTGATGATGTCATCAAGGAAGCAAAGGAAAGAAAAGAAGCTGAAGAAAAGTAAGCTAGATCATATTTCCAGATAATTAAAGAGTGGAAGTTCCAAAAAGGCTTCCACTCTTTTATATTTACTTTGAATCAAGATAATTATCAGATTTGGAATTTTATTCAAAATCATTCTTACGTAAGAATTCTGACTCCATATTTTTTAATTATTTTGATTAAAAACCCTCTAAAGCCATTTTTTTATAGTGAAATAAAAAAATAGTTCACAGATAATATTTGATATTTAGACATACAAGAAATAGAAAACTGAATAATAGATATCAACTGAGATCTAACTCGTTCAATAGCTCCTTGATTCTTTCAATCTTCTCAGTATTTCTTGTCTGTCGATTCATCGTTTCTGCTTCCTCACTGTCCATCATCAGACAATATGTAGGGACATTGAAGGCAGCAGAAATCTTTTCGAGAGTCTCTATTGATGGTGATTTCTTGCCAGTCTCGATATCACCTATCATACCGGTAGATAAGGAAGCTTCTTCTGCAAGCTTCATCTGAGACCACCCTTTGACCCTCCTTAGATTTTTAATGTTGTAAATCAGTAATTCCTTTGTCTTTGTCATGTATAAGAAAATTAGTTTCATAGCAACAGATTTAAAACAATCTGCAAGTGAGTATTTTTATTACTTATAGTGAGTTCATCAAATATAAAATTAAACTCATTTTTAGTACTACAAATTAAGCTATGTTTATAATTCGTAGGTAAAAACACTATTTCAAACAATTTATTAATACAGGATTCAACATCCATAAATAGAACAATAAATTTGGGAAAAGTCAAATCTGATTGACTAAGAAATTTATGCTATTTCTATAGAAATGACATATTAATCTTGTTATACTCGCTATTAGCGTTTATTTTACTCACAATAAAGGAGAGAATATGAAAAAGTTCTTGTTTGTTCTAGTTTTAGGACTTCTGGTATTGTCATCAGGCTTTGCCAAGAAGGTCTACTTGTCTTTCGGAGATTACAATTACATTGTTGATGGTGAATACTATGGCGGTGTTTCATTTGATTTTGAAAAACTTTATTCGGAACCAGATAGCAATTTCCATTCAATGACTACATCCCGTTTTACCTGTTTCTTATATGAATCTGATAATTCAGATTTTGACCGTGCTTTTAGATTTATGGTCAATGCAGGCTATTTGTTTGGATATTCAAAAAATGTCACTGATATGTTAAATCTCAGAATTGGTGGAGGAATCGATTTCCGTGCTGGATGTTTCTTCTATGATTATCCAAATGAAGTTGAAAAGGCATTAACTCAATTTGGTATGGATGCTGTTGCAACTGCAAGAGCTTCATTCAATTTTAATCAGTTCTCTATCATGGCAGATGCAGGATTAAGATATCCAATGATAGAATCTGGATTAGAAAGTTATAGTTCACCAGGATATGATTATGATGACGATTATACCAGATCATTCGATAGTGATCTAATATACACACTTTCATTGTCTGCTAGATTAGGATTCTAAGATATCTTAACTTAAAGTAATGGCTCCTCAGTAAAATGAGGAGTTTTTATTTTGCAACAAATCTTTTTACATTGTGTTGATGCTTAAGAAAGCCCTCTGCTTAACCCAGAAAAAGAAAGCTCCTTATACCGCCTAAAGTTGCATCACAGTAGAATAAGGAGAATAATTTTGATGAGCAAAGTCCACCCCATACAAAATAGCAATGCAAATTTACATAGTATTTGCACCAAGATAGAGATAGCAGCTCGCATACGGAAAACCGAAGACTTTCATAGAGAAGATCCTACTCGAGATGTTCGAGCGTAAGAGAGAAAAAAAATCGGAAGGCTAAGGCAAATCCAATTCAAACAACGCCAAATAGAAATCATGTTATTAGCAGTGTGATTAAGGAGATGCAAGACAGAGAGCTAAGGTTATGGCGTCATTAGAGGGTTATATCTGCAGCGTTCCAACGTTTTGCCCGATTGGCTATTAATGCCATGTGATGAACATTGATCATTCCATTGCTTAGACTGCCCTTCTATTTCATCTTTGTTCATAATGTATTGAGTAAACGGGCAAAACATTGCTTGATCGCAAGCAAAAACAAAACCGAAGCAACTCCAATTAGTATTGTCTAAAATATCCTATTAGAAATCACTCCGGTTTTTGTTTACATTAATTTGTAAATATCATTTGGTTATTAAATTTTTAATAATCTATGACGATATTGTTATAATTATCAGTATTTATATATGCTTCCCATGTGCCAACAATACCACTACCAGATGTTTTTCGAGTCAGTGTTATAGTTACACCCGCTTCATTCACTATTAATGTATTATTTGAAACCATAGAATATGATCCTGTTACAGTAGGCATACTCGGCAAATACTGCGCAACACCATCAACTTTCACTTCAGTGCATTGATAAGAATAAGTTCCGTGAGTATTATCCGTAGGATTGTATGTTCCAGAATAAGAAGCAGAAAGACTGTTTACATTATAAACATTTTCACCATATATCTTCGCTGACATCATATTATTATTGCTGAATACATATGTGGCTGTCGTATATGGTTCATCACTATCACATGAGACAAACATACACATTGCAAGAAATGCAATTAAGAAAATAGCAAAAAACTACTTCATTTTTTCCTCCAATTATTTTACTTCAAGCAAGTTCTTCCTTAGAAACTTACTTATATAGTTACAATACGAAATACCGAAGCAACACTGACAATCTTCTATAATGGCTATCAGTAATTGCTTCGGTAGTTTTGTTCACATCTTTTTCAAACTCTCATTCTGAGCTCTTATCAATCAGGTATAGGCATAATTTGAATCATGGATTTACATTTAAAAATCGATGTACCGTCATCATTACTTCAGAGCATCTATGATTATCAGAAAAATTTACTTAAAGGCTTTTTCCAATGCAGAAGCAACTGGCTTCATGACAGCATCAAGAGGAATCTTGTTGGAAATCAAAGCAGGAACCTTAATTTCTTTTCCCTTTACAGTTGCATAAACGTTGCTTACCTTAGCATAGATCCAGCATTCATTATCCTTAGATGACTCAACTGTAATCAAGATTTCATAATGAGCATTCTGGAATCCCTTTCCAAGGTCAATGTTAGAGAATGCAATCTTTCCATAGACTTTTGTTCCAGCAGCATTATGATAATCATAGATAAAATTAGGAACTTCCTTGTGCAGCTGCTCCATTGAAAGCAGAGCAAGAGAATAATTATCATGAGCTGTTGCAGTATTTGTTATCTTAGCAGCGAACTTGTTGTCATTTGCGGTTGGATAATTACCATATGGATCAGAATCTTCACGAACAGAAACGACACCACCTGCCATCTTACTAACAGTAGAACATGACACACAGACGAGAACGATTGCCAACACTATGGCAAACTTAAATAAATTTTTCATTTTTTCCTCCCGAAAAATTTTATTTCAATATTATCAAGCTCCTTATACGTTATTTCCTTTCATTAAAACAAAATAACGTATAATCACTAATAACATTCACACAATGTGAATTCTTTTTTAGATCCATGTAAGAAACTCTCGTTATGGACCTTGGATTCCCAATTACTTTATGGCTGCCTTGATTTTCTCATCGAAAGACTTAGCTATTACCCTTGTGGCCCTACTATAGGCATTTTCAAGAGTTGTATGCGCTTCTCTTCCGCGATCTATGAACTCGAGGTTTGTTTCACCCGTGATAGTATCCTTGATAGCAACAGTGGCAACGTAATTTACATAGTACATCTTGCCCTTTTTGCTTTCTCTCCAGGATACATCAACATCCACCTTGTTCCTTGCATCGAATTTAGCAACTCTAAATCCAAGTTCTGTCAAAGTATTGCCAATTGAAGCTTCAATACTTCCATCAACATCTCCTTTGACAGCGACCGAAAGAACGATTGAGTTGAATGAATTATCTACAAGTGAATCAGCTTCAGCACGACTGATATGTTCTATGCTTCCGCCCGCAAGATAATTGTAGGCAGCAGCATGCAGATTATAGTCAGCAACAAGTTCTCTATATCTGACAGCCTTAGAAGTATTTCCTAAACTTCCTATTCCAGAACGAACCTCATTACCAAGGCTTAGGATTTCTTCTCTTTCACTATTTACAAGTTGCAAATAATGCTGAGAAGCCTCTGCCTTGTTAAGTACAGCTACTGCAGAATAGGTTCCGTTGTTTTCCTTTTTGCTTTCTGCAATCATGACTCCATAGAGCTCATTTGCCTTTGATGTAGCATTGACTGTTGTTGAGAAAGAATCTCCCGATTCAACGCCATCATTTTTACTGATCTCGAAAGCACTGCGATCTGTTGTGCTAGTTATTTCGAGAGCAAAGAGCTGTGAAATAGAATTCTTTGCATCTAGCTCTGCGCTTTTAATATCTTTGCCATAGCCTGTAGCGACTAAGTACTCTTCCTTTGGATAATAATTGGAAGCTGTACTATTTTTTCCAGCATAAGCATTGAAAAGCATCAGAAATAGGAAAACAACAACAAGAAACCTTTTCATAATTATTTGTTAATTATTACGTCGTCAATTGAAGCATTGAGTTTTGCAACTGCTGTCTTTGCAGTAGTATTATTTCCTATTGCATTTGAAGCCTTTTCAATTGTGCTAGCGACCTGCTCTTTGAGATTGGAAGTTGGAATTGAAACAAGAACCCATACTCCTCCTTCCTTATCTTCCCAGTAATCAGCAACCTGTGCACCAGCAAGAACACCCTTTCCAACTTCAGATGCACTGGTCTTGAACTGATCGATGTATGTGTATTCTTCAACGCTTTCATTGCTTTCAAGAGTTCTAGCAACAGCAGTCTGAACAACATTGCTTACATAACGACCAAGTTCTGCATCAGCATCAAGTCTAGCCTTCTTGTAGGAAACTTCAAATGTAGCTCCCTTGCCATAGCCCTGAACGTAAATTGTCTCTTTGTTTGTGTAATCTTTAATAATCCACTCTGGTCTTGGAACATTATCCTTTCCCAAAACGATAGGCTTTTCAGTCAACTTTATTTCTGGCTCTTTTTTGACTTCTGCTTCGACTTCTGCACCTGCACTTGATGTAGATGCACAAGACATAATTACTGCAAGCATCAGAACGATACTCATCAAAACTAAAACTTTTTTCATATCTAAACCCTCCACGGTTAAATAATTATCTTGCGCACTGTGGGGTAAGCAGATTGACTGTACCTGCCTTTACCTCCACTCCCTTGTATGGAACTGTGAAAGTAGCTCCATTACTTAGTCTGTATGTGATTGTGAAATCATACTTGCCTGGATCGAGAGTGATCCCGCCAAATGTAATATTGTCAGGGAAATACATACCCATTCTTGTATCAGCAACTTCAACCTTGTTGACTCCAGCAACTCCGCCCCAGAAAGCAGCATTTGCACCTATAATCAGACCACTCCTCATCAATGGATTGCTTGATTCCTGTGCGCCTTTTATAGCTGCATCTCTAGTAACAGCAAGGGCGGCAATCTTTGTGTAGCCTCTGTACCAGCTTCTGAGATAATTTCTTCTCATACTGGTATTGAGATTGAGTCGTGCATTTTCAGTGAGATTCTCTAGCATCTCAAGAGAAAAACTCTCTCCATTAGAGACATCAACTCTTGCTGAAGTTACAGAGCAAATTCCCTTCCCCATTTCAGGCCATGAAACCTTGTAAGGAACAAGAAGGATATATCCTTCAAGCGAACCAAACAGATGCGCTGATTCAAACTCATGTCCTTCCTTTCTGCCAATAAGACCATTTAAAGAGATGATATTTACTCTAGCCTTTCCTTCAGGAACAGACACATCATCTGGATCGATAGCTATCCCCTTCTCCTGAAGTCTTCTCATATCAACTTCTGCATTACCTTCATCACCAAGACCTCTATAGGTGATCATGCTGAGGTAGTCTGCTGTAGCCGACTGATTATATGGTCTTCCTTCATAGTTTTCCTTGAAATCCTTAAAGGGATCAGGTGTTATAGCAAATACAGTCTTTGTGAGTGCACCATCAGACTCCTTCAAATTGAGCTGAAAGTCTGTAAGACGGATATCGGACTGCTTAACTTCAACAAGAGCTTCATCAAGATTTCCAAGCTGCATATAGCTAAGAGCAGAGAAAATGTTGGTAAATACAACCTCGTAAGGCTCTCCACCATATTCTCTTGAAAGATCGTTGGTGAGGAATGTCTTGATTCCTTCCATTTTACTCTTTGCTATACGACTCTCCATCTCCTTGTCAGCCTGATCTAATGACTTGATGGCTGTATCATAGTTACCTTTGTAATAATCAATGACACCACTATCAATGCAATAGAGAACAGGGTCCTTGTATTCATCTTCAAATTCAGAGATATCTACTTCTGATAATTTACCTGAAAGAATACGATTCTTTGTCTGCTCATAGGTTTTCTCAGACTTGACGGTAGTAGTACATGATGTAATCAGAAGAAGAGATATTATTAATAGGGGTAAATACTTTTTCATCTCTTATTTACCCATCTTTACAACTTTCTTGATCTCTGAATTCTCGCCTGTCCAGACAATTCTACCAGACTCGATATCAACCAATTCTGCATTCACGTAATAGACTCTGAGTTGTCTATTTCCGCTCTGCTGAACTATTGACTTGACTGCACCTTGCATCATGAAATCAGCTGCATCCTCATGAGCATATGACTTCTGCTGGTCTTCCTTTGCAAATTCCATCTGATCAATTATTTCATTTCTTGTTTCCTGCTTTGCATCCTTGGAAGCAATGAAATCGATCTTGCCACTGTTGATCATTGCATTTCTCATCTTTGTTGTGATGATGGATGTATCAAGATGCTCTGAACTCTGGTTCTTGAAGGTTCCAACAGTGACTAATGGAAGACGACCGTTTGTCATCTGGAAATTTGCTAAGCGTCCACTCGACAGACACTCATTGAGAAGTGCATTACAAACGATAGTAACATCTGTATCATTCCAAGTTCCTGTAAGATCGATTACTTCTGATGAATCCACTCTTTCAACTTTTGTTGTTGTTGCACATGAAGCTAAAACGAAAATAAGACATAAGGATACTAGAATAAAAGCTTTCCTCATTTTTCTCTCCCCTCTCCGATATTCTTTATATTTTGTCATTTTATTGTATGAACACGCTTAAAGCAAGATTAATACTCACTACCAGTAAGAAAAAAAAACACTTGTTCATATGTCACATTGAAAATACAAACTAAAAGGTATCTGAGTAGCTAATTTACAGACTTAAGATAAATAATAGAAAACTTCAGAACTAATATTCTTGTACCCTGATTATTCCGCAGAGAGCACTAGGACAGAATCCGCTAAATAGCACCACTTGATGTGTCTCACTATTCCATCTCTTTTAGAACTTCTGGTAAGAAGTTATTTCATATTGGGGGATTCATAATCTATATTGAAAGGAATATGACTCATTCTTTCTTTATTTGACTCAGATGCAGCAGGTATTATCAAACGATTACAACAATAATAATGAACATTTGTAAAAATGTTTGATTCAATCTGATATCATCCAATAGCGATCATTGACAAGCCTGCCTTACCGCAGCAACTCTAAAGTGCAATAACATAGTTTATATTTGATGCTTTGCTTTATGGATCAAAGAAATAAACTCCATGCTGTATTCAATAAGAGCAAGAGTGGTGCTCTCCAGCGGATTATGCTGTTAAAGCAGATGGTTCCTTCTGCGGATTGCAGATGCTCAAAAGCAGATTAGAGATGCCAAACGCGCGGAATATTCTCAAAAAACAAGCACACGTGAAGGAGGCTATCACTTCTTTTTTTATCCTAAAGATATTGAATACATTGAAGAAAAGAACAGAGTCTATTTCAAAGACTTAGTGTAGCACTATTTAATCTGCTCCTAGACCACAATAACAGAATCTTCAGTTTATTTAAGATGAAATCCTCAATATAGAGAAGTTCACGATGACAATGGAATATGATGAGAAACTGAGGGACAGGGTCAGTGTTTACATGGAAGGTAAAGGTACTAAAACTGTTTGTTATTAGAAAAAGAAATATGTATTCATTTCTCACTCTGGATATCTTTCTACAAGTTTATCCCACTGATACTGTGTCATATGCCCACCAGCGAAAAGGGCTTTGCAAAGGACGTCAATTGCTCTGGCCATTCCAAAGTATTGATAATCCCCTGCCAAGTCAAACTGCTCACAGTCTTCAATCGTGTTCTTAAGCACTATATCATCGATCGGGAAGTCAATCTCTACATCACTATTGATCCATCTATATTTTCCCATTCTGATACTCTCCTTTCCAAAAACAGTCGATTTTTCTTTCGAACGTAAACATACCATCAGCAGATTTATCTTTCTAGATACATCCATATTCTGCCTAAATTTATTAATTTTGTATATTATTTCTTCTTTTTTGCTTACTTAAGAATTGGTGACTTTTCATGATGCTGGCCTCCATTCAATATCATCAGGCATGAAAAGTCTGTATTCCTTGAGATCACTCAAGGAGAGAAAGAATCTGAAATCAAGAATCATGTCCCGTACCTTCTTTGTCAGGTCTTCAACTCCCAGCTTCCTTAATTTCCATGCAAGTGAGAAGAATGCAGCATATCCGTTGATGTATTTAGATGCAACCATCTGTATGTTCTGTAGTATCCTTTGCCCATCAAACGTATCCTCTATGATATATAATTCACTGCACTAGCAATTTGTTCTCAATTTGTTAAGTCGTATACAATATCAAAGATTTTCTGCTTTTATCTATTCTAATTTGAGTAAGTCTAGAGAATTAATCATAAGTCGAGAGTATGAAAAACAGCTGCTACAGGATTGCCTTGATGCAAAGGAAGAACAACTCTACAATTTTTTGACGAACTCAAGCGTCAGTCTGGAAAGAATATAAGTATTCCCAAAACCTGGAGAGAAGCATTTTTCATCCTTCGCGACTACCTCGATGAATTCAACGACGATCATTTACAGATAGACATGGTCACAACATATGGAATCAAGAGGAATATGTATTCAGCTCGTGTACGGAATGAAGTGACCTTGGATGACCTTTTTGAGAAAGATTGAAAAGAAAATATATATAGTAATTATATTTTCATATTATTTTATAACTTATTTATATGTTAAATTATAGAATATTTATATAATTATTATATTCTTTCAAACATTAGTTCGTTTATCTTGTAGTCCTTATCAAGGCCCTTTCGCTCGAACTTGGTCATAGGACGCCAATCAGATGGCTTTGCAAAACCATCAAATCTATTTTTAAGAAGTGGTTCCTTCAAGATTATCTCCATCATCCATTCAGCATACTCTTCCCAGTCAGTGACAAGGTAGATGTAGCCACCCTTCCTGAGTTTTCTCGCAAGGAGGGAGACAAAGTCACTTTGGATGATTCTTCTCTTGTGGTGCTTCTTCTTTGGCCAAGGATCTGGGAAGAAGATATGGAAACCCTGAATAGATCCATCTGGGATCATCCTTTCAAGTACATCTACTGCGTTGAAACGCATTATGCGGATATTATCAAGTCCCTCTTCCCCTATCATCTTCAAAAGCTTTACATATCCCTGGAGATAAACTTCGAGCCCTAGATAATTATACTCATTCCTTTCTCTTGCAACTTGGATAGTAGAAGTTCCCATACCAAAGCCAATTTCGATCACAACTGGCTTTTCAGGATCAGCAAAGAGGCTATTTGGTTCTGTCATCTCATCGACAAACCTGACACCATACTTCTCGTAGTACTTCTGGACTGTCTCTTCCTGCTTTTCATCAAGAGTATTACTCCTTAGTACATAACTCTTTATGGTTCTATGTTCGCCTGTTCTTACTTCTACTCTATTGAGTGTCTCTCTCATTTCTTCAGTCATTTATTCAAGTCTCCTGAGCTGATCTAGGATAAAGAGTGCCTTATCGCGCAACGACACTGCATCAGTCTGCATCCTCATGTAGTTCATTCTGCTAGCATCCATCTTGACTCTACCTCCACTGAGACGGAGAAGATTGATGATCTTATCTGGATTGAGTGCGGCCAAGTGACCAAACTCAAGCTGTACGATACCACGGCTTTCAGAAAGATGATAGATTTCAAGACGCTTACAGATAATCTTGATCTGAGCGATACAAAGAAGATTGTCAACTTCGGTAGGAATTGCTCCAAATCTATCCTCAAGTTCATTCCTGAGTCCTTCAAGCTGGTAATCGTTACTGACGGAGGAAATCTTCTTGTACATCTCGAATTTGATTGCTGGGTCCTTGATATAGGAATCAGGAATGAAGCCAGAGTAATCAAGTTCGAGGAAGACTTCACGCTCAGGAGTACTCTTTTCTCCAAGAGTCTGCCTGTTGATCTCCTCATCAAGTATCTTCATGTAGAGATCAAGACCAATGGCCTCAAGCTGTCCTGACTGACTTGCGCCCAGAATGTTTCCAGCACCTCTTATCTCCATATCTTTCAAAGCAACCTTGAAGCCAGAGCCGAGCTCTGTGTGTTCAGAAAGTACCTTCAAGCGCTTTACTGCATCATCATTCAGCATAGACTCATCAGGATACATGAGATAGCAATACCCTTGTCTGTCTGCACGCCCTACTCTTCCCCTGAGCTGGTAAAGCTGCGAAAGTCCAAAACGCTCAGCGTGGTCTATGATGATAGTGTTGGCATTTGGTATATCGATACCATTTTCGATAATTGTAGTAGAAACAAGAACTTGCACACCTTCATAGATGAAGCGATGCATGATGTCTTCCATCATATCAGGATCCATCTGTCCGTGTGCCGATTCTATTATAGCCTCAGGTACTAGCTGCTGAAGTTGGTATGTGACTTCATCAAGATCCTGAACCTTGTTGTGTAGGTAGAATACCTGCCCACCACGTTCAAGTTCTCGTCTTATAGCATCAGCAATGCGCTGTGTCTGGAAGTCAGTAATTACAGTCTTGATTGGAAGTCGCTCTCTTGGCGCGGTTGTCAGAAGAGACATATCACGAACCTTGAGAAGAGACATGTAAAGAGTTCGAGGAATTGGTGTTGCAGATAGTGTGAGACAGTCGACATTGGCCTTGAGTTGCTTTATCTTCTCCTTGTCCTTTACACCAAAGCGCTGCTCTTCGTCTATTACCAAGAGTCCAAGGTGCTTCCAGACAACTGATTTCTGCAATATCTTGTGAGTTCCAAATAGAACGTCTACTCGTCCTTCCTTCACACCAAGAAGTGCCTTTCTCTGATCCTTTGCTGCGACCATTCTTGTAAGGAGTGCACAGTTTACAGGCATTTCTCCAAGGCGTTCCCTGAACTTTCTATAGTGCTGCTCTGCAAGAATTGTTGTAGGAGCAAGGAAGGCAACCTGACGGCCACTCATTGCAGCTTTGAAAGCTGCTCGGAATGCAATTTCTGTCTTTCCGTATCCAACATCACCACATACGAGGCGGTCCATGACCTTATCAGATTCCATATCCTTCTTTATATCCTCGATACACTTTAACTGGTCTGGAGTCTCTGTGTGAGGAAAGGATGCCTCGAATTGAAGTTGAAGATCGGTATCGGCTTCAAATGGATGACCAAAAGAGTTCTGTCTCTTTGCATAGAGCTTTATAAGTTCAGAAGCAAGCTCCTGTGCATTCTTCAGAGCTTTTTCCTTCTTCTTGTTCCAGCCAGATCCGCCCATGCTATCAAGCTTTGGAGAGCGACCATCTGCACCGATATATCGCTGAACGAGGTCAGCCTGTTCGATAGGAACATAGAGATACTCATCTCCTGCATAGAGGATCTTGATATAGTCTCTCTCGCTATGGCTTGTTCTTACACGCTCGATCTTCGTGAACTTACCAATTCCATACTTGATATGGACAACGAAGTCTCCTTCCTTCAGATCGACAAAGGAATCGATAGGAGCAGAAGAGACTTGTACCATAGCCTTGGCCTTCTCTCTCCTTCTGCCGAAGATTTCCTGGTCCAGGATTACAACAAGTTCTTCTGAATCGATTGTAAAGCCATGGCTTATATCTGAAACAATGATTTCAACTGAAGGAAAATCTGCAAGGACACCCTTGAGTCTATCCTGCTGAACTGTCGTAGGAGAAGCTACAACAACCCTCCAATGGTTATCGACATACCCTTTTAGCTCCTGCTTTAGATATGTGACATTTCCAAAGTAGCTTCTTGCTTGCGAGATATCGAACTTATAGATATTTTCCTTCTGGATATCGTGAACAACTGTCCTGCTACTCTTCTTCTCGGCCCATTCTATCGGATTAGAAAGGAGTTTATCTGGAATTACAGCATCAGGGTTCTCCTGATATGCTTTCTTGAAGAGGGCTTTTCCCTCATTCTCCATTGCTTTCCATGCAACATCCATCCTCTCCTTTCCGATAAGGAATGGATAGTCGTCATCAGTAAGGTAATCGAGGAAAGAGGAGCTTTCTATATCAGCATCCTCACTCATCAATGAAAGAGAGTACCTTGAAACACTCCTTATGGATTTCTGTGTAACTGCATCATAGTAGTCGATTCTTCCGATCTCATCCCAATCAGCATGGATTCTGATTGGATTTTCTGCAGAGAATGGGAAGATTTCCATGACTTCACCCTTCAATGAAAAGACACCGGGCTCGTAACAGTTATTGCCTCTGAAGTAGCCAGCATCAGTAAGGCGATTGGCAATTTCAGCAGGATCGAATCTATCATGTACTCTGATTTCGCAATTCAAAGTTTTGAGCGTTTGTTTGCTGATTACAGGAGTTGCAAAGGACCTTAGGGAGATGACAATTATTCCCTGCTTTAGACTCTGGATCCTTTCAAGTGCATTCGATTGCTGGTATTCACTTTGAGAAATTGAATTTTTAGAATAGAGAGTCTTGCCAGAGGAAGGGAAATATACAACAGGAAGATCTTCGATATCCGACAGATCATTCGAAAGGGCCTTTGCAACTTCTTCAGTTGGACAGAGTGCAATAAGGCGTCCTCCCTTCTTTCTTGCCCAGAGCTCTACAGCTCGGCTCAAAGGGTAGCCCTCTAGGGATGAAACAAGGAATGTTCCCCTTTGAGACAGGGAAAACTCCTTGTATGCTTTCGATTTTCTGATGTAATCTTTTACCTGACTTGCAGTTCTTGTATCCACAGAGGACAAGAGTATTTTAAAAAGAGGAAAATTACAATGTTCATTCTTGAAGATAGAAAACTCGATATTCTTGCTTCTTGCATCAAAGATTGTGGAGAAATCGCAAAAGAATGTCAAAAAGAGATACACAGGAATATAAAGCAAGATGGTTCCATCTTGACTGAAGCAGATCTTGAGATATCAAAAATTGTAGAAAATTGTATCAATGAACTCTTTCCAGAGTGTTCCTTCATCTCAGAAGAGTTTCCAGTTACAAGAAAAGACAACTCTCCATATATCTTCATCCTTGACCCAATTGATGGAACTGATGTCTATTCACAGGGATTAAACTCTTTCGCAATTTCTCTTGGGATATTGGATGGTGAATATAATCCTGTTGGAGCAATTATCTCATGCCCACGCTTTGGCATTGCATCTGATGATCTTTTCATCAGACTTGATCCAGGAAAAGGGGTGCTTGTAAATGGAAAAGAATTCAAATTAAGTGACAATAAGGATGATATCAAACAAGTCCTCATTGGCTCAAAAGCCTATCAAAGACTCGATTTTTCCTCCTTTAAGGGTAAAGCTCGCTCATTTGGCTCTTCGATCATCCACCTATTTGCACCTGCTCTTCTTTCTCATGTACAGGGAGCAATTCTTCCACCTGTATTCATCTGGGACATTGCCGCCTCTCATGCTGTCTTGAAACATCTTGGTATGGATATCGAATACAGTGATGGAAGTGCATTTGAATACACTGAAGAATTTGTCTATGAGAAAGAGAAGTTCAAGAAAGATATCTATGCAGGAAGTGAAAAAGGAAGGAAGGCCCTACGAGAAAGCCTTCCTGCAATAAAGTAAGGTAATTAATCAGATCTCTTCATCGAAGAAGGACTGCAGAACATCGAAAGCCTTCAGGCTGTCCTCTCTCTCGATTACAAATGTAAGTTCATTCATGGTGGAAACTATCTCAGTGAGGTTGATATTCTCCCAGGCAAGTTTTCTAGTTGCCATGTAGAGGATACCAGGAGTCTTTAGAAAGTCACCTGTGAAGTTTATGGTAAGAGCTACCATATTCTCCTTCTTGTGGAGAATCTCCTCATTCTTTACAAGCTCCTCTACTGCAGAGCGGAACTTATCAGAAACAGCAAGAGAAATTTCATGGCTTCCGATAGAGATATTTAGAAAGTCACCCTTTCCTGGCTCAACCTTCTCATAGAGATCGGAGATACACTTTACAAAATTATCATCACGGACGAAGTTGACATCGAAGATGTTTGTCTTCATCGAAATTTCGTAGTTGATCTTCTCGTGAGTGGTATTCTTACCTTCTTGCCTCAGATCATCAGCATAACGTCTCACTGCCATGACAATGGCAGAAAGCTTTACGCTCTCACCATAGCTTGCTTCCACCTTTGGCTGGATGAAGCGAGCTAGATTCGAATAGCTGATGACATCCTGCATCAGCATTTCGATGATAAAGGGACTTCTGTTTATGATTACCTTCACACAATTTGCAATAGAATTAGCCATGAATTAAATTTAGCTCAAATTCAGTTATTATTTCAACATACTTTGCAAAATTTGTTAAAAATATAATGTTTTGTATATTTGAAAACAGCAAAGTATTTTCCTTGAAATCTAACATATTTATTTATTACAATTTCATTTATGAAATGTCCTCGTTGCTCTTGCCCAGACGATAAAGTACTAGAATCAAGAATGAACAAAGAAGGAACATCTCTCAGAAGAAGAAGAGAATGTTTGAAATGTGGATTCAGATATACAACCTATGAACGCTATGAGGAGCGTCCTATCATCGTAACGAAGAAGGACGGCAGACTTCAGAACTTTGACAGATCGAAGATAGAGAGAGGAATCAGAACCTGTACAGAGAAGCTCAAGATAGATGAAAAGGACCTGCAGCAGGTATTGGACAGGATCGAAGAGGAGATCAATGAGCTTGCTGGCTCTTCCCGTGTTGTCACATCCCAGCAAATTGGTGAGATAACCCTCAAGGAGATATATACACTCTCCCCTGTTGCCTATGTTCGCTTTGCAGCTGTCTACAGAGCCTTCGATGACCTTTCACAGTTCATCAATGAAATTGAAAGATTAAGACCTAAAAAGTAACTTTGCTCTTATCGAACCATCTTCCCATCTGACTTATCTCGATGGAGTCATTGAGATGATCTGGAGAGAGAATTTCACGTCCACAGTCTGAGCAGAAGTTATCTGTCATTCCAGCAACATAGTCGAGTATCATCCTCTTTATATCTATTTCATCACCATCTTTAGCATACAGGTGTCTAGTTTCCACAAGGTGACTATAGAACCCCGCTGAAACCATATTTTTTTCCTTGTCGTACCCACTCTTATCAAAGCCATAACTTGTAAAGATATAGAGTAGATAATCGATGATGAAGTTGATTAGTCTTTTGAAGTACATTGTGTAGCTATCGAGAATTTCACTTCTGTAGATGAACTCATAGTTGAAGTCCTTCATCAACTTGATCGCTTCAAATGTCTTTTCCGAAAAACCCATACCCTTTTCAGGATCTGTGTTCTCGATAAGATCAAGAACGAGTGTATTTATTATCTCTGCATTGGTGTGCCCGATTACACTACTGATTTCATCAGGAAGCGGATGGTCTTCAAGAAGACCAAGGCGAGATGCATCCTCGTAATCGCGACCAAGATACGCAATGCTATCTGCAAATCTTACAGCAGTGGCTTCCCAAGTTGCAGGAATAAGTCCCTTTCTTGTTGTTATCTCATCAAGGTTCTTCACCTTGAATGTTGGAAGGATTCTTTCATTGAATGTCTCTCCACAGTGACTTACGATTCCATCCCTCACTGCATATGTCAAATTGAGTCCTCTTCCATTGCTTGCAAGCTTAGTGACGACTTTGAGAGAGTTGACTTCATGTTCAAAGCCACCATAGCCAAACTCCTTGCTCTTTTCATTCAATATCCTTTCGCCAACGTGGCCAAAAGGGGTGTGTCCAAGATCGTGGCCAAGCCCGATTGCCCAGGCAAGCTCTGTATCGAGCTTGAATGGTCTACAGATTGTTGCAGCAATCGAAGCAACATGAAGAGAGTGCTCCATGCGTGTACAGATATGGTCATTTGCAGGTGCAAAGAAGACCTGGGTCTTGTGCTTCAGGCGTCTGAATGGAGATGAGTGGATTATTGCAGTGGTATCGCGATAATATGCTCCTCTAATATCCTCGATCCTTTCATGCTCACGGCTTTCAAGTTCAAGTGCTGAAAGACCCCTATTCTCAAGTACACAAAGCTTTTTCATATCTACGATTATAAAAAATAGATAACATTAAGTAAAACGATAATTTAGCTCAATTTTATCATCAAGGCAAGATAATAAGGCAGCTATCTTCTTTTGGACTTCAAGCTTAGGAATTTTCACATCTATGGTCTCAAAAGTATCACGAGTTATGGTGTCAAAAACAGAACCATGAGTATTATGCTTTAAAATGTTCACAGATTGTTTAAGCAAATAATACAGGAACATAGAATCAACAAATTCTTTTGCTCTTATCCCATAGCATGATTGATTAAATGCCATATCAGATGGAATAATTGCAAGTTCACCGACAGTTCCTCTTGCAGAAACAATAATGTCATTTTTATTAAGAATCTTTGTTGAACTGTTTTCTAATTCAGCTTGCGTAATGGCCTTTTCTGTTTTCCCAACAAATCTTCTCTCACCATTAAAATCTTTCACTGATATCCACGGAATATTTCCATCTCAATAATCTGGATTACTTGTTTTGGGAGTTCCTCCTCCAATTAAATCCATTAATTCAATAAGTCTATATTCCGTCCATTCAGCCATTCTTTTTTATCCTTTTTCTACACATTCTTCAAAAGATGCTCAATCAACGATGCATCCAGCACTTCAAATGCAAAACACTTTTTACCTAAATCTTTTAGAGATGCTCCGATGTGATAAAGCGTTTTCTGGTCAATAATCAAAAAGCGGTCATGCATTTTTTTTGTATGATTTAATGTAAGAGTTGGATATTGGGTATTAAACTGCTGAATATCCTGAGCGGTCAGTTTTGTTTTTGGATCGGTATAAATCACAACATTAACGTTCTTTTTTTTCTTTGCAAGGCGCTGCAAGATGCTTAAATCAACATAGTTATCAATTAAGATGATTTCCTGTTTTGCCTGGGCAATAAAACTTTCAAACTTTGCATATGCATCAAAAATCTGTCCCTGAAAGAAAATTCCCTGCGTATCTTTTACGTTGTATTTGTCGATTAAATCAAAAAGCTCTTCTACTTTTTTGTCTGTTTCTTTCTGATGAACATTTGTATC
>JAFVDZ010000024.1 GCA_017478205.1 Spirochaetales bacterium | reverse complement strand
TGGAAACCAAATGCCCACTTCTCATTTACATCATGGCTGTAGCCTGCACCTGCGAACATGAGGAGGTTTCCGAATATTGGTCTGTCATCTGGCATGAAGAAACCATCATAGCCAAGACCTGCCTCTACGAATACACCTCTGCCGAGTGTTCTCTGATATACGCCCTCTACACCGAAGCCGTACTGGGAGAAGACAGCATCGTTTCCTGATGCCGATGATGTCGAGATCTGCAATGCATATGGAACTGCAGATACCTTGTATGCATTGTCCTGTGCAAATACAGCACCCATGCACAGCAATGCAACCAATAATAGAACAAGTGCTTTCTTCATAAAAACACGCTCCTTTACTTCAAAACTTAAAAAAAATATATTCTCACAGCAAAGCAGTAATCAAGACAATTAATTTAATTCTGTCGAAACCATAAAACCATTTTAGACATAATATGGAATGTAAGTACAAATAAAAGAGGTAAAATTATGGCAGCCTTAAAGAAGACTGCCACACTAATAACTACAATCTATCGTATAGCTGTTTGTATATCTGACTTGAGTTGTTCCAGGACCAGTCCTCCTTCATACCTCTCTGGCAGAGCTTTGTCCAAGAGTCTGGCATCTCATTATAGACATAGTAAGCGTGGTTGATTCTATCCATGAGCTCCCAGTCACTGTAGCCGTAGAAGGAGAATCCTGTACCACTTTCCTCATACTGGTTGTATGGCTTTACAGTGTCCTTGAGACCACCAGTTTCATGCACGATTGGGATAGTACCATATCTGAGACTGATGAGCTGTGTAAGGCCACATGGTTCAAATGCAGAAGGAACAAGAAGAGCATCCACACCGCCGTAGATCTTGTGAGCAAGATTATCGGAGTAGCAGATATTCGCACTTACCTTTCCTGGATACTTGCCCTGATAGTAACGGAACATCTCTTCGTAGTTCTTTGCACCTGTTCCCAAGATTACCATGTTGATATTCATCTGGCAGAGACGGTCCATGATTCTGTCTACAAGATCGAGACCCTTCTGATCTGTAAGTCTTGAGACAAGGCCGATTGTCATGACATCAGGGTTTTCAGCAATCCCAAGCTCCTTCTGGAGAGCAACCTTGTTTGCTTTCTTTCCACTCTTGATGCTTCTGGCAGTGTAATTCTTGACAAGGTTCTTATCTGTCTGAGGATTCCACTCTTCATAGTCGATACCATTGATGATTCCCCAGAGTCTATCCTTCCTGAAGCGAAGTATATCATCAAGACCTTCGCCAAAGTTTGGAGTCTGGATTTCCTGTGCATATGTATTGCTTACAGTAGTTACATAGTCAGAATAGACTATACCGCCTCTGAGCATTGAACAGTTCCAGTCATCCTTAGCAGCTGAAGTGTTCTGGAATGGGCTTACAAGCCTTCCTGGCTGGAAGCACTCTTCAGGAAGGTTTGTGATGTGTCTGATATGACCTACATTCCAAGTTCCCTGGAAGCGCAGGTTGTGGATTGTCATGATCGTCCTTATTCCTCTGTAGAAAGGATTGCCCTGGAACTGAGTATTCAGATAGACAGGGACAAGGGAAGCCTGCCAGTCATGGCAATGGATGATATCAGGTCTGAAACCAATCAAAGGAAGAGCTGAAAGACATGCTTTTGCAAAGAATGCAAATCTTTCAAGATCCTTGAAAAGATCATAGTAAGGAACCATTCCATCGAAGTACTGCATGTTGTCGATGAAATAATATGTGATTCCATCCTTGATAAGTCTGTTGACACCAACATACTTTCTATCATCGAGCTGGAAGTAGTAGATACATTCTGTATTGCATCTATACTCTTCCTTTATTGCAAAATAGTTAGGTATCATCACTCTTATGTCATATTCTTTTGGGTCGAAAGCCTTAGGAAGGCTTCCAACAACATCAGCAAGGCCTCCAGTTTTTACAAAGGGTACACATTCTGATGCAATAAACAATATTTTCTTCACGCTTCAACTCCTTGGAAGTAATTACATCAAATTATACCATCTACTTAAGACATTAGTGAAAAAATATGCACATCCTTTCACACAAAGCGTAGAAACCTCATATTTATTCTCTCTTTGATAACCTATAAATCCTTATGCTCTTTTTAAATACATTTATTAATCATTTCTATATTTTTGGTGGATTTAAATTTGTATGAGAGCTAAAACACTTGAAATTTTCCCTATTAAATCCATAATGTCTGTATTATGACTGAGAAATACACACTCTCAAGTAAGATGTGGAAAACTTTACGCCTCGCAGAGAAGTACACCGGACGTGATACACATTCCCCTCTTACAGAAGAGGATATAAATAGAACAAATAGAAAGGACCTACCAAAGAATTTCAGGGTTCATAGAATATTCTATCCGGAGACAAAGGGTATAAGCTGTACCAATTATGTCATTCCGGTCACAGAAGGTGCCGTAACTGGACGTTACTACGACAGTGCCAATTCACAGACAAGAACTTCACTTAAACCTCTTATCGTTGTATTCCACGGAGGTGGATGGGTATTTGGCAATATCGATCTCTATGATCTATATTGCAAGCACCTTGCAAAGGCTACAGACTCTGCAATTCTTCTTGTCGATTATCGCCTCGCTCCAAAATACAAGTTCCCTATCGCCGTTGAAGATTGCTATGACGCATATCTTTGGGCAGTAAACGGAGTAAAGTATTGGAAGGTTGATCCAGACAGAATCTTCCTTCTGGGAGATAGCTGCGGAGGAAACCTCGCTGCAGGAGTTTCCCTCCTCTGCCGGGACAGAAAGGCACACATGCCCAATGGTATGATTCTTTTCTCTCCTCTGGTAGATGCCAGGCTGAGAACAACATCTATCGAAGAGTATTCAGATAGCCCAACACTGACTCTCAAGCAGCTCAGATTCTTTGTCGAAAGTTATATGAGAGAACAGAAGGATATACTCTCTCCTCTCTTTTCTCCTCTCCTCTCTGCAGACCTTTCAAGACTTCCAGACACATTGGTAATTGCAGGCTCTCTCGATCCTTTGAAAGATGACGGCAAACTTTTTGTCGATGCGATCAAGGAAGCTGGAGGAAAGGCACATTATATAGAGATCGAAAATGCAATCCATGGCTTCATTCTCCACAAGAAGGCTAAAGGTTCTGGGGAATCAGATTGCATGGTTCGTCAGGTCATTTCAGGTCGCCCGATAGACAAAGTACAAGAGATGACAGAATCAGAGCTCAGAAGGGAAAACAAAACACAGATGCAACTTGCAACTGCAAAGTTTCAAAAAGAGCATGAAGAAAGAGCAAAGATGCAGACCAAGGAGTGAAGTTTTCTTCACTCCACTTTTTTTCATCATGCATAAAGATAGAACCAACTCTCTCAAGCTATATAAACGCTCCAACATACCAACTTAAGAAAGGAAAAACATAAGTTTTTATCTGTAAAACCCAAACAATAAGAAAAATCGATACTTATGACTTAGGATTACTAGATATACCTAAGCCATCTTTTAATTATGATAAACCCGAAAGAGCTATATTCTCTCTGATATCTAGGTATCAAAAACTCATTTCTGAAATCTTTTCAGCAAAGAATTTACTTGAAAATGTTATGAGAGATCCTTTCCATACCCAGAACATGACTCAGGTGAGTTAACACAGCAAATTGGATAAAAAGAAAAGAACACCAATATCATGAAAGAAAGATATATCTTGATATCAGGAAAGACGAAGTGCTTTATAACCTGTCATGTTTCTCTCAGTTATTTCAACAACGCTTATCTCTCAAGGAAATCCTTACATCTAAACATATTAGATATGTTTATCAGTATCTTGTTTTTCATTATTCACAGCTAGATAGGATTTCGTTTCCAGGAGAAATAAAAAACCCCACAGACGGGAAAAAGGAGGTAAACCGTAGTGGGGAACAAAAGGAGGTAAATTTATTTAATCAGGAATTTTTCTTCCTGATGGCTGTACAATACTTTAATACAAAATTAATTGCAATACTTTTTTTAAAAATTTGTATACAGATTTTTATTTTTTATTCAAATATGTTTTCGCCATGTCAAAAACCTTTGATATTCAGCAAAAAATGACGCAATAACTCTTATCAAACCTATGACATAAAAAAGAAGGAAGCCACCATCTCTGACAGCTTCCTTTTGCTTTAGTTCTTCATCGAGAAAGGTTGTCTTGTGTTCTCAAGCACATCGCGCCAGAGAGAGCCCTTCACATCGACATGGTTTCGTTTCGATACTGCCTGTCTTATCGGCAAATAAACGAACTTGGTATTCACTCGACTGACAAGACACATGGTCTTTCCACTCATTGCAGCATGTACTGCGTGCGCGCCAAGGCGAGCACAGTAGATGCTGTCATAGCTGTTGGCAGGTGATGAGCGAATAATATATGAAGGGTCGATGTATTTGACAGAAACCTTTATGTCTTCCTTCTTGAAGTAATCCTTGATTTTCTCCTTCAGGAAGACTCCTATATCATTCATCTTTACATTGCCACTTGCATCAACTTCACCCGTTGAAGGAATGAACTCTTGTCCAGATCCTTCTGCAACCAGTATTACAGCGTGTCCTCTATCGATAATCCTCTTCTTGAGATGGACAAGGAAACCATTCTCTCCTTCGAGGTCGAATGGAGATTCAGGGATCAGGCAGAAGTTTACATCTGACTGAGCAAGAGTTGTGTGAGCAGCAATAAAGCCAGACTCTCTTCCCATGACCTTTACAAGTCCAATACCATTCATCGCGTTCCTTGCTTCGACGTGTGCACCACGCACAATTCCTGCAGCCACCTGTGTGGCAGTATCGAAGCCAAAGGAAGAGTCGATAAAAGACAGATCGTTATCTATTGTCTTTGGAACTCCAACAACAGCAATCTTGAGACCCCGCTTCTTGATTTCAAGACCAATAGCATTCGCACCCTTGAGTGTTCCATCTCCGCCGATACAGATCAGGATGTTTATATTATTCCTCTCTAGAGTATCGACGATCTCCTCTGTCCTGTTTCCACCACCTCTTGAGGATCCCAAGATCGTGCCACCCTTCTCTTGAATGTCATCAACAAGGTCAGGATTCAATTGGATGAAAGGATATGAAGAGTCTTCAAGCAGGCCATTGTAGCCATACTGGACACCTGAGATCCTTCTGACACCATAGCGATACCAGAAGCATCTCACTACTGCTCTAATTACATTATTCAGTCCCGGGCAGATACCACCACAGGTCACAATTGCAACATGCACATGCTGAGGGTTGAAATAGATCTTCTCTCTAGGACCCGCAAGTTCCATCGTCTCGCTTATTTCAGGAACACGCTTTCCATCCTTGTCCACCTTGGTCTTGACAGAGAAAAGCACCCGATCATCATCAGAAACATAGTGCACGAAACCGTCTAGGCTCTCAACTCGCATATCGATTGGAGATACAAGCTTTGCTTCACCTAACTTGTCGACGTTAAAATCCAAAGTCTCACTCATCACCATCCTCCAAAAGTATATCAAGGCTCCTTACAAATTCTCTGAAGGGCTCTTCTGTTCGCTTTTTGGCCTCATCCTGAAATGAGTTATAAAGATTTACAAATCGCTTTCCAAATGTACTCAGAACGGCACCGCCTCTATCCTGGCCACCTTTCTTTCGCTCTATGACACTCTTGCCCAAGTGCTTCTCAAGGCGGTTTATCATCAAGAGAGCCTTCGAGTATGAGATGTCCATATTATAGGCAGCCTGACGAAGAGAGCCACAGCGCGAGAGCTCTTCAAGGAGCCACATCACGCCAATTCCCATGAATTTCTCACCCTCTTCGTCTACGAGATAGAGCTTTACCTTCAGGTCCATATTTCCTCTGCTGCTGAATATACCAGAGCAACAAGCTCGCTGATGTTCTCCTGCTCGACAGAGCAGTAGGCAAGGCGAAGCGTTCTGTCCATTATGTTGATTGCACCGACACTGTACTTTTCGAGGAGATAGACTCTGAGCTCTTCTGCGCTCCTTCCCATTGTATCGAAGGCCATGAAATAGCCTGAATTGAATGGGTATGGCTTCAAAAGCTTCGAATCTTGATACTTTTCAAGCTCCTTCTTGAGGATCCTGTATCTTGCTTCCATCTCCTTGAAGGTCTTGTCCTTATCCTCTTGATAGCTCTTGCCTTCCTTGATCGCTTTCAAGATAAGGCTCTGGCCTGGGCGGTCACAGTTGCTAACTGAGCATCTGATAGCCCCCAGAGTCTTGCTGTTAAGCGCATCGATATGCTTTTCAGTAAAGCCCTTTGATGCATATGTGATGAAGCCAACTCTGAAGCCCCACACCATCTCTTCCTTTGTGGCTGCATCGCCCTTGATAGCGAAGATGTTCTCATGAGCATCTGCAAGGAAGGAAAAGAGAGATTCCTTCTCAGTCTCTTCTTCAAAGAAGAGGCCAAAGTATGCATCATCAGAAAGAACCATTACCTTCTTTCCGCTTTCTGCAACCTCAACGATGGCATCCCTTATCTTCATCATCTCTGTCTTGGATGGAGTATATCCTGTTGGGTTGTTTGGGAAGTTGAGAATAATTCTTGCTGTGTTCCCCTTGCAATCCAACAGAGCCTTCCTCATTCCTTCAACATTGAAGTGTTTGTTCTCATCATAGAAAGTGAAGAACTTCAGAGAACCATTTTTCGCATGGACAAAGATGAGTTCATAGTTGTCCCAGAAGAGATCTGGGCAGACGATTTCATCACCCTCATCAAAGAAGAGATTTGCTACTGTGCTGATCGTATGAGTTAGACCCCCTGTTACCATAGGAAGGCTTGTGAGCTTTCCTTCAAGAGTTGGGTTCTTCTTTATCATCTCCTCTTTCCAGACACTTCTCAGTTCCTTGTCTCCACCACCTGGTGCATAGGAGAAGATATCACTTGGCTGTAAAAGCCCTTCCTTGAAGTAGCCGTAGATGTCACTAAGGTGCATTGGCTGTCCCTTGCTCTTGGCAAGGCCTACAGTTGCATTGTACCTTTTGGCTTTTGCGCCGGCTTCGGCCGACTGTGCAACTATACCCTTTGGGAAGAAAATCCTTCTTCCAAAGGAAGAGAGGAAAGCGCCCGCTACCGAGCTATCGAGTATTTCATTGAGTTCAATTGCAAGTCTGTCTAGCATTGCTGTCTCCTTATATTCGATATCATGATACAGATTTTGAGCACATCATGTCATCAAAAGAGTTCCAGTTGAATGTCCATTTTTGTTTCTTTTATATCGTTTTCTTTTCCAAGCAACTTAAGGAATTCCTCTTCGGTTACTATTGTAACACCCAGCTTCTCAGCCTGAGCTCTCTTGCTGCCACCACCTTTGCCAACTAGAAGATGAGTAGTCTTGCCAGTTATAGAAGATACACTCCTACCTCCTCTCTTCTCTACTTCCTTCATGGCAAGTCCTCTAGGGTTGAAGTTATCAAAGGAGCCTGTCACACACCATACCTGATCTGAGAATATCTGCTCCTCGTTGTTCTCTTCCTTTATCTCGACAAACTGAAGACCGGCTGCCTTCAGCTTCTCGATCCTTTCTATCATCACAGGATCTTGCAAGGCATTTATGATAAGCAGTGCAGATTGCTCACCCACCTGAGGAATTCTGGTAAAGGCTTCGATGTCGTTTCTTCTTGAGGCATCAAGCAGCTTGTCGATGCTATCAAAACCACCCTTTACCAATATTTCCGCACCCTTTGAACCGACCTCAGGAAGACCAAGGCTTGCAAGCACAGTATGGAAAGGTCTGTTAAGACTTTCCTTTACTGCACTTTTAAATTGTTCTATTGTCTTATCTCCGACACCCTTTACTCCTACAAGGCGATCGAAATCACAGGTATAGAGATCTGGAATATCCTCAACTAGCTTATTCTCAACTAGAAGTTGGACAGCCTTTGGTCCGATGCTTTCCATATCCATCTGATCTCTGGCAGTAAAGAATGAGATTCGGCCAAGAATCTGGTCTGGACAGCTTCTGTTTTCACAGAAAAGGTGTGCGCCCTTCTTTTCAAGTACAGAGCCACAGGAAGGACAGAGAGGTGGAATTACAAAGGTACCGTTTCCAATCTCATTCTTCTCTATGACCTCTTCGACTGCAGGAATTACATCACCCCGCTTTACAACAGAGACAGTATCCCCGATCGAAAGCTCAAGAGTATCGATATACTCCTGGTTATGGAGCGTTGCTCTCCTGACTGTAGAGCCACCGAGCTTTACAGCCTCGAGCTCGGCAACAGGAGTAATTCTTCCAGTTCGTCCAACCTGGACTGTTACTCCTACAACCTTCGTCTGGGCCTGTGGGGATTCGAATTTATATGCAATTGCCCATCTAGGATGGTGCTCTGTGTACCCAAAGGCCTCGCGGACACTCATCTCACAGACCTTTGTGACCATACCATCGATTTCATATGGGAGACTTTCTCTTCTCTCTGTCACCTTCTCAAGGTATTCCCCAAGCTCATTAAAGGAGTGGCCTTCACCTTCAAGACCTGCTTCTTCAAGCCTCCTTTGTGCTTCCTCTCGGGAGGCTGAGAAGAGTGCAAGATGTGGATTTATCCTGAAACCCAGCTTCTTGAGTCTTGAAAGATTTTCGATGTGGTCAGCTGGAGCAGCTCCCTCTTCCCAGAATCCTTCATAGATGAAGATATCCAAAGGAACCTCTGCAGCTTCACTCGATTTCTGTCTTCTTACTGTACCTGCTGCCAGATTCCTTGGATTCGCGATCAAAGGATATCTGTCCTTCAATTTTTCAAAATCAGCTTTAGGAAGATAGACTTCTCCCCTGACAGCTATGTTTATGGCCTCAGGAAGACGCAGAGGGACAGAATGGATTGTCATTATATTCGAAGTAACATCATTGCCGACATGACCATTTCCTCTGGTCACAGCCCTTGCAAGATAACCATCCTCGTAATAGAGGACCATCGATATTCCATCGATCTTCTCTTCTTCTGCAAAAGAAAGATTACCTGATGCCTTGGCTTCGCTCTTGCTCATCCAGTCGAGGACTGCTTCTGCTGTATATGCCTTATCAAGAGAAAGGACAGGTATCGTGTGCTCGACTTCTGGAAAGTCACTAGTAAGATCGCTACCTACTCTCTTGGTCGGAGAATCACTTCTGACAAGCTCTGGATGCTCGTTTTCAAGCTTCACAAGTTCATCGAAAAGTGCATCATATTCCAAATCGCTCACTAGTGGAGCACCATCTATATAATAGGCCTTCTGCAATCTGACCAGCTCATCTATGAGACTGTCAATTCTTTCTTTCACTTCCATACCTAGATTATAACCTTTCTGACCTGTTTGAGAAACCTATTCGCCTTGCTTAGCCAAAAGCGTTGTGATAATCTTTTTTCCATGGCAGACAATATAAACAACAGTTATGCAGGCGTGAATCAAAGATGTTGTGGCACTCTCATTCTGTCTGAAACAGCAGAGGAAGATATCATTTCTCTTGAAACGCCAGAAAATAGCCATTGCACACCTATAACCTGGCAGGATATCCCGGGAGAGAACATTATCAAAATTCTTTCTGGCTCCATGCCTCTCCTTGCAAAGG
The DNA here is from genome assembly GCA_017478205.1 of Spirochaetales bacterium. Taxonomy (GTDB): domain Bacteria; phylum Spirochaetota; class Spirochaetia; order Sphaerochaetales; family Sphaerochaetaceae; genus Bullifex. The sequence continues at coordinate 89,026 of JAFVDZ010000024.1, read as the reverse complement.
ATACCATAAGCTACAAGGGCCAGCCCCTTGTTGCCATGATAGGGCCAGACTATGAGACAGTGCTGCTTGCTGCCAAAGAGATAAAGCTTGAAACGAAGAAAACAGAACAAAGGGAATTGGACCTTGAGACCTGCTCGGAGCCGGAAGAACTCACACTGTCATGGTCGAACCAGAAAAATATAGAAGAACATAGTGAAGAAAGCGACGAGCTGAAGAAGATCGAATCTACGTTTGTTTCCAAATCCAAGGAAATCGACAACTTCAAGATGATCAGCTGTATCGCATGGGAAAAGGATGAGCGTCTTCATGTAGAACTTCCTTGCAGATGGCCAGATCTGGTAAAGGATACTGTCGCTTCAGCAACGGGATACCAGAAAAAGAACATCTTCGTCCACACATTAGAGTGTCTCTCTCACTATGATGAATATGCTATCTTCCCTGCTCAACTTGCAGCAATTACTGCCATTGCGGCATTGAAGATGAATACAACCGTTGAACTCAGAAGCACCTTGCTCAACAGAAGCCCAGAAGTAACTGTAAAGAGGACAACCTGGTGCAACCTTGATTCAAAACCAATTAGGGAAGAAGTGAGCATGACAGCTGAGCTCGGAGCCTTCCTCTTTGCACCTGAAGAGTATCAAAGACAGGCAATTACAGGCCTCATCCCAAACTATGAGCTTCAGAGTTTTTCAGCCAAAGTAAACATTACAAGGTCTAATCTGTTACCATCATTTTCCTGTGGTTCTATGGGCTACTCTGTTGCATTAGCTTCCTCCGAGGCTCATATCGACTATATTGCAGACATGTTCAAGGTCTCTCCTCTTACTTGGAGAAACCGTAACCTCACAGGAAAAAGAAAATTCACAGATTATCTTCCTGCAATCGAACTCTCTCCAATGAAGGAACTGTATAAAGATATACTGGAGAAAAGTGAATATAGAAGAAAGTGGCCATCATATCACCTTCAGAAGGGCAATATGTCGCTTCTTGACTTCTCTAGAGGCATTGGGCTTGCTGTCGGTGTCGGAATTTCCGGTATCTCCACAACTCTTGCGAAGATGACAAAATATAGCGCAAGGTTGAACTATACAACAAAGAACAACATCACACTCAGCGTCTCCTTCCCTGCAAAGGGTCAAAAGGGATATCTCTTGAAGGAGATTATCTCTAATGAGATGAGATTTCATGAGGATGGAGATGTAATCTTGTTTGAAAGTGATACCAGCTCTGTCAGCAGTGGCCCTGATATCTTGAGCAGAATCAATGGAAGATTGCCAAGGCAGGTCATGAGCAGCTGCCGAAAGCTTTTGAGACAGGCGAAGACTCATGAGCCACCTCTTTCACTCACATTCGATGTCGATGACAAGAAGAACCCTTGCGAATTTGAGAACAGAGGCTCCATGGCCATCATCGTAGAAGTGTATACAGACGACATCACATTCAATCCTGTTGTCAGGAATGTCTGGGCAAATATAGTTGTCGGGTCTCTATTCGACAAAAAGGAGATGGAATCTCGTCTCAAGCATGAAATCATAGATGCTCTGCACTTTTCTGGAGCTGAGCTATCGAAGGACCTCAAGCACCCATTCAATGTCGATATCAATATCGATAGTAGCAATATCGATGGCCTATGTGGTATGGAGCAGACAGTCAGCGGTCTTGTACAGGCAGCCTTTTTTAGTGCCATGAGGCAATGCTGCGGATCAAACAAGCTATCTATCCCTATCTCTTCAAGGGAAGTAGCTGAAAGCCAGGAGCGATAAATGAAGGTAGAACTTGTAGTAGACGGAAAGACTCTTTCTCTCAATGTAAGCTCTGACAAACCACTTTCCGAGCTCTTGAGAGAGGATGTGGAAATAAAATCCCTCTCAACTAGCTGCACAGGAAGATTATGCGGAAAGTGCATTGTGCTTCTGAACGACAAGGCAGCTCTCTCCTGTCTTGTGCCTGCCTTCAATGTGAAGAATGCAACGATTGTCACCTTCGACGGCTTCTCAAAGACAAAAGAGTGCAAAGACATAGAGAATGCATATCAGAGTTTGGGCATAGAGCCCTGTCAGGACTGCTATGCTTCAAGGACTCTCTTGATCGAGAATATCCTCAGGCGATATGAAGACACAGATTTCATTGACGATATCTTCTCGGACGAAGATATACTTAAGGAAATCATGGAAGAGCATGAGCTGATAAAGTGCTACTGCATGGACTCTACCAGTATTTTAGCGATAATAAAGGAAAGTCTGAACAATAGGAGGAAGCGAAATGCCACTGTATACAGAACTAAGATCTCCTAATGTTCATGAACCGAAGACTATCGGTGAATATGCTGATACTGTAATCAACTACAGTGGAAGTGCAACCTCTATCTGGGCTGGTGGAACATATATCATGTCCCGCCCTGACTTCTATCCATCTGCTGCCACCAATGTAGAAATAATAAACTTGAAGGATATCGAAGAGCTATATCGCATCCAGAGAAACGACCGCTTCTCTGAAATTGGCGCCATGGTCTCCTTGAACGATATCGCATTGCTTGGAAACAATATCTTTCCACGCTCTCTTATCCAGGCAATTGAGAGCACTGCCTGCAGGATGATGAGAGAAAGGATTTCTATCGGTGGAACATTGTGCCTCAAGGGATTGAATTCCCCTCTTTCATCTGTACTTGTTCTTCTGGACACTGCAGTTGAAGTCGTAATCCCTAAGAGAAGAAACTTCACAAGACGGTGGATGCATGTATCAAGACTTTATGACAAGAATGGAAAATTCATCCTAAATACAGTCTTTCCGAACGCTCTCGTGTCAAAGATCAGGATCATAATTCAGGATTTCGATTTCGAGTACTTCTCAACAGCAGGAAAGCCTGTATGCAATCCAGATGAAGCTGTCTCTCTTGCTGTCGTATCCAAGCTGGACCAGAATGGTCTTACTTCCCCAAGAGCTATAATCACCATACCTTCAATGGGCTATGCATATAGCAAGGATATAGATACATTGCTTGAATCGATGCCTCTACCTGCAAACGAGAACAGCACGAAGGAACTTTTCAAGAACATAATGGCATATATTAGCGATAATCTTGGTCCAATTACACCCATTCAGGAAGCAAGACTCAATGGCATGATGAAGGATATGGTTCTATCTCTGAATCAGAACATTCTTTCCCTGTAGTTTATTAACGAAACGTCTTCATTATGCTATACTTTGTAGCCTATGGCAGTTAAAGACGTTTACTATCCACCCTATGGACCGGATGAGGTCCTTGACAACTTTGTCCACCTACACAACCACACCGACTATTCTCTGCTCGATGGGGCTGCAACTATTGGAAAGTATATGGCAAAAGCCAGAGAGTACAAGATGCAGGCCATGGCCATCACAGACCATGGAAACATGTATGGTGCCCTCAGGTTCTATAACGCATGCAAGGCAGCAAACATCAAGCCTATCATAGGTTGTGAATTCTATGTAAATCCAAAGAATAGAAGAGATACGAGTCCACAAAGTGAAGGCAACAGATCCTACCACCTCATTCTGCTTGCGATGAATGACCGTGGCTATCATCACCTCATGGAGCTCAACTCCATCGCCTTCACAGAAGGCTTCTATTACAAACCTAGGATCGATGACGAGGTACTCGTAAGCCATAGCGAGGATCTCATCTGTCTCTCTGCATGTCTTGCAGGAGAAATCCTTCAGCTCTTGCTAGATAACGAGCACAAGCACACTGAAGAGCAGTGCTATAGGATGGCAAAGGAAAGAGCTGCCTGGTTCAAAAGCATATTTGGTGACAGATACTATATCGAGCTTCAGGATCACAATCTTCCTGAGCAGAAGAGAACAAATCCAATCCTTGTAAGAATTGCAAAGGAACTGGATATACCTCTTGTCTGTACCAACGACTGCCACTATGTAAACCGTGAAGATGCAAATGCTCATGATGTTCTCCTCTGTATCGGCACGAACCGAAAGAAGAATGAAGAAGATAGACTGAAATTCCCTAACGACAACTTCTACATGAAGAGTGGAGATGAGATGAGGGAAATCTTCAGTTGGTGTCCCGAAGCTTATGAGAACACAAAGAAGATTGCCGATAGGATCAACATTGAGATAAAGTTCCCTGGCCCACTGCTTCCTGAGTACGAAGTACCAGAAGGATTTAAAGACACAGCTGAATACCTTGTCTGGCTCAGCTATGATGGCTGCAAGAAGAGATATGGAAAGCTCACACCAGAGCTCAAGGCCCGTCTGGACTATGAGCTTGGCATCATCTTGAAGATGGACTTCCAGGGCTACTTCCTCATCGTCCGAGACTACATCCACTGGGCAAAGATGCACGACATCCCTGTTGGACCAGGTAGAGGTTCGGGTGCTGGTTCTCTCGTCGCCTACTCCATCACGATCACAGACGTCGATCCGATGAAGTACTCATTGCTCTTCGAACGATTCCTGAATCCTGAACGTGTCAGCATGCCAGATTTCGATATCGACTTCTGCTTCGAAAGACGTGGAGAGGTAATCCAATATGTAACTGACCACTATGGAAAGGATCGTGTTGGTCAGATCTGTACATTTGGAACGCTCAAGGCAAAGGCGGTTGTAAAGGACGTTGCCAGAGCACTCGACATTCCATACGCCGAAGCAAACGAGATCTGTAAGCTGATCAGTGATGATGCTCATAACCTTGCCCAGGCCTTCGAGCTTGAACCTAAGCTCAAGGAGCTTGAAGACAGGGGCGGTATCTATGCGGAACTTTTTGACGTTTCAAGAAGGCTCGAAGGTGGAAACAGGCACACTTCACTGCATGCAGCTGGCGTTGTAATCGGAAAGACCCCTCTAATTGACTACGTTCCTCTGAACTTCGATCCTAAGACCAAGTCTGTAGCGTCACAGTATACTATGGATCTTATCGAGGACTGTGGTCTTGTAAAGATGGACTTTTTGGGTCTTAAGACACTGACACTCATCAAGCACGCTGTGGACCTTATCCACAAGGTCAATCCAGATTTCGATATCTCAAAGATCGATGAAGAGGATCCAAAGACCTTCAAGATGCTATGTGAAGGAGACTCTGCATGTGTATTCCAGTTTGAATCTGGTGGTATGCAGAAGGTTCTTCGTGATGCTCAGCCAAACACAATCGAAGACCTCGTTGCCTTGAATGCACTCTATCGTCCAGGTCCAATGCAGTACATCGAGAAGTTCGTCAAATGTAAGAACGGCATCTGGGACATCGAATATGACGACCCAGATCTTGAGCCTATATTGAAGACAACCTACGGAATCTGTGTCTATCAGGAACAGGTAATGCAGGTAGCTCAGGTAATTGCAGGCTATACACTTGGTGAAGCTGACATCCTCAGAAGAATCATGGGTAAAAAGAAGGTCGACCAGCTTGCAGAGCAGAAGATAAAGTTCATCGCAGGAGCAAAGAAGCTTGGCAGGACAGAAGAGCTTGCAAACAAGGTATTTGCATTCCTCGAGCCATTTGCCCAGTATGGATTCAATAAATCACATGCTGTTGCCTACTCGGTCGTTGCCTACCAGACTGCCTTCTTGAAGGCAAACTATCCTGCAGAATTCTTAGCTGCCAACCTCACAAATGAAATGAACAGCCCGGATAAGTTCAAGGAGTACCTTGCACTTGCCGATACTATGGGCATCAAGCTCATGCCACCTGACATCAACAACTCTGAAAAGCACTTCAATGTCGTAAACGGAAATATCGTCTACGGTCTTGCTGGTATAAGAAATGTTGGCGAGCAGGTCACTCAGTTGATCGTCGATGAGAGAGTCAAGAATGGCCCATACAAGTCCATGCTGGACTTCATCAGCCGTCAGAGCGAAGGCTTGGTAAACGGTCGCCTTCTTGAATCCTTGATAAAGGCAGGCACCTTCGATTCTCTAGGAGAGGATAGAGCTACCTTGATGCAGAACCTCGAAGCCATGATCGCCTTCGACAAGAGCAACAAGGAAGCATCTGCATATGGCCAGATAGGTCTTTTTGAAGATGATGTGACAATACACAGCTTCGAGATGAGAAAAGCAGAGCCTTGGTCCAAGAGAGAGATGCTCGAGATGGAGAAGGAGTTCTTGGGCTTCTATGTCTCAGGTCATCCTCTTGATGAGTACAAGGAACATGTAGAGCGCTGTGTCTGGGTCGATATATCTAAACCACAGGATCTCCCTCTTGAAAGAAGTGTCTCCTTGATCTGTCAGGTCAACAACCTGAAGATACTGAAGACCAAGAAGGGACAGAACATGGGAATCTTCACACTGTCAAATTATCAGGGAAACATAGAAGGTGTCGCCTTCCCTAAATCTTATGAGGGCATTGAAGGAAAGGTTGTTATCGATGGAATATATGGCTTTACTGGCAAATTCGACAAAAAGAAGGATTCTGATGTTATCCAATTCTTGATCGATACTGTTTCTGCTCCTCAGGATTTAAAGAGTGAAGCTATCTCCTCTGTCTGTCTTGAGCTAGATGAGGAGCTTGTCATGAATGGTCAGCTTGAGATGCTCGAAAATGAGCTCAAAAGCTACATAATCGACCACATAGGCGACCTCAGGATATTTGCCTATATTGGAGACAACAGAAAAGAGAAGATAGCCTTCGGTCGAGATTATTCGCTCTCATACAACAAGAATCTCAAGAAGGAACTAGAAAGCTATGACCTCATAAAGAGTGTCTGGTATGCATAAGGAGAAAAAATGACAACGAATATATATGAACTTGCAAGTTTTCTTGCAAAGGCACTCGAACTATATTCCTTCCTGATCTGGATCAGGATTTTGCTCACCTGGATAAACCCATATCCAAGACAAGGTAGCCTTACAAGCTACTTCTCAATGATTGTCGACCCATATCTTAATATCTTCCGTTCAAGAAGGTTGATGATAGGAATGCTCGATTTTTCTGCAATCATAGGCCTTGGTGTGCTTCAACTGCTTCAATCGGCATTGAGGATATTTGCATACTACCACACATTCCGCTTTGCCTGGTTCTTGCAGCTATGTATCCAGATGCTCTGGCAATATTGTATCCAGATATTCATCATCCTCCTGATTGTCTTCCTCACTCTCAGAACCTTGGGCTCCCTTTTCCACTCCCCTGGCTTGACGAGAGCAGGAATGCTTGCAGAGCCACTAATAAGAAAACTTCAGATGGCTCTTTTTCCGAACAGGATTGTAAAGGACCAGCTTCTCTGCATCATCGCTCTTTCTCTTGCAATTCTCAGCTACTTTGCTGCGATGCAAGTCATCGCTCTTTTGATGAGTGCAACAAGATATATAGGATTCTAGAACTTGCTGATAGGCGAACTTGAAAACTCAATTTCCAATTTAAAGGGCGTCGGACCGGCGGCCCAGAAAGATTATGCCAAAATGGGAATAAGTACCTTCAAGGACCTCTTGATGCTATGTCCGAGAGGATATGACGATAGAAGCACAGAGACAACGATCAGAGACGTCACAGAAAATAATGTTCAGATAAACTCAGAAATCGTTGTCCTCTCACACACATACTTTGGAGGCTTCAATAAGGGACAGAGGACACTCAAGGTAATCTGCAGAGAAAAAAGTGGCTACAACCTCTCCCTTCTATGCTTTGGCAGAGCCTTCCTTGAAAGAACACTCTCTGTGGGTTCAGCCTGGTATATCAATGCTGTGGTCACAAAAAACGGAAGAGAATGGCAGACTAGTTCCTTCTCTGTCTATAGAACACCAGAGGAAGCAGGGATTGGAACGATCCTGCCTATCTATCCTCTCTCTGGAAACCTGAACCAGAGGATGATAAGGAGGGATGTGAAGAATATCCTTTCCAACCACTTCCTTGTATTCGATGACGAAATGCCATCATACATCTATGAAAAATATTCTCTTCTCCACACAGATGAAGCGATAAGGTTGCTTCACTATCCAAAGACAATGAACGATGTGGAAAGAGCTAGGCGCTCTTTAGCGCTTTCAGAGCTCTTGCTGATGGAAATCAGCATAAAGAGAGAAAGCACTCCTTTGAAAAGGAAAAGGGAAAGAAGCACCATTTCTGAGCTTGAGAGAAGGCTACTGAAAGCTCTTCCTTTTGCTTTGACAAGAGATCAGGAGCTATGCCTTGAGGATATAAGGTCAGACATTGATTCAAATGGACAGATGAATCGTCTTTTGCAGGGTGATGTTGGCTGTGGAAAGACTTTGATCGCTTGGCTCAGCGCCCTCCATGTAATTGCAAAGAAGGGTCAGGTTGCTTTCATGGCACCAACAGAACTTCTAGCAAGGCAGCATGCAGAGAAGGCCGCAGAGCTCTTCGAGCCTTTGGGAATTCGAGTTGCGTTCATAACAGGAGATGTCAAGGGAAAGGGAAGAAAGTTGCTGCTAGAAGCACTCAAAAGAGGCGATGTCGATATCGCAATTGGAACACATGCACTCTTTTCCAAGGATATTGAATATAGAAATCTAAGGTATGTGATAATCGATGAACAGCACCGTTTTGGTGTCGAGCAGAGACAATCACTATCTAGCAAGGGAATAAATCCTCATATTCTCATGATGAGTGCAACCCCTATTCCTAGAACCCTTGCACTCACCTTCTTTGGAGACCTGACTATAAGTACTATCCACACGATGCCTGGTGGAAGGAAACCTATAATTACACACCTTGTCACAGAGCATGGCAGGGACAAGATGTATCAGGCTGTAGGGGTCGAGTTTCTACGTAAGCATCAAGCATATTTCGTCTATCCAAAAATTGATGACGAAGGAGATAGCGACCTCAGAGATGTCACTACGATGTTCGAATTTCTGAAGACAAAGTATCCAGGTGTTCCTTCTGCTTTGATACACTCAAGACTTGCGGAAGAGGAGAAGATGACGATACTTGAACGCTTCAGGAAAAAGGAGATCATGTATCTTGTATCCACATCTGTTGTCGAAGTCGGTATAGATATCCCAGATGCAACATGCATGATAATAGAGCACTCTGAACGCTTTGGTCTTGCGGCTCTCCATCAGCTAAGAGGAAGAGTTGGAAGAAGCGATCTTCAAAGCTGGTGCTTCCTTGTATTCTCCTCTTCTTTGACTGAGGATGCAAAAGCACGACTTTCGGTCATGAGAGACACAACAGATGGCTTTGTAATTGCAGAAAAGGACCTTGAGATCAGGGGACCTGGTGAGATCGCAGGTGATAGGCAATCTGGGTTCTTGCGACTCCGCTTTGCATCCCTTGCTACAGATATCGATCTTATCGAGATTGCAGGCTCTGAAGCTGAAGCAATTCTGGAAAGGGACCGAGGTTTGATCTCATCTGAAAATTACATGCTAAGGACACTCTTACTCAAAGAGGACAAAACTACCGTCATTTGATAGTATATCAACTATGAGAATAACTGGCGGTCAGTACTGTAGAAGAAATATTGTATGTCCTCCTGGCGTAATTCGCCCTGCGATGGACAGAATGAGAGAATCCCTATTTTCAATTCTGGGAGATTTGACAGGATCATCCTTCCTCGATCTTTTTTCCGGCTCTGGCTGTGTTGCCATAGAAGCTGCAAGCAGAGGAGCAAGCCCTATCCACCTTGTCGAGATGGATAGAGGAAAGAAGGCGACAATAGAAAAGAACCTCTCCTTCGTAAATGAAGAGAAGCATCTTTTCATGATGGATGTAAACAGATACATCTCCTCCTGTCTACTTAGCTACGATATCGTTTATGCAGATCCTCCATTTCCAATGGATGGAAAGGTTGAGCTTTCCAAAAAGATTGCTTCAAGACATATAGTTAAGCCCGGTGGCCTATATATCATCCACTATCCTGCTGAGGAAAGTGGCTCCTGGCCAGAAGAGATCGAGGGATTCAAGTTCAAGGATGAGAGAAAGTATGGACGCTCTCTCTTAAGATTTTACAAGGCGGAATAGATTAGATGATAGAAGATGAAATAAGAATCGATAGCGAGAATATCGGACACATTGATACATACATTACATCTTATGATACTGATTCACACTTCAACACCAAGCTCTATGTGTACCAGGCTTCAGTGCAGGAAGCAGCTGGTGCACATGCATCAGCAAAGAAAATAGGTATCCCACAACTTCAGAAGGATGGACTTACCTGGGTAATTGCCAGATCCAGGATGGAAATCTTCCACTATGGAGTCTGGGGAGACAAACTCAGGATCAGAACTTTCGTGCAACCTGCACAGGGTCTCAACTGCCCTCGTATCGTAGAAGCCTATGACCAAGATGGAAGGAAGCTTTTTTCTGCGATGACAAGATGGGCCATCATCAACATGACCAATGGCCGCCCAATGAGACCTACTGAGATCGTCAACGCTCTCATGCTCCCACCTGAAAAAAATTATCTGGACACTAAGCTTCCTAATCTCATAGAGATACAGGAAAAGTGCAAATATATTGTTTCAGTCTACGAGCCACAGATAAGATATCTCGACACAGATCCAAATAGACATGTGAACAACCTCACATACACAAATTGGATCACAGAGGCACTTCCTGATTGTTTCAACGACGACTACAAGGCATCCCTTGTAGATGTCAGATGGATAAGACAGACACACAAGGGAGAAAAGATAATAGTAAAGGTGATGGCAGAAAATAAAGATGAGCTTGAAAGGGAAAATCCAAAGCTCTTCTTTGAAATGTTCAGGCTTGAAGAGGATGGCTCACAGACTCAGGTATTCGAAGCCTTTACAGAGTGGAAGAAGCGATCTCTGCTCTCTGATACGATAAAGGGGTGATATCAATAATGGGGAGGGCGTCTGTTTTCTCTCGCTTCCCCTGCATCCTCAGCAAGTTCATCCACCTTTCTCTTCATCTTCTGAAGTTGGATAAGCAGACTATCGATGCTCTTCTGCTGCTCGATGACTACTTCATTTAGAACAGCAACCTGCTCTTCTAAGTATGCACATTTGATTTCAATCTTTTCCAATTCTTCACTCATGATTGAAATTTTAGTCTCTTTGTCATTTCATATACAACAAGAACTTGCCATGCGAGAAAGACATGCTATAATCTTGTTGCATAAAGTTGCAAAAGGAGACTTATCATGAAAGGCGAAAGAGTCGCGCAGCTAGAACTTCTGCTCAGAAGTCACCCAGAAGGTCTCAGACGAGCTGAAATAGCAAGACGCCTAGGAGTACACCGGTCTACAATAAGTCGCTATGTCGAGGACCTAAGTGAGCATATCGACATATATGAAGAAAATAATCTGATAAAGATAAAGCAAAAGGATTCTGATGACGCTGTAGCCCTTTCAGTCTATGAGTCGATTGCATTCAACATGTCTGCTGAAATGCTTTCCCAGAATTCCGAGTTCCAGTCCCCTCACCTTGCTTCTGGTCTTAGAAAGATTGCAATGAACATGCAGTCCTATGCACCTTCAGTAAGTCAGAACATCCTGATACTTGCTGAGAAGATCGAGAATGATGCGAGAAAGAACAAAGCTGAAGGAAACAACGATAACAAGATATTCGAAGTTCTGATAGATGCCTGGATTTCAGGTAGGATGGTAAGACTCCACTCTACAGAGGAAGGCAAGGAGGAGCTTGAGATATCTCCTTACTTCATCGGCTTCAGAGAAGGTGAAGCAGGAAGACACCCAATTACAGTCACAGGAAGACTTCGCCACACAAAGGAGATAATTACAATAGATATCTCCAAGATAGAAAGTGCAATAATTCTCGATGAGACCTACACTATCCCAGACAACCTGAAGCCATTTAACATGGCAAAGGATGAAAAAAACTATGATGCGATCGACATGGTCCCATTGAAACTCCGTCTGAAAGAAAAGTCTGCATTCAACTCATTTAACGAAGTTGTTCATGGAACACCAGAGTTCGAGCGTCAGGATGATGGCTCCTTGATAGTAACCTTCGCAGCTGAGAACTCAATTGAGCTTATGATGCATCTTTTCCAGTGTGGCAGAGCTGCAGAAATCATCTCACCAGAAAGCTATAAGAAAAAGTACCTGTCATACTTAAAGGATGTTCTAGATATATATAAGTAAGGAGAGCTTCTTGAAACTCAGGTTTTCCTGACTTTCTATTCACACAAGAAAGCAAAGGAACACACTCTTCATTTTCTGTGACTATTATTTCTAATGGATTTCCTTTTCCCCCTTCGCTGTTCTGAGAAAGCTCTTGATAGGCATGGTGGAGTAAGCTGAGAAGGTTATGTCAGAAACATCAAATCACTCAAATTTTATTATTGGGCCATTTTATTTGGAAAAACATTCCATTTAATGGCTCTATATACTTTTTTGAATTTGCAAACACTTCAAAATGAGGTTATGCTAAAGTAAGTCGTGAAATCCAAATTTATGCTGGGCGTGGATTGTCGTCTCGCCTTGACATAAAAAATCAACAACAATTAAGGAGGCTTTTCATGGCAAGAAAAATGAAATCCATGGATGGCAACAATGCTGCGGCTCACGTCAGTTATGCATTTTCTGAAGTAGCTGCAATCTATCCAATTACACCATCCAGCCCTATGGCCGACCTCGTTGACCAGTGGAGCGCAAACGGACTCAAGAACATTTTCGGCAATCAGGTAAAGGTAGTCGAGATGCAGTCCGAAGCAGGTGCAGCAGGTGCTGTACACGGTTCCCTCGGTGCAGGTGCTCTTACTACCACCTATACAGCATCCCAGGGTCTTCTTCTGATGATTCCTAATATGTACAAGATTGCTGGTGAGCAGCTCCCTTGTGTATTCCATGTTAGTGCTAGAACCGTTTCCACTCAGGCTCTCAACATCTTTGGTGACCATTCCGACGTTATGGCTTGTCGACAGACAGGCTTCGCAATGCTTTGTGAAGGCAACGTTCAGGAAGTTATGGACCTCGCTCCAGTAGCTCATCTCGCAGCTCTCTCTGGTAAGGTTCCATTCCTCAACTTCTTCGACGGTTTCAGAACTTCCCATGAAATCCAGAAAATTGCTGTTTGGGATTTCGAGGATCTCAAGGACATGTGTGACATGGATGCAGTAAAGGCATTCAGAGAACACGCTCTCAACCCAGAGCACCCACACATGAGAGGTAGCCATGAGAATGGTGATATCTTCTTCCAGCACAGAGAATCCTGCAACAAGTTCTATGCAGCTCTTCCAGAAGTTGTAGAGAAGTACATGGACAAGATCAATGCTAAGATCGGTACCGATTACAAGCTCTTCAACTACTATGGTGCTCCAGATGCAGACAGAATCCTCATCGCTATGGGTTCCATCTGTGACGTAGCAGACGAAGTTATCGATTACCTCAACGCTCATGGTGAGAAGGTCGGTATCATCAAGGTCAGACTCTACAGACCATTTGCTGCTGACAGATTCATCAAGGCTATACCAGCTTCCGTAAAGAAGATCGCTGTCCTCGACAGAACCAAGGAGCCAGGTGCTCTCGGTGATCCTCTCTACCTCGATGTTGTATCCGCTCTTGCTGAAGCAGGCAGAAACGACCTCGTTGTTACTGGCGGCCGCTACGGTCTCGGTTCTAAGGACACTCCACCATCATCCGTATTCGCAATCTTCACTGAGCTTGCTAAGGATCAGCCAAAGAAGAAGTTCACAATCGGTATCGTTGATGACGTTACCAACCTCTCTCTCGAAGAGGATAAGAACTGTCCTAACACAGCTGCTCCTGGCACAATCGAATGTAAGTTCTGGGGTCTCGGTGGTGACGGTACCGTTGGTGCAAACAAGAACTCCATCAAGATCATCGGTGACTACACCGACAAGTATGTACAGGCTTACTTCCAGTATGACTCCAAGAAGACTGGTGGTGTAACAATCTCTCACCTCAGATTCGGTGATCATCCAATCAAGTCTCCATACTATGTAAACAAGGCTGACTTCGTTGCTTGTCACAACCCATCCTATGTCCAGAAGGGCTTCAAGATGGTTCAGGACGTCAAGCCAAATGGTGTTTACATGATCAACTGCCAGTGGACTCCTGAAGAGCTCAACGAGCACATCGATGCAGCTTCCAAGAGATACATTGCAAAGAATAACATCCAGCTCTACACAATCGACGCTATCGACCTCGCTCAGAAGATTGGCATGGGCAAGAGAACCAACACAATTCTCCAGTCCGCATTCTTCACTCTTGCTAAGGTTATGCCACAGGAAGAGGCTATAGAGCACATGAAGGAAAAGGCTAAGGTATCCTACTCCAAGAAGGGTATGGATATTGTAGAGATGAACTACAAGGCAATCGACCTTGGTGCTACAGCATTCAAGAAGATCGATGTTCCAGCAGATTGGGCAGAAGCAACTGACAAGAAGCCAGCAGCTACACACGAAGGCAAGGCAGAACTCGTCAAGATGGTTTCTACAATCCTCGATCCAGTCGACAAGATGGATGGCGACAGCCTCCCAGTATCCGCATTCATGGATCATGTCGATGGCCAGTTCGAGCTTGGTGCAGCAGCTTACGAGAAGAGAGGCGTTGCAGTAGCAGTTCCTACTTGGGAATCTTCCAAGTGTATCCAGTGTAACCAGTGTGCTTATGTATGTCCTCATGCTACCATCAGACCATTCGCTCTCACAGACGAAGAAGCTAAGGCAGCTCCAGAGGTAACAAAGCTTGTTCCTGTCAAGGCAGGCAAGGGCAAGGGCGTATACCAGTTCTCACTCGCTGTTTCCCCACTCGATTGTATGGGTTGTGGCGTTTGTGTAGGCGTATGTCCAGTTGGTGCTCTCACAATGGTTCCAATGGAAGGCGAGAAGCCACAGCAGGATGCTTTCGATTACTGTGTTGCCAAGGTCTCTGACAAGAAAGAGCTCCAGGACGCAACAGTCAAGGGAAGCCAGTTCATCCAGCCACTCCTCGAGTTCTCCGGCTCATGTGCAGGTTGTGCTGAAACATCCTATGCAAGACTTGTTACCCAGCTCTTCGGTGACAGAATGTACATCTCCAACGCAACAGGTTGTTCTTCAATTTGGGGCGGTCCAGCTGCTACATCTCCTTACACAACAAACAAGGAAGGACGTGGTCCAGCTTGGTGTAACTCCCTCTTCGAGGATAACGCTGAACACGGCTTAGGTATGTTCATCGGTCAGGAGAAGATCAGACAGGATCTCGGCGCTGAGATCGAGAAGATCGCTTCTTCCGATAAGGCATCTGCAGGACTCAAGGCAGCAGCTCAGGCTTGGATCGATACCAAGAATGACGGCAGCAAGAACACTGAAGCTTCCAAGGCTCTCATCGCAGAACTCGAGAAGACAGATTGTGACTGCGCTAAGGCAATCCTCGACAAGAAGGAATACCTCAACAAGAAGTCCGTCTGGATCTTCGGTGGTGACGGCTGGGCTTATGATATCGGTTACGGTGGTCTCGACCACGTACTTGCTTCCAAGATGGATGTCAACGTATTCGTATTCGATACAGAGGTTTACTCCAACACTGGTGGACAGGCTTCCAAGGCTTCCAACCTCGGTCAGGTTGCACAGTTCGCAGCTGCAGGTAAGGATGTAAAGAAGAAGTCTCTCTCCGAGATCGCAATGCAGTATGGCTATGTATATGTTGCTCAGATTGCTATGGGTGCTAATCCAAACCAGACAATCAAGGCAATTACAGAAGCTGAAGCTTACAATGGCCCATCTCTCATCATCGGTTACGCACCATGTGAGATGCACTCCATCAAGGGCGGTATGACTAACTGCCAGAAGGAGATGAAGAAGGCTGTTGATTGCGGTTACTGGAACCTCTTCAGATATAACCCAGAAGCTCCTAAGAAGTTCACTCTCGATTCCAAGGCTCCAGCTGGCGGATATCAGGAGTTCCTCATGAACGAAGCTAGATATAGCAGACTCACAAGAGAATTCCCACAGAGAGCAGACGTTCTCTTCAAGCTCAACGAGGAAGAAGCTAAGCTTAGATATAACCACCTTGTTAAGCTCGTAGATATGTATGCTGATGCATAAGACTAATTAGAAGTCTCGAAATTGTTGTTTTCCCCCAGGCTGAAAGGTCTGGGGGAATTCTTTTGTTCTCCCCTTCATAGAAACTTTTCTTTTATCCTGAGGGCAAAAAAAGGTCGTAACCTAAGCTACGACCTTCAAACGATTTATTTCTTATCTTACTGTGGCTGCTTGCCAATATAAGCAAGGATACCACCATCGACGTAAAGGATGTGTCCATTGACGAAGTTGGAAGCATCGGAAGCAAGGAATACAGCTGGACCCTGAAGGTCTTCTGGATTTCCCCATCTTGCTGCTGGAGTCTTGGAAACGATGAACTGGTCGAATGGATGTCTTGAACCATCTGGCTGTCTCTCTCTGAGAGGAGCTGTCTGAGGAGTAGCGATATAACCAGGTCCAATACCATTACACTGGATGTTGTGCTCACCATATTCAGAACAGATGTTTCTTGTAAGCATCTTGAGACCGCCCTTAGCTGCTGCGTAAGCAGAAACTGTCTCTCTACCAAGTTCACTCATCATAGAACAGATATTGATGATCTTGCCGTGACCCTGCTTGATCATTGCAGGAATAACTGCCTTAGCAACGATGAAAGGAGCATTGAGGTCAACATCGATGACCTGTCTGAACTGAGCTGCTGTCATTTCGATCATTGGTATTCTCTTGATAATACCAGCATTGTTTACGAGGATATCGATTCTGCCAAACTTCTCAAGAATCTTTGCTGCAACTTCCTGAACCTGCTCTTCGTTGGTTACGTCACATACGTAGCCAGTTGCCTCGATGCCATCTTCCTTATAGGCTTCAACACCCTTGTCGACAAGTTCCTGCTTGATATCATTGAAAACAATCTTTGCGCCTACTGCAGCATATGCCTTAGCAATAGCCATACCGATTCCATAGGATGCGCCTGTAATCCAAGCTACTTTTCCCTCAAGAGAAAAATCCTTCAAATTCATGATAGTACCCTCCAATAGTTTCTTTGGTTGCCTTCTATTCTAAAGCAATTTGTTTGGAATTAAAAACCTTTATTATGAAATATTGTTTCATTTTTGCAAAAAAAAGGTCTCCGGATTAGGGAGACCAAAAAAAGAGGAGAAAATCAAAAAGCTCAACATCAGTATCCAAGGAGGCACATTGCGTCTGCAACCTTCTTGAATCCAGCGATGTTAGCGCCCTTAACATAATTTATATAGCCGTCCTTCTCAGTTCCTTCCTTGACGCAGGATGCGTGGATGGAAGCCATGATGTGCTTGAGCTTCTCATCTACCTCCTCTGCTCTCCAGGAAAGATGCTGTGCATTCTGGCTCATCTCAAGTCCAGAAACAGCTACGCCACCTGCATTTGCTGCCTTGCCAGGAGCAAATGGAATCTTGTTATCGATAAAGTATGTGGCTGCTTCTGCTGTACATCCCATGTTAGAAGTTTCGATGACGTATTTTACGCCATTCTTGACCAAGGTCTTTGCATCCTCGAGATTCATTTCATTCTGGATTGCACATGGGAATGCCATATCAACAGGGACTTCCCATGGTTTCTTCTTAGGAACAAAGACAGCTCCGAACTTCTGTGCATATGGTTTTACTACATCGTTATTGCTAGATCTGAGCTGAAGCATGAAGGCCCACTTTTCAGGAGTATTTATTCCATTCTCATCTAGGATATATCCATCTGGACCAGAGATTGTAACAACCTTTGCTCCCAGCTGTGTTGCCTTTACAGCAGCACCCCAGCAGACATTGCCAAAGCCAGAGAGTGCAATTCTCTTGCCTTCGAATGTGTCACCATGAGCTTCAAGCATATTCTTTGCAAAGTACATTGTTCCATAGCCAGTTGCTTCAGGGCGAACAAGAGAACCACCAAAGGTAAGTCCCTTACCTGTGAGAACACCTGTGTTTTCATCTCTTATTCTCTTATACTGGCCATATAGGAAACCGATCTCTCTAGCACCTACTCCGATATCACCAGCAGGGACATCGGTATCAGGGCCGATATATTTCTGGAGCTCAGTCATGAATGAACGGCAGAAACGAAGGATTTCAGCATCACTCTTTCCCTTTGGAGAGAAGTCTGAACCACCCTTACCTCCACCCATAGGGAGAGTTGTAAGGCTGTTCTTGAAAGTCTGCTCGAAGCCGAGGAATTTCAAGGTTCCGAGAGTAACGGATTCATGGAAACGAAGACCACCCTTATATGGTCCAATTGCATTGTTGAACTGGACTCTATAGCCACGATTTACCTGGATTTCACCATGGTCATCTTCCCACTCGACCTTGAAGGTTATTACACGATCTGGTTCTGTGATTCTGTCAAGAATCTTGTTCTTGAGATAGACAGGGTTGTTATTAACAACATCGATGACACTTTCGACAACCTCCCTGGTAGCCTGAATGAATTCTGGCTGTGCAGGGTTCTTCTTTTCGAGTTCTGCCATGAAACTATTTATTTCGTACATATCATATCTCCATATATAAATGGTATTTACTGAAAATTCTATTTGTCAACAAAAAATTTAGTAAATAATAAGTTTTTCTAATATTTTTTAATTTTTTCGCAAATATTTCTCATTTTTCTTTAGATTTCATAAAAATTGACACTCTATTTTGTGTGAGTTCACAAATATTAATAGATATTGGATAATTTATTGATTTTTTCCACTTATTTTATCTCATTTTTTGAGGGATTCACCTATTTTGCAAGATTCAAATTTGTGTTTTCTAAAGAATTACATATTCGCACTCTAGATGTTAGAATAGAAAACATGTATAACCTCGACCAAACCTGGCTGCCTTTTGCCAATCTAATGAGGCGCCATATCTTTAATGTTCTATTGATCTGCTCGGATTATGATAGGTTCATGCTCGAGCAAGATGGACGTGTAGAGGAGGAACTCTACAGGGAATATACCCAGCTGGGCCTTTCCACTCCTCCTAAGATCCAGCACACAGCTGATCCTAACGAGGCGATCGATATGATCAGTCGCCTTTCCTTCGATCTTGTAATTACCATGCTGGATTTCCAGACAGGAAAGGTCGAAAAGCTTGCTCAGAGGATCAAGGGAATAAAACCAGACATCCCTGTAATTGTTCTAGCTCCTTCCCCAGACCATAGAAAGGTCAAGGAAAGAATTACTGCAAACCCATATATCGACCAGATCTTCTACTGGCAAGGCAACAGCCACCTCTTCTTGGCCATGATCAAGCTAGCTGAGGATGCGATGAATGTCGAACATGATACAAATGAAGCAGATGTTCAGGTGATCATCCTAGTTGAGAACTCTATCCGCTTCATCTCATCATACCTTCCGACCATGTACACCTGTCTTATCCAGCAGGCAAGCTCAAGTATCCTTGAAGCTCTCAACGACTGGGGCAGGACAATTAGAATGAGAGGAAGGCCAAAGATTCTTCTAGCTCGCGATGGAGAAACAGCCATGGACCTTTTTCTCAAGTACAAGAAGGTCATCCTCGGTGTCGTTTCCGATGTCAACTTCTCCTTCGAGGGAATCAATGAAGGAGCAGGCTTGCGCCTTGCAGAAAAGATAAGATCATACTCAGAAGATGTCCCTATCCTAATTCAATCCATGGATAGAAAGTATGAGGAGGAAGCAAGAAGACTTGGTGCCGATTTTATCTGGAAGAACTCCTCTACGCTTCTTTCTGAGCTAGAGGATCACTTCATCACGCACTACAACTTTGGACCATTCAAATTCAAGGACCCAAAGACAGGAGACACTATTGCTGTTGCAAGGACCATGAAGGAACTGCAGAACACAATAAAGGATATGCCTCTTGAATGCGTTGTTTATCATGCAAAGAGAGATGACTTCTCCCGTTGGCTCAGAAGCCAGTCCCTCTTCGTCCTTGCCTCTCTTATCAAGAACATAAGTCTTGCAGACAGTACCCCTGAAGATTTCAAGGAGAACCTGTACAAGACGATAAAGACATACAGAATGCAGAGAACAAGAGGTGTAATTGCCCAGTTCTCTACCACCAACTATGATGATACGTTCTTCTTCTCCAGAATTGGAACAGGAAGCCTTGGAGGAAAGGGCCGAGGACTTGCTTTCATAGCAGCCGAGATGTATGCATCCGGAATCCAGCTGAAATATCCTAAGATATATCTGTCAATTCCTAGAACGGTTGTAGTCTCCACCTCACTGTTTGATGATTTCATCAACAAGCATGATTTCGATATTGGAAAACTTGCTGAAATGAAAGACAGAGAAGTTCTTTCTCTCTTCCTTTCATCTGAACTTCCAGATGAGCTCGTGCAGAGCCTGAAGGAATTTTTGAAGGTAGTAAAGCAACCTCTATCGATTCGCTCCTCTTCTCTTCTTGAAGATAGCCACTCAGAGCCATTTGCAGGTGTATATCAGACCAGCATGATAAGCAACCAGGGTAGCGATGAACAGCGCCTCAAGGAGCTTATGGATGCGATCAGGACTGTCTGGGCAAGTGTATATTTTGAGAGAGCGAAGGAGTATCTCAAGATCACAGGCCACATGGTCGAAGATGAGAAGATGGCTGTAATCTTGCAGCAGGTGACAGGTTCAAAGCATGGAAACTATTGGTTCCCAAACGTCTCAGGTGTTGCAAGAAGCCTCAACTACTACCCTGTGGAAGGAACAAGCCAAGATGATGGAATCGGCATGCTCTCCTTCGGTCTTGGAAAGGCTGTTGTAGATGATGGCTCTGCATTCAAGTTCTGTCCTGCCTGGCCAAAGAAGCCAGTTTCCAACCTTATGGGCTCAGGAGGCTCCTCTCAGGAGACCTTCTATGCTCTAGACCTCACAAGAGAGTTCAATCCATATGAGGATATAGACAACCTTGTACTGTTGCCACTTTCGGAAGCAGAAAAGTATCCTAAGTCTCTCAAGAACATTGCGACAACTATGAATCTCTCAACAGGAGAGATATCTGAATCCTGCTTTGCTGAAGGAGCGAAAACAATTACCTTCAATGGCATGCTGAAGTACGATATGTTCCCTCTTGCCCCGATCATAGACGAAGTCTTGAAAATTGGTGCAAAGAGCATGGGTACCCCTGTAGAGATAGAAATTGCAGTCAACACAGAGAGAATTAAGGATAATAAGCCTGACTTCTCAATCTTGCAGATCAGACCGATCGCATCTTCATACCTTGAAAGCGATGTCGAAATCGAAGATGAAGATATCAAAGATAGCCTTATATATTCTGAATCGGTAATGGGAAACGGAATAATAAACGACATTAGGGATATAATCTTCATCAAACCAGAGTGCTTCAAGGCATCCGAGATGATAGACATGGCAAATGAACTGTCCAGGTTGAATTCTTCGATGGGTGATAGAGAATATGTTCTCTTGGCTGCTGGCCGCCTTGGCTCTACAGATCGCTGGCTCGGTATCCCTTGCTCCTGGTCTGATATATCTAGAGCAAGAATAATCATCGAGACAGGGCTTCCTGAACTCCAGGTAGAGCCAAGCCAGGGCACGCACTTCTTCCAGAACGTCACCAGCCTTGGATGTGTCTATCTAACGGTCAACCCTGTATACAACCAGGGAAAGGTCCATTACGATAAACTTAGAGCGCTTCCTTTGGTCGAAGAGACAGAACACTTCATCCATGCAAGAAGCGAAACTAGTCTGGATATCAGAGCAAATGGCCTCGATAAGAAGGCGATAATTGGATTGAAAAAGGAGAAAACAGAATGGGAAACAACACTTTGACAAGCTACTTTGCACCAACCAAGGTCACGTTTGGGAAGGGAGCTGAGAACGAGGTCGGAAAGGCTCTTGCTAAAGAAGGTGCTACCAGAGTTCTTGTTCACTATGGCTCTGACAGAATAGTGAAGAATGGTTTTCTCAAGAAGATCCTCTCTCTTATCGACGCTGAAGGCATATACCACGTAGAGCTTGGCGGAGTTGTTCCTAACCCTCGTCTCTCTCTGGCAAAGAAGGGTATCGAGCTATACAAGAAGGAGAAACTCGACTTCATATTGGCTATCGGTGGTGGCTCTGTAATTGACAGTGCAAAATGTATCGCATATGGAACTTGCTATGATGGCGATGTCTGGGATATCTACACAAAGAAACACACTCCAGTAAAGGCAAACCCTATTGGCTGTATCCTCACAATGGCTGCTGCAGGAAGTGAGATGAGTGACTCAAGTGTAATAACGAACGAGGAAGGAAACCTCAAGAGAGGCTCCAATAGTGATTACGTAAGACTCCGCTTTGCACTTGAAAACCCAGAACTTACAATGTCTCTTCCTCCTTATCAGACAGCTGCTGCGGTTGTCGACATCATGATGCACACAATGGAAAGATATTTCGTAGAGGAAACCTTACCTCTTTCTCAGGAGTTTGCATTTACACTTTGCCGTGAAGTCATGAAAGCAGGGCAGAAAGCGATCGAGAATCCTGAAGATTATGATGCAAGAGCCACTATAATGTGGGCATCCTCAGTTTCACATAATGGGTTCATGGCACTAGGAAACAGCACACGTGGAGACTGGGCAAGCCATCAGATAGAGCATGAACTATCTGGCATGTACGATGTAGCGCATGGAGCAGGACTTGCTGTGATCTGGCCAGCATGGGCCAGGTTTGTGCTTCCAAAGATGAAAGATAAGATTGCACTCTTTGGCTACAACGTGTTTGGCATTTCTCCAAGTGGTGACAAAGAAGCAGATTCCATTGTTTGCATCGAGAAGATGGAAGAGTTCTACAAGTCGATTGGCATGCCTGTAAGAATAAAAGATATGGGTATAAATGCAACAGATGAAGAGCTTGAGACAATGGCTGAAAAGTGCTCATTCTTCAGCACGAGAAAAGTTGGAGATGTTGTAAAGCTTGGAAAGGAAGAGATTTTGGAGATCTACCGCCTAGCTAGGTAAGGTTTTGACATCTAGTTTATTTTCTTCCTCTATGTTATGTTTCCTTTCGGACACCTTGTCCAACGGAGTTCGTACATTCCTGGAAATCCTCCGTTAAAGAAACTAAAACTATTAGAGGAAGAAAATGAAAAAAAACAGAAAGCCACTTCTTTCATCTGGCGACTATTTGCTATTTCTAGCTATCGTACTTGCAGTTGTTTCAACAACAATGAACATCTTCTGCATGAAATCCCTATCCTTTGGAACTCCTATCATTATCTGTGATGCTGGCCTTATAGTCAGCTGGGGTGTTTTCCTTATCTCCAATGTCATTACAGAAGTCTGGAATGAGAAGACTGCAATAAAGCTTGTTACCTTCTCTGCTTTTGTCACCTTCTTCATCATGATCATTGCTAGACTTATTGTAGAGATTCCAACCCTTCCAGACTATTATGAGCAAGCAGATGCCTTTGCAAAGATATTCTCCAATGGGCCTAGAACCATAATCGCATCCATAACAGCTTTCCTTGTTGGCAACTATGTGAATGTTCACATCATCCAGAAGGTCAAGGATTACCTTGCAAATAAGGACAACAAGATATTCTTCTTCCTGAGAGCCTCCTTCTCAACGCTTATAGGACAGATGGTCGACAACGCTCTCTTCATGTTCCTTGCCTTTGCGCCAATTGGTCTATCTGTTTACGAAATGAATGTATTCGATATAATTACAGCAGTACTCTCTGGCACAGGCATCGAACTCGTTGTTGAAACCTGTCTGGTTCCATTCATAACGATTCCTTTGACAGCCCACATCAAGAGAGTAATCAAAAGGGAGATGGAGTGAAGATTCTAATTACAGGTTCATCTAGTGGAATAGGCAAAGAAACAGCCCTGCTCTTTCTTGAGCATGGTCACAGCGTTGTAGGACTCGATAGGAAGGAAGGCTCGATAGAGCACCATTCATATTCCCATGAAATTGTCGATATCACGTCAAAGAACCTTCCCTCTCTTCCTTCTTTTGATATCGTTATCTCCTGTGCTGGTATCCAGGATAGCGAGGATGATATCGATATCAACTTGAAGGGAACAATTAATGTGGTGGAAAAATATGCTATCCACCCAAACATCAAGGCGATCTTGATCGTAGCCTCGGCCTCTGCTCACACAGGAGCCGAGTTTGCATACTACTCAGCGAGCAAGGGAGGACTCCTTTCCTATACAAGGAATGTAGCCATAAGAGTTGCAAAATATGGAGCCGTCTGCAACTCAATCTCTCCAGGAGGAGTAAAGACAGAGCTCAACAGACCTGTAATGGAGGATGAGAAGCTCTGGAATGAGATAATGAAGGTTACTCCGTTAAAGAAATGGGCAGAAGCGAAAGAAATTGCTCAATGGATCTACTTTCTGACAGTAGTAAACCGCTCCTGCACAGGAGAGGATATCTTGATAGACAATGGAGAGATGCATCTCAATGCAACCTTCATCTGGCCTGACAAGTAATTACATGTTCTTTACGAAATAATCCCAAACGCTATCTTTAGGAGGAGCTGCTATGATATCTAGTGGCTCCTTTTTTACAGGATGGATGAATCTGATTCTTCTTGCATGTAGATGGATTCCTCCATCAGGATTGGATCTTGCAGCACCATATTTCAAGTCTCCCTTGATATGGCATCCGATTCTGGCAAGCTGCGCTCTGATCTGATGATGACGTCCTGTGTGAAGGTCGATTTCAAGAAGGAAGAATCTTTCACTCTTTCCAAGTACCCTGTAGCTTAGCTTAGCAAGCTTGCTACCCTTCACTTCCTTAGGATATGCCCTGGAAGTGTTGTTCTTTGGGTCTCTTACAATATAGTGGAGCAAGGTGCCTTCTGGGTTTTGAGGACAGTTATCCACAACAGCCCAATATGTCTTCTTGACATCGCTACCACGGAATGCATCGTTGAGGCGGATAAGAGCCTTCTCTGTCTTTGCATATACAACAATTCCAGAAGTTGGCCTATCGAGACGGTGAGGAATGCCAAGATAGACATTGCCTGGCTTGTTATATGTAACCTTGAGATATTCCTTCACTCTGTCGGCAAGAGTTATATCTCCTGTCTCATCGCCCTGGACCAGTTCACCTGGTCTTTTATTGACGATAATTAGATGGTTATCTTCGTAGAGTATCTGATCCTTCAAGTTCATCTTATTTTTTCCAACCTCAATCAAAGAGTCCAGGCTCTGCTTCTTCTGATGTGAAGGAGTCCTTTACTTCCTTGAGTGTCAGGCTAGCAAGCTGCTTTGTAATAAGCTTGTTGCCTGAGACCTGGCTTGATTTCCTCACAGCAAAGTCTGCAAATCGGAATGTCTCCTCAAGCACTCTGTAGCCACAGCCTGGCTTATACTTGGCTGTGATTATAGCATTCTCATACATAGACAGCTTTACAAGCTTGAACTTTCCATCCGGAATGACAGAATAGAGCTTTCCTGTCTGGAAGGAGTTTATGTTGAATCTCTTGATAAAATAGAACTTGGAGACATTCTCTTTGTATATTACAGTAAATGGAATCTTCGCGATCTCGTCCTTTTCTGCAATACTCCAGTAGAACAGACCTTCAGTACCAACAAAATCCTTTTCAGAAACATTGACAACTCTGTATGAGCCATCCTTCTTCATATAGAAGACCTTGTCATAAGGGCTGACCTTCAAAAGAACTTCACCTGTTTTCAGATTGGTTCCGATATATCCAGTTTCCTGATCATACTTGAGCTCAAGATTTCTAACAGCGACACTCTTGATATCGAGAGCCTGATAGCTGCTTATTTCAGTCTTTCTTGACCTATCATGGGTCTTTACAGCCATCTCCTTGACCTCTTCAAGGTATTTGAGACCGAACTCTGTGATATGTGCAATGTTGTAATCACACTGCTCTATACCCTCATTCAGAGTTGCAATCTCACCAAGGTTCTTGCTCATATCAAAGAGAGAGATTCTCCTGATAGGTATCTTCAAAAGACGGTCGATATCATCATCGTTGATAGGCCTTATCAGGCTCTCCTCAAAAGGCTTGAAGCCCTGAACTACAGCCTTTTTTACAGCTTCCTCTGTAGTCTTGTTCTCGATCTTCTTATAGATTCTCTCTTCGACAAAGATTCTCTCAAGAGTCCTTGCATGGAGCTTCTCTCTCAAGTGATCCTTCTCTATCTCCTGCTCTCTTTGGAGAACCTTGAGAAGATGTTCTGAATGGAAGCGGACCATTTCAGAGATTCCTACAATCCTAGGAAGTTCACCATCGATTACAATTGGGTTTACGCTGATTTTGGTCTCGCACTTTGTATATGCATACAGTGCATCGACAATATCGCTAGCGTATGTGTTCCTCTGGAGGGAGATTTCAATGTTTACCTGTTCAGCTGTGTAATCATCAACTCTTGCGATATGGAGCTTTCCAAGGTCATTTGCTTCCTTGATGGAATCGATCATCTGCTCAGTGGTTACACCATATGGAAGCTCTGTGATTACAACCTTCTTTGGGTCTGAAACATCGAGCCTTGCTCTGACTGTTACATAGCCTTTTCCATCATCATAGCCTGAAACATCCATGATGCCACCGCTTGCAAAGTCTGGGAAGAGCTCGATATCCTCTCCCCTCAACACAGCAGCTTCTGCATCGAGAACTTCGATCAGGTTGTGAGGAAGAATATCAGTCCTCATACCTACTGCGATACCACTGGTTCCCTGGATGACAACAATAGGAATCTTGGCCTGGAAGACAACAGGTTCCTTGTTTCTGCCATCATATGAGTCTACGTATTCAGTTATCTCGGGAGAGTAGAGAATCTTCTTTGCAATTGGAAGCAGGCGACACTCGATATATCTTCCTGCAGCTGCAGGGTCTCCAGTGAGAGCATTACCAAAGTTTCCCTGGCCCTCAATAAGGAGGTCACAATTTGCCAAGTTTACCAAAGCATCGTTTATTGAAGCATCCCCATGTGGGTGGTACTTCATTACAGCACCAACGACACCTGCAACCTTGTGAAAGCGTCCATCATCCATTTCGATGAGTGTGTGGATGATTCTTCTCTGTACTGGCTTGAAGCCATCAGTGATATCAGGGATTGCTCTATCCCTGATAACATAGGAGGCATATTCGATAAAATTCTGATCAAAGAGTTTGGTTGCGTGTGCCATCAGACAATATCCTCCATTACCAGATTCTGCATGATGTACTCCCTTCTTTCAGGAGTATTGCTTCCCATGTAGAACTCCATCTTCTTTCTGACTTCAGTCATACTATTTATCGTTACAGGAGATAGGCGGATATCCTCTCCGATGAACTGTCCGAACTCTTTTGGACTGATTTCACCCAAGCCCTTGAAGCGTGTTACCTCTGCTCCCTTTATCTGAGCTATTGCCGCATCTCTTTCCTTTTCGTTGTAACAATAGGTTATGACCTGCTTGTTGCGAACTCTGAAAAGAGGTGTCTCAAGAATATAGAGGCGACCTGAGGTGATTAGCTCCTCGAAGAAGGTAAGGAAATAGGTCATCAAGAGGTTTCTGATATGGAAGCCATCGACATCGGCATCAGTTGCAATGATGACCTTACTATAGCGAAGATTGTCGAAGTCACCATTCTCAAGGCCTGTTGCGACCATGATGTTGTAAAGTTCCTGGTTTTCGTAGATTGCCTTTCTGCTCTTGCCAAAGACGTTGAATGGCTTACCACGCAGTGAAAAGACAGCCTGGGTCTGAGGATTTCTTGCCTTGTTGATAGTGCCCGATGCAGAGTCTCCCTCAGTGAGGAAGATCATTGAGTTCCTTGCCTCTTCCTCGTGAGCCTTTGGATAGCTATTGAGGTGATATCGACAATCCTTGAGCTTTGGAATGTTTATAGAAACTCTCTTTGCCATCTCGCGAGCGCCATTTCTTACTGCACTCTCTTCTTTATGAATCTTCTCATTAGTTGCAATCTTGTTCTGAAGAAGAGATGCAACATCGGTATTCTTCATCAGAAAATCGATGACACCTTCCTTGACTTCATTAACGACCCAGCTTCTGATTTCATTGTTTCCAAGCTTGTTCTTTGTCTGGGATTCAAAGATTGGGTTTTCGACCTTTACTGAGATTGCAGAGCAGATACCATCCCTGATCTCAGGAGAGTTCCAGGATTTCTTGAAGTATTCGTTGATTCCCTTGAGAAGGCCTTCCTTGAAGGCAGCTAGATGGGTACCGCCATCACTTGTATGCTGTCCGTTTACATATGAATAGTAGCTTTCACCGTAGCTATTTGTGTGAGTGAATGCAAATTCTACTCTGTTGCTCTTGTAGTAGATGGTTGGATAAAGGCCATCGGTCTCGACCTTCTTTTCAAGCAGATCCATAAGACCATGGTGGCTCTTTATTATCTTCTTGTTGAAATCGAAGGTAATTCCTGTATTGAGGTAGGCATAGTTCCAGAGCCTCTCCTCTATGAACTCAAGGTTGAAGGTATAATCTCCAAATAGAGATGAATCGTGGTCAGGAATGAACTCTGTATAAGTTCCATTCGGCTCATTGGTAGATCCAGTCTTTGTCTTTCCTATCTGCTCGCCCTTTTCGAATGTAGCAGATGCATACTTTCCATCCTGATAGCTTGTTACTGTGAAGAATTCCGAAAGAGCGTTTACTGCCTTGGTACCGACACCGTTGAGACCTACAGAGAACTGGAAGGCCTCGCTGTCATATTTTGCACCTGTGTTCATTACGGAGACACAGTCGACGAGTTTGCCTAGAGGAATACCTCTTCCATAGTCCCTGACAGTCACCTTTCCATCGAGACAGGTAACAATAACACGGGAGCCTGCTCCCATTATGAATTCATCGATACTGTTATCGATGATTTCCTTCAGAAGAATATAGATACCATCATCGAAATGAGTTCCATCGCCCAAGCGTCCAATGTACATACCTGGTCGAAGGCGAACATGCTCAAGAGGGGCAAGTGTCTTTACACTTTTTTCATTATATTTGACAGCCATGACAAAGATTATAAATAAAAAAAAGGCTTGTTTCAAACTCTTAGATTATTTGCTTAAATAATTGAAAAGAATTGCCCATGTATTTATGATTACTGACTATGAGCAAGTATCCTTTTACTGAATTAGAAAAGAAATGGCAGAAATATTGGGATGAAAACAAGACCTTCAGAACAACTGAAGATCCTTCATTTCCAAAGGAAAAGAGAGCCTATGTGCTCGACATGTTCCCTTACCCTTCAGCTGCTGGCCTCCACGTAGGTCACCCAGAGGGCTATACCGCAACTGATATCTATTCAAGATATCTCAGAATGAATGGCTACAACGTCCTTCACCCAATGGGCTACGACTCCTTCGGTCTCCCTGCTGAGAACTATGCGATCAAGACTGGTACACATCCACGTATCACAACCAGGAAGAACATCGAGAACTTCACCCGTCAGATCAAGAGCCTTGGCATGAGCTATGACTGGGACAGAGAGATAAGCACCTGTGAAGAGGATTACTACAAGTGGACACAGATGATCTTCCTCAAGCTTTATGAGCAGGGTCTTGCATACGAAGCACACACACCTATCAACTGGTGTCCTTCCTGTAAGACTGGCCTTGCAAACGAAGAGGTCAAGGAAGGAAGATGTGAGCGCTGTGGCACACAGGTCGAGAGAAAGAATATTCGTCAATGGATGCTCAAGATCACAGCATATGCCGAAAGACTTTTGAAGGATCTCGATATGCTTGACTGGTCTGATTCCATCAAGCTCATGCAGAGAAACTGGATCGGACGCTCTGAAGGTGCTTCTGTTCTCTTCAAGCTCGAAAACTTCGAGGACTATCTTGAGGTCTATACCACCAGATGTGATACTCTCTTCGGCGCAACTTACATGGTAATTGCTCCAGAGCATCCATTTGTCGAGAAGATCACTACTCCTGAACAGAAGGAAGCTGTCGAAGCTTATGTAAAGGCAGCAGCTCACAAGAGCGACCTTGACAGAACAGATCTTGCAAAGGACAAGACTGGTGTCTTCTCCGGTTCCTATGCGATCAACCCAGTAAATGGGAAGAAGATTCCAATCTGGATTGCAGACTATGTACTTATCAGCTATGGAACAGGTGCCATCATGGCAGTTCCTGCACACGATACAAGAGACTGGGAGTTCGCAAAGAAGTTCGACCTTCCAATCATCGAGGTTCTAAAGAGCGAGGTCGATGTACAAAAGCAGGCTTGGACAGAGGATGGAATCCATGTAAATTCCAGCTTCCTCGATGGACTTAACAAGGAAGATGCAATTAGCAAGATGCTCTCATGGCTCGAAGAGAAGAAGTGTGGCCACAAGGAAGTGAACTACAAGCTCCGTGACTGGGTCTTCTCACGCCAGAGATATTGGGGTGAACCAATTCCATTGGTACACTGCCCTGACTGTGGTATCGTCCCTGTTCCAGAAGAGGAGCTTCCTCTTCGCCTGCCAGAGGTTTCAAAGTTCGAACCATCCGGTACAGGAGAATCTCCACTTGTAAATGTTCCAGAATGGGTAAATTGCAAATGTCCTAAGTGTGGAAAACCAGCAAAGAGAGAGACTAACACAATGCCTCAGTGGGCTGGTTCCTGCTGGTATTATCTCAGATACATCGACCCAAAGAACGACAAGGCTTTCGTCGATAGTGAAAAGGAAAAGTACTGGATGCCTGTCGACCTCTATGTAGGTGGTACAGAGCACGCAGTTCTTCACCTCCTGTATGCAAGATTCTGGCACAAGGTTCTCTATGATATTGGTCTCGTTTCAACACCAGAACCATTCCAGAGACTTGTCAATCAGGGTATGATCACATCCTTTGCCTACAAGAACAAGCAGAGCATCCTCATTCCTGTCGATGATGTCGAGGAAAGAGATGGCTCTTATTACCAGAAGTCAACAGGCGACAAGGTTGAGCAGGTCATCGCAAAGATGTCAAAGAGCCTCAAGAACGTCATCAACCCAGATGATATTGTACGTGACTATGGTGCTGATACCATGAGAATGTATGAGATGTTCATGGGACCACTTGAACTTTCCAAGCCATGGTCTACTAACGGAACAATCGGTGTATACCGCTTCCTTGATAGAATCTGGAGAATCACAACAGAGAAGAAGGTTGAAGATATCGAGATACCTCTCGAACTCAACAAATTGCTCCACAGAACTATCAAGAAGGTAAGCGAGGATACAGCCAACCTTGGCTTCAACACTGCTATCTCTCAGATGATGGTGCTCGTAAACGAGCTTAACAAGCTTGAAGTCGTGCCAAAGAAGGTTCTCGAAGACTTAGCTCTTCTCCTTTCTCCATACACAC
This sequence comes from Spirochaetales bacterium, assembly GCA_017478205.1. GTDB lineage: Bacteria > Spirochaetota > Spirochaetia > Sphaerochaetales > Sphaerochaetaceae > Bullifex. The sequence goes on along the minus strand of JAFVDZ010000024.1, from coordinate 57,915 downwards.
CTCACCTTGCAGAGGAGCTTTGGGAGATACTTGGACACAAGCCAAGCATTTCCAAGGAAAAGTGGCCAACTTACGATATGGCACTCTGCGTAGATGACACTATCGAGATGGTAATTCAGGTAAACGGCAAGTTAAGAGCAAGGATCGAGATGCCAAAGAATGCAAGCAAGGACGAGATGATTGACTCTGCAAAGAAGAATGAAAAGATTCTTCCTTGGATTGAAGGAAAGACAATCGTCAAGGAGATTGCAGTTCCTGGAAAGCTCGTAAACATCGTTGTAAAGTAAATACTTCGATAGATTATGATAAAGGCTTGGTTCCAATTTAAAGGTTCCAAGCCTTTTCTTTTACTTGAGAAGTGCAAGACCTCCCATGCTAGTTTCTCGATATAGTGATGGCAGTGCCTGGCCTGTTTCCATCATTACTTCGATTGCAGCATCGAAAGAGACCTTGTGTTTTCCGTCTGAAAAGAGTGCAAAGAGAGAGTGGTCAAGTGCCCTCATCGAGGCCATCGCATTTCTTTCGATACATGGAATCTGAACAAGGCCACGCATCGGGTCACAAGTGAGCCCTAAGTGGTGTTCAAGGCCCATTTCTGCTGCGTATTCAATTTGATATATCGAACCACCCATAAGCTGGGTTGCAGCAGCTCCTGCCATTGCACAGGCAACCCCTACTTCACCCTGGCAGCCAACTTCTGCTCCTGAGATAGAGCCATTTTCCTTGACTATGTTTCCAACGATGCCAGCTGTGAGCAAGGCCCTGTAGATTCTGAGATCCGATAGCTTCTCCTGCTGCTGCAGAGAGTAGAGAACTGCAGGAAGGACACCACAGGAGCCACAGGTTGGAGCTGTTACGATCTTTCCGCCACCTGCATTTTCTTCACTTACAGCGAGAGCGTAGGCAACAGGAAGCTTTGTCTCGCCAAATGGGCCCTTGAACTCTTGGCTCTTCGCAAAGATTTGCGATGCTTTTCTTTGAAGCTTCAGGCCTCCAGGAAGCACACCTTCGTTTTCAAGGCCCTTCAAAATGGATTCCTTCATCACATCCCAGACTTTCTTGATATAATCTAGGATTTCATTTCCTTCTACTTCGAGTACGGCCTCCCATAGCTGAAGACCCTCCTCGCTACAGTAGTTAAGTAGCTTTCCCATGCTACCAAAGTGTTCTTTTGGATAGATGTCGACAGGAGTCAAATCATTCTGGTTCTCTGTTACAATCTTTCCTCCACCAACTGAGTAGTAGGTCTTTTCATAGAGGACAGAACCATCTTTTGATAGCGCCTTGATCGTGAGTGCATTCGGATGGAAGCTTTTGAAGATGTCAGGATACCACCTGAGATCTATCTTCTTTCCGTGCTTTTCACACACTTCTCTTATCGCTTTATCGGTAAGGTGACCCTTACCTGTTGCAGCGAGGGAGCCATATAGCTCGGCAAGATAAGACTCCCCCTCAGGGTGTCGCTCGATAAAGCGCTCTGTTGCGGATCTAGGACCCATTGTGTGTGAAGAGGATGGGCCATAGCCAATCCTATATAGTTCTCTCAAGCTTTCCATCAACGCCATTCTACATGCTAAACCATCTCTCATCAATTCTTTTCAGAAAACAGCACCAGGAGTGTCAAAGCATTTGTATGAACCGTCACTGTTTATCGCAATGGTCCTTATAAATCGTTTTTCCAGATTCAGATATCTATGTATTCCAGGGTATAGAAACAGTGTTTTTTCTTCCCCTACATCAAGAGAGAAGGGAGAATCATAATCAGTTTCGGGAATATATCTCCCCCCAGGAAGTCCCTCAATGGGAATCTTGTAACTCTTTACACTGTAGGAGGAATGAGAAAAGGATCCATTTCTGAGATCCAGAAGCAGTGCATCCTCATTGAAGGGATATTCTATTCGTGAGTTTATATATTTGTAGCTGAAAGAAGAAGCCTGAGACGGAACAAGGCGGGAGGCTTCAATGAGGATATCAGCAAGAAAACCTTCCTTCTGGGTAAGGTATACAACTCCATCATCCTCAGGATCGAATCCTCCCCCAAATGGGTGATATTGGTTTTCTGGCCTTGATACAAAGTAGCAGGTTGCTCCTCTCAAGACAGAGACAGTAGTTTGTCTTTCTCCTTTGTTGAGAGTCTTTCGCTTTATGCTCTCACCATCAAAATACTCGAGTGTGTACCACATCTCGACTCCACTCTCGCTCTCCCAGAAGTGCTCAGAAGGAAAGCAGACTGTCACTTCCCTGTAATTCAGAATTTCACAGGATGTGAATATAAAAGAAAGAAGTAGTAAGAAAATCATCATACTACTTCCTATCCTCTTTTTTAGAATAATGTTCTAAATCAGTGGTTTCTTTTATATATACCTAGCACTCTCAGATTTGCTGTCTCTTTTCCAAGCATTCGGAATGTCTCATGGACATATTCTTCGTTCTCGAAGAAGATTTCAGCGAAGAAGGAGTACTCCCAAGGGCGGCCCTGAATAGGTCTCGATTCGAGCTTGGACATGTTATGTCCTCTATCAGAGATGATTCTGAGTGCATTGAAAAGTGCACCTGGTTCATCCTTGAGTGTAAAGAGAAGGGATGCTGTGTTACTTACCTTTCCCTTCTTGAAGGCTTTTTCATTTTCCTCTCTAGTTATGATATAGAACCTAGTGTAATTCTTGGGATTGGTCTCGATTCCTTCCCTCAAGATCTCCATCTCGTTGTAGACAGCAGCAGGAGAGCCTGCAATTGCAGCAGAATCGAATTCCTTTTCTTTCTTGATGTAGGAAACACTTCCTGCAGTATCGAAGAAAGGAATCTGGATGGCATCAGGAAGAGCTGTCTCCAGAAACTCCCTGCACTGAGCAAGTCCCTGTGGGTGGGAGTATACCCTCTTGATATTTTCAAACTTTGTTCCCGGATTGACTATAAGATTATGAATTACTCTGACTCTCTCCTCTCCCACTACAGTGATTCCTGGATGGGATTCGAGAAGATCGAGGTTGTCATATATAGTTCCTCCGAGAGTGTTTTCAACTGGAAGAACTGCATATTCGACATTTCCTGTCTTTACAGCATCAAAGCAAGCTTTGAAGGTTGCAAGAGGAAGAACCTTGACATCATCACCAAAGGCTCTGCGGGTTGCAAGTTCGCTGAATGCACCTCTTTCGCCCTGGAATGCGACAATTTTCTCACCACCCGAGATGGAAGAAAAGCTTGCGCTCTCATCCTTGATTCCATCTGGGATGATCCTTGGACTTGCTTCTAGAGATTTTCCAACTACTGGGCAGAGTGCCTGAATATCTCTAACGAGCTTCTCGAACTGCTGAGGATAGAGAGATTGTGGACCATCGGAAAGAGCCTTCTCTGGATGGTTGTGAACTTCGACGGTAATACCATGAGCACCAGCTGCTACGATAGCAAGTGCCATAGGAGAAACTAGATCTCTGATACCTGTTGCATGGGAAGGGTCCCCGATGACAGGAAGGTGTGTGAGTTTCTTCAAAACAGGTATTGCAGAGCAGTCGAGAGTGTTTCTAGTTACTTTTTCATAGGTTCTGATACCTCTTTCGCAAAGAACTATCTGGTCTGTTCCGTTTGCCATGAGGTATTCAGCAGCCATAAGCCACTCCTCAATTGTTGCAGATAGGCCACGCTTCAACAAAACAGGCATGCCTGTCTTGCCGACCTCCTTCAAGAGTTCGAAGTTCTGCATATTCCTTGCTCCGATCTGGAACATATCGATGTAATTGCTCATCATGGCAACATCACGAGGGGAGACGACCTCTGTACATACAGGCATTGAATACTTGTCACCAGCCTCTCTGAGATATTTCAAGCCCTCTTCTCCGAGACCTTGGAAGGAATATGGGCTAGTTCGTGGTTTGAAGGCACCTCCACGAAGGATTACAGCACCTGCTTCTCTGACCATTGCTGCGATCTCCATGATCTGGTCTCTGGACTCGATTGCGCAAGGACCTGCCATTATGACAACACGATTGCCACCGATCTTTACCTTATTCTTTCCGACAGTGACAATTGTATCTTCTTTCTTGAGCTCTCTAGATGCTAGCTTGTAAGGCTTTGAGATTGGAACAACGGAAGCAACTCCTGGAAGTACCTCGACCTCTCTGAGGTCCATGTGTGCCATGCCAACGGCACCAAGAACAGTTTCCTGATGGCCCTTGATTTCCTTGATGATGAAGCCTCTTTCTTCAAGAATGTCTTTGATCTTTTCCTTTTCCTGAGGCGTAATATTATTTTTCAAAATGACGATCATGGCTTTGATTCTAGTTAGCAAACCATTATCATTCAATAATATGAGTGTCGAAACAGAGCACAGAAACAAACAAATTCATTCTGAGGAATATTTTGACAGGATATTTTCTTCTTTCAAGGAGACGATATGGAAGGAAAGCAAAAAACTTCCTTCTGTCTCCCTGATCGCATTCGAGTGCAAAAATGATCCTTTTGCAATCCTTGTCTCAACCCTCATATCTCTAAGGACAAAGGATGAAGTGACGATAAAAGCAAGTGAGAGACTGCTTTCGAAAGCACCCGATGTCTTTCATCTAGAAGCACTTGAAACAGAAGAGATAGAGGGCCTCATCTATCCTTGTGCCTTCTTTAAGCGCAAGGCTATCCAGCTAAAGGATATTTCAAGAGAGTTGATAACTCGTTTTAGTGGAAAGGTTCCTTCTTCAAAAGAAGAGCTTCTCAGCTTGAAGGGTGTGGGGATCAAGACAGCTAACCTTGTACTGAATCTTGGATTCGAAATCGATGCAATCTGTGTAGATTGTCATGTTCACCAGATATCGAATCGCATGGGATGGATAGCTACAAGAACTCCTGAAGAGAGTGAGAAAGCTCTTGAAAATATCATGCCAAGAAGGTTCTGGATTCCTCTGAATGAATTGCTTGTTGCATATGGGCAGAGTATCTGTACTCCCATCTCTCCATTCTGCTCGAAATGTCCTGAAAAGATGTCTTGCCCCAAGATCGGTGTTGAAAAGAGTCGCTGAAGCTATTATTCTCCAATCATGTCACGTTTGTTGGTATTTTTAGGAAATCCAGGCAAGGAATATGAGAAGACTAGGCACAATGCTGGCTTCATCATGGCCGATATTCTATACCCATCACTTTCATATCAAGTGAAGTTTCATAGTGCATATGCAAAGATTGGAAATGATATAATCCTGAAGCCAATGACATATATGAACCTTTCAGGCACTGCAGTAAGCGAAGCTGCCTCCTTTTTCAAGATCAAGGCGGATAATATTGTAATTATCCACGACGACCTTGAACTTGAATTGGGAGTTGCCAGACTTCAGGTTGGAGGTGGCTTGCAGGGTCACAACGGACTTAGGTCGATAAAGGAGCGCCTTGGCACAGACTCTTTCCTCCGTCTGAGGATAGGAATTGGAAGACCAAAGCATAACGATGTTAGAAATTACGTCACATCAAATTTCACTAATGATGAAAGAGTTCTCCTTGAACAGGTAATTGAAAAGTCAGCATTCTTGCTTGAAAGTGACCAATCTCTGCCAAAAGAAGTAAAAATCAAATAATAAAACAGCACTACCATTTTTTCTGTTTTCCTTTAAAATATTCTTGAAGGGAGGAAATATTTGTTATGGATGCTAGAGATTTTAGAATAGCTAGGAAGACTCGAGAGGAGCTAGGTGTTGAACGCCCTCTTTTCATAACTACAAGTGAACTGAAAAACCTTTATGATGATGCGAATAATATCGCTTTTTCTTTTAATGAAGACCAAAAGAGAAAGAATGGCTCCATCTTCCTCTCTCCTGCAAGAGTTTTTGCTTCTGGTATCCTCCATGAGCTATATCAGTACGTATTCGATGCATATATAAAGAGAAGTAACCCAGGACTCATTGCTGAGTCCCTAGATAAGATTGGACAGGACCCTTCCCTTGAGAATGTCATCAACTTCTATAATATGCAGTTTCCTTCTCCTCTGCTTGATAGCACCAAGCCAGATGGAAAGAAAGTAAGAGAGGAGGCAACAAGAGACTTCTTTGTAAGAGAGGTCATGGTAGCAAACCCTGCCCTTCTCAAGGCATCTGAGCCTCTAATCAGACCATCTGATCTCGTTTACCCAGAAAAGATGGTAGAAGTCAGAGATATCATCGGTAAAGCAAATCTTGATATAGATACTTTCACAGGTGGAAGCGATGAAGATATCTTCAGCTTCTTGGACCGCCCTGCAAGATTGTACCCAGATAGTCTTGAAGATCAGATCAAGTTCATCGCAAAGAACTGGACAAATATAATCGGAGAGGATCTGCTACGCCTTCTCGAATCCACACTCGACTTCATGACAACAGAGGACAAGGACAGAGGAGGAAATGGTGGTGGAGCAGGAGCTCCTACTAACGTAATGGACTACTCTGGACTTCAGAATGAATATGAAGCCTTCAGTAGTGATACAGACTGGATGCCAAAGGTTGTCATGATGGCAAAGTGCACCCTTGTCTGGCTTGACCAGCTTTCAAAGTGGTACAAGAGAGAGATCCGCACCCTCGATCAGATTCCAGACCACGAACTTGATATGCTTAAAGAAAGAGGCTTCACTGCCCTCTGGCTTATCGGTCTCTGGGAGAGATCTGATGCTTCAAGAGAGATCAAGGTGATGTGTGGAAACGAAGATGCCGAAGCCTCTGCATACTCCCTCAAGGATTATGAGATAAGTGAATCTATCGGTGGCTGGCAGGCTTTGGAGAACCTCCGTCAGAGATGTAATGCAAGAGGAATCCGGCTCGCATCCGATATGGTTCCAAACCATACTGGTCTTGATAGCAACTGGATGTACGACCACCCAGAGTATTTCATCAGCCAGGATTATCCTCCATTCCCTAACTACACTTACAATGGTCCTGACTTCTCAAAGAACCCTGATATCGAAATCAAAATCGAGGACCACTACTACTCTAAAACTGATGCAGCTGTCACCTTCATGAGAAGAAACAAGAGAACAGGAGAGGTCAAGTACGTCTTCCATGGTAATGATGGAACCAGCATGCCTTGGAATGATACAGCACAGATCGACTATCTCAATCCAGTTGCAAGAGAAGCTGTCATTCAGAAGATTCTCTTCGTTGCAAGGAATTTCCCTATCATCCGCTTCGATGCAGCAATGACACTTGCTAAGCGCCACATCCAGAGACTGTGGTATCCACAGCCAGGTACAGGTGGAGACATCCCAGGCAGATTCGTCCATGCAATCAGCCAGCAGGAGTTCGATGATAGAATTCCTCAGGAGTTCTGGAGAGAGGTTGTAGACCGCGTTGCAAAGGAAGTTCCTGATACACTTCTGCTTGCAGAAGCTTTCTGGATGCTCGAGGGCTACTTCGTAAGAACTCTTGGTATGCACCGTGTTTATAACAGTGCCTTCATGAACATGCTCAAGAGACAGGAGAATAATAAGTATAGACTTTCGATCAAGAATACACTTCTCTTCGACCCTGAAATTCTCAAACGATATGTCAACTTCATGAACAACCCTGATGAGGATACTGCAATTGCCCAGTTCGGTGATGGAAACCGCTACTTCGGTATCTGTACAATCCTTTCGACCCTCCCAGGTCTTCCAATGTTCGGTCATGGACAGATCGAAGGCTTCAGAGAAAAGTATGGCATGGAGTATAAGAGAGCATACTACAACGAATATCCAAATGATTACCTCGTCGGTGAACACTACAGAAGGATTTTCCCTCTCCTCAGAAAGAGATACCTCTTCTCTGGAGTAGAGCACTTCAACCTCTATGATGCATATAACTATGGACATGTCGAAGAATCCATCTTCGCATATGCAAATGGTTACGGCTCTGAAAGAACACTTGTTATCGTCAACAACCAGTATGAGAGAGTCTCTGCAACCATCAAGACCTCCTGCCCTAAGCTGATAAAGTCAGCTGCAGGCAATCATACTGCAACAACTACTCTTGCAGAGAACCTTGGTCTTCATCAGGGTGATGACAGGTTTGTCATCTATGACGACTTCCTTTCAGGCCTTACATTCATTGCTCCATCTTCAAAGATCCTCAACGATGGCTATAGCTTCACAATCGATGGCTATGACACAAAGGTTCTCTGGAACATAAGAGAGGTTGTAGATACTGATGGTTCATACAGAAGACTTTCTGACTTCCTCCAGGGAAGAGGAGTGAGCAACATCGCTGTTGCCATTGCTCTTCTGAAGCTTGAACCAGTCTATAGAGCTCTTGAATATTTCAGATCGCCTGAATTCTTCAGCTCGATAAGAAACCTTCTCACAGCAAAGGCTGATGTCACAGAGCAGAGAAGATTCATCCTTTCTGTTGCAGACACCTATACAAGGCTCTACAGCGAAAGTGAGAATTTCGATATGGCAACCCTTTCCGCTATTCCTCAGAGACCTGTTGATATCAATCCAAAGCAACTTGTATCTCTTGTCAAGAGACTTGCAAAGCTGATGAGTGGAAAGACTGAAAAGCAGATATTTTCTGTAATGAAGGAACTTGAACTCATTGTTGCAGCTGCTTTGCTCATCAAGCCATTCCTTTCTGAGAAATCCAGATCACCAAGAGAAGCACTCGTTGCCGCAGACAAACTGCTCTTGACCCATTTCTTTGCCACTTGGGCAAAGGAGCATGGCCTAAATGAGACAGAGCTTCATAGAACACTTCACTTTGCAGCCCTCTTCGATGTACTTGGCTACATGATCGAGGAAGTAAAGGATGAAAAGCCTATCAAGATCATATCTCATCTGCTTGAAAGCCAAGAGAACAGAGGAGAGATCAAGTGCAATGAATATAAGGGTGTCACCTGGTATGGTCAGGAGCTCTTGCAGCAGTTGATCATCGTTTCAGCACTCTCCTTTGAGACACTCTGTCCTGATAAGGCATTCAACAGTGAAAAGTACATCGGCGAGCTTCTGAGAAAGGAATCACTTGCACTTTATAAGCTTGACGACTTCCTCAAGTAAAACAATCACTCAAGCCCCTTCGAATTGACCTCGAAGGGGTTTGATATTACGATGTTTCTATGATTCCCTTGATTACCTACCTAGGAGCCATCATTCTTGGTGCCATTACAGCATTAGTATTTAAGGACAGCACGATTGCAGCATCTCTTTTCATGAATCTTTCAAGCTATGCGATGAGGCTTGGTGCATTTATCTTTCTTCCAATGATCCTTTTTGCACTCCCTCCAGCTGCAGCGAGTTTGAAAAAGTATCATCTGACAAGAAAAGTAATCATTCCATCACTATATTGGTCTCTTTTGACGGCCTTTATACTTCCTCTTCTCTGTGCTTTGGCAATCTACTTTATCGCTATTCCATTTCCTGCAAGTTCGACAGCTGGCACAGAAGGCTACTTTACATCTATCTTGCCATCTTCATTTTCATCAGCAGGAGACTCTCTTTTTTCAGGAAATATCGTCTATACACTTTCAAAGTTAACTGACTTCTTCCTCCCTGCTATCATCTTTTCATATCTCTTTGGACTTGCTCTGAAACCGGACATGGAGACAGTGAAACCCGCATACAGATTGATGAACTCATTCTCTGTTGTCATGTATAGGATAGCAAGGATGTATAAAACTCTTGGCTTTATCCTGCTCTATCCAGTTTCGAGCCTCTTCTTTTTAGAGCTCATCCAGGAAAAGACATTGTTGCTCTATCCAGCTCTTCCGCTTTTCCTTTTTGCTGCAGCCTTGTTCATAGGCCTCATCATCCTGCCTCTACTTCTATCTGCCCTGACACTATTTAAAGTGAATGGTTGGTTCGCCATCTTCAAGAGTCTTCCTGTCCTCTTATCTGCATTCTTCACAGGAAGCTATGTGTTTGCATCTCCAATGCTTGAATCTACATTGAAAGACCAATTTGGCATCAGAAGAAGAGTTTCCTCTTCCTCTATTCCTCTTTTAAGTGTCATAGGAAGAGCTGGATCTGCATCTGTTGCTGTAATATGTGCACTCAGTGTCATCTTCTCTGCAGCAGGGAGTATGCCAAGCTTATATGAGGTTGTTGTAATTACTTTGCTCTGCTGCTTTGCAAGCTTCTCATCTTCGATAGCTGGTGGAGGGCTCGAAGCTGTATTCATAATTGCAATAGCTTTCCAGCTTGCTGATATAAACCTTTATGGTGCTGAGATGACAATAATTGGGGTTCTTCCACTTATCAGTGCACTTTCTGCTTCTCTAGATATAGAAATTGGTCTGCTTGGTGCTCTATTATGCGATAGAAGAATTAAGGTATATAATAAGGTTGAGGAGAATAATTGGTGAACAGTCGACGCTTTTCCAAACTCGTATCTATATTCCAGGTGCTTTCAGCCCTATTTATGTTCTGGCTGTTGGGATATACTCTTTTCAGGAGTATGGATAATGATCTTATAAACCATATTGAGGTCATTATTTTCTATCTTCCTCTATTATTGCTTCTACTTCTTTCGATCTTCCCGATCTTCATTCTTAGCCTGAAGCACAGAGTAACAGTTGCAGAAGGTTCCCTTATCCCAATCTATCTATTTTTCATATCTATGAGCTCTGTCGCATATATCCCAAGTATCGAAGAATATATTGGCATAACAATGCTTCCATATGTCTTCAACCAGAAGCTGTTCTTCTTCTTCCTTCTGTGCACAGAGATCGTTCTATTCTTTGCTGCTGTCATCAACTATGACAATACAAACACATCAAGGCACCACAATATCTATGCAGGATTGGGGATTGCGACAGCCTTGATCATAGCAATCAAGCTTCCACTAAACAGCAACCGTCACATGCCAAATAGCCATAGCATGGGTATCTGGCTAGTTGCTTTCTCTATCATGCTACTTGGCCTTATGACCTATTTTGCAAACTTCCTGAAGGACAAGGAAAGCTATGCATTGAAGCGCTTTTTTACCTTCGTTTTCCTTAGCCTTGGGCACATGATCATAATTGCAGGTTTCTTCCCTGTGACACTGCTTGGAGCAATTTTCTATTTTATCGGAATCGCAATGCTCTGCCTTGTCAGCCCACACGGCTATTGATTCATTATAGGCAAAAATGCCTTGTGCATATCCTCAAGGAATTTCTGCTTATATTTTGAAGAGAGACTATCTTCATTGTGGTATATGTACAGAACATCACTTGGGATGTACTTCTGCATGGATATGAGTCGAACAGAAGGATTCAATGTAGAAGTATAGTTTCTGAGGAACATATCAGAATACAGAGTAAGGGCCATCTCCTTCTGAGCTAGAGCAAATGCAGTCTGTGCATTATCTGTTTCCAATATGATATTCGGTGTGAGCTTTCTCGATCTTATTATGTTATCAAAAAGATCTCGGCTTCGGTTTCCAGGAGTAAGGAGAATGAATGGACACTCGATTACATCCTCGATCCTGAAATCCAGAAAGATCTCCTTAGCCTTCCTCTTACCATAATGGGCTTCCAGAATCTTTTCAGGAATTACCATAAAGAAGTTCTCTCTAAAGAGAGGCTCCTTTATAACTCCTTCGAAATTTACATCGTCTGCTGAAATCCAGAAATCAATTTCCCCTTTCAAAAGTCTATCTCTTAGAACATGAGATCTCTCTTCATATATATTTATATGTACAAGTGCATGGTTTTGAGCATATTCAGGAAGGACCTGGGGAAGAATGAACTGCCCTCTAGTGAATGAAAGCCCAATTCTCAGCTCTCCTCGCTCTTCGTTCCTTATCGCATTCAATTTGTCGTTCAGTGTTTCATTCACTTCATCGAAACCCAAAACTGCCTCATAGAGACACCTTCCTGCATCGGTAAGCGAAAGGCGAGGTGTTCTATTGAACAGCCTTACGCCCAGCTCATCCTCCAGATTCTTTATATGTGAGCTCAATGCCTGCTGTGAAATATATAATTTGTTTGCCGCATGAGTGATATTCAGTTCAGAGGCAACAGTCTTGAAGTAGCGTAAAACTAGGAAGTTCATAGAAATATTCAACCACAACTAAAAGGTTGTGACAAGTACCTATTAATCTTTGGAAATTTCTGTTTTTATATTTTTTTTCATTTTGCTAGCATGGTTTTTGTAACAAACAAGGAGGTTTTTCCTTATGAAGAAAGTTTTTTTGATTTTAATGGTTCTCGCTCTCGCAGTATCTTTTGTTGCAGCAAGTGGTTCCAAGGAGGCTGCAGCAGACACCTCCAGAAGCGTTGCTAACGTTGATACCAACACTGTCGCAGTTGGTGCTGTCGTAATCGTACGTGATGATGTTCCTACTGATGAAGTATATGCAATCGTAAAGTCCATCTTCGACAACAAGGCTGCTATCGCTGGCCAGCATGCTAAGGGCAACGAACTCGACCTGGCATTCGCTTCCTCCGTATCAGCTGTTCCTTATCACCCAGGTGCAGCAAAGTACTTTGCTGAAAAGGGCTACAATGTTGCTTCTGTAAAGTCAGGTGCTGGTAACGGTAAGGTTTCCTCTCTTAACTTCGGTACAGGTGGTGATACAGGTACATACTATGGTTTCGGTAGCGTTCTCGCTGGTTACGTAACCAAGAACACACCTTACTCAGTTACTGCTGTTACCTCTGGTGGTTCCAAGGCAAACATCGAAGACCTCTCTGCTAACGACGTACAGCTTGGCTTCGTACAGTCTGATGTTATGAGCTATGCATACAATGGTGAGAGACTCTTCACTTCTCCAGTCAAGGGCTTCAGCGTTGTCGCAGCTCTCTATATGGAGCAGGTACAGATCGTAACAACAAAGAGTGACATCGCAAGTGGTGCAGACCTCAAGGGCAGATCAGTATCCATCGGTGCTATCGGTTCTGGTGTTTACTTCAATGCAATCGACGTTCTCGATGCTTATGGCCTCACCGAAAAGGATGTAAAGGCTGTATACCAGAGCTTCGGCGATTCTGCTGATAGCCTCAAGGATGGCAAGATCGACGCTGCATTCATCGTAGCTGGTGCTCCTACCACTGCTATCACAGACCTTGCTACAGCAAAGACTGTATACCTCGTAAATATTGATGACGCTCATGCAGATAAGCTCATTTCAGCATCCCCATTCTACAGCAAGTACACAATTCCTGCTGGAACATACGGAAGCAAATAATGGCTGAAGACATCAAGAAACACTCTGCCGAGAATTCGGCAGAGCACATTTTGAGAAAATTCGATAAGGAGTCCGCTACCAGAATCTGGAGCGGACTTCCTAAGATTGTAGTAAACGCAATAACAGCATTCTTTTCCTGTTACTGCATCTGGTCTACCCTCTTTTCAACAGCAGATATCCCAGTTCGACTCACAGCTTTCCTGGGTTTCTCTGTAATTATGGGCTTTTTGACCTATCCTGCATCAAAGAAGCATGTCAGAGAGAACTATATCCCATGGTATGACTTAGTTATCATGGCTGTTGGTGCTTTCTGTTTCTTCTATTATTGCTTTAACTACAATCAATTGGTAATGACCATTACCTCTGCAAGTAAGATCAACCCGCTTAGTGAATCTGCAATCCCTAACGCAACCTTCTATCTTGCAATTGGTATCATTGCCATCCTCGTAATGGCAGAGCTCTGCAGAAGATGTGTTGGCCTTCCTATCCTTTGTGTTGTAGGACTGCTTCTCGTCTACACCTTCATAAGTGGACAGAACCTTCCTCGTGTAATCTACACAATGTACTATGGAACAAGCGGTCTCATGTCTACTCCACTTCAGGTCTGTGCCAAGTTCATTGCAATCTTTATTATCTTCGGAGCCTTCCTTGAGAGAACAGGTGTTGCAAACTTCTTTATCTCACTTGCAAACTCTCTAGTTGGTTGGGCATCCGGTGGTCCTGCAAAGGTAGCAGTTATCTCTTCTGCTCTGTGCGGTATGGTTTCCGGCTCCAGTGTCGGTAACACTGTAACTACAGGCTCCGTCACCATTCCGATGATGAAGGAAACTGGGTACAAAGGTGAGTTCGCAGGAGCAGTAGAAGCTGCAGCCTCAACAGGTGGACAGATAATGCCTCCAATCATGGGAGCCGCAGCATTCCTCATGTCAGAGTACATGGGAGAGCCATACATGCGTGTAGCTCTCTGGGCAATCCTTCCTGCAGCTCTTTACTTCTCAGGAATCTTCATTTCTGTTCATCTTGAAGCAAAGAAGCTCGGACTCAAGGGAACAAGCAGAGATAAGCTACCAAAGCTCAGAGTTCTTGCAAAGGAACTTTATCTGTTGCTTCCTCTCGTTATTCTAGTCGCTCTGGTATCTGCTAACATCAGATCCCTGGCATACTCAGCAACACTTGCAATCCTAGTTGCAATTCTAGTTGCTATTCCAAATAACGTGAAAGCAGAGAAGAATATAAAGGGAGTTGCAAAGAAATCATTATCGATGATCTATGAATCCCTTTCTGCTGGTGGCAGAAGCTGTATCACAGTTATTGTTGCATGTTCAATGGCTGGTATGGTTGCAGGCTGTATCACTGTAACAGGTCTCGCATCCCGCTTGATCAGTACTATTGTCTCAATTAGCCAGAGCATTCCAAACCCTGCATTGGGTCTCTTGATCGCTCTCTTCCTGACAATGGTCAGCTGTATCATCCTCGGTATGGGTGTTCCTACAACAGCTAACTACTGTATCATGGCATCAACAACAGCACCTATTCTCATCACACTGGGAATTCCACGTGTTGCAGCTCACTTCTTCGTATTCTACTTTGGTATCGTTGCAGATATCACGCCTCCGGTAGCCCTAGCTGCCTACGCAGGCTCTGCAATTGCAAAGTCAGATCCTATGAAGACTGCTATCAACGCAACGAAGCTGGCAATCGCTGCCTTCATCGTTCCATACGTCTTCTGCTTCAACCCATCAATGCTCTTGATGGATCAGGGAGTATTGAAGGCAATCCAGGGAATTATCACCAGCATGGTAGGTCTCTTTGGTGTATCAATGGCCCTCGAAGGCTTCTATCGCACTAAGATGCCATCCTGGCTGAGAATCTGCTCAGCAGTTGCTGGCTTGATGCTTATCTACCCAGGTTCAGTAACTGATATCGTTGGTGTTCTGGGTGTTGCATTGGTAATTCTTATCAACACAAAATCTAAAAAGGCAATAGCCTAAAAGATTATATTGATGCTCTGAGGCTTTCTCTTAAACAGGGAAAGCCTCTTTTCTATTCCATCAGAGAAAAAATAGCCACTGTCCTTTATAGCGACGTGTTACCTTCCAGTCGGACCAAAAATCCAATTAGGAGTTCATTTTTATGAAGGTAAAGGATGAGTATCTCAAACGAGAGCTTCTAATAGCCATCAGCGGAGGGGAATCTGATTGTAAATTGTGTAAGAAGTCCTAACACACTCCTGACAACTCCAACAATTCAAGTATCTTGTCGATTTTTGCTGTTTTCTCAACATCTATAGTGTAGAAACAGGACAAAAATCCCTGTTTTGTGCTAAAATATCCCATGTAAAATGATCCTTGCAGTTTCATTTTACACCTTATGCCCCGGGTTCGATTCCCCGGGCATAAGTCTTTTATAAAGTCTTGAAATTTGAGCATAAAATGAGGGTGTTCAGCAAATCCTTAATTTTTCGGACTTTCTTAACACCCCCATAACTGATATTAGTTCTTTTAGTTCAATGTAATTACTGATGGATCGTAATCTGCTGGAGCATCGTATCCAAGGAAGTTCATCAGCGTTGCAGGGATGGAAGAAATTCCAAGACCTGTCTTCAGATCCTTTGAATACTCACCATTGTAAGCAGAGTCGCAAACGATACAAGGAACAGGGTTGAGAGAGTGGCTTGTTTTGCTCTTTGGTTCTCCATCCTTCTTGAGCTTGAGAGAGCCATCCTTTCCGTGCTCATACATATCATCTGCATTGCCATGATCTGCAGTTACAATCATTACACCGCCAGCCTTTGATACAGCATCCCAGATTCTTCCAATCTGAAGATCCATGCCCTCCATGGAGCAGACAACAGCTTCAAAGACACCAGTGTGTCCAACCATATCGCCGTTTGGGAAGTTGAGCTTGATAAGATCCCACTTTCCGCTCTCGACTTCCTTGATGACTCTGTCTGCAATCTCAGCACACTTCATCCAAGGCCTCTGTTCGAAAGGAACGATATCGGAAGGAATTTCAACATACTCCTCAAGCTTCTCATCGAACTTGCCAGTCTTGTTACCATTGAAGAAGTATGTAACGTGACCATATTTCTGAGTCTCAGAGATTGAGAACTGCTTGATTCCTGTTGCGCAGAGGTATTCTGCCATTGTTCTATCAATTGATGGAGGAGATACGAGGTACTGTGCAGGTACGTGAAGGTCTCCATCATACTCCATCATGCCAGCATACTCGACCAGAGGAACTCTCTTTCTATCGAACTCAGCAAGTTCCTTAGCTTCGAATGCCTTTGTAATCTCAAGAGCACGGTCGCCACGGAAGTTGTAGAGGATTACAGAGTCTCCATCTTCGATAGTACCAACTGGCTTGCCATTTTCTGCTACGACAAAAGGAGGAAGGTCCTGATCAATTGCACCAGTTTCCTTTCTAAGTGTCTCAATTGCTTCATGTGCAGAAGCAAACTGTTTACCTTCTCCGAGAACATGTGTCTCCCAGCCCTTTCTTACCATATCCCAGTTGGCATTGTAGCGGTCCATTGTGATAACCATTCTGCCACCACCAGATGCAATTCTTGCATCGAAGGAGTCATCAGAGAGGCTTTCAAGGAAGCTCTGGAATGGATCGAAATAGTCAAAAGCACTCATCTCACCTACATCTCTTCCATCCAGAAGTGCATGAACTCTAACCTTCTTAACGCCATCTTTCTTTGCTCTCTCTACCATTGCCTTCAAGTGGTCGATATGGGAGTGAACATTACCATCAGAAAGTAAGCCGATGAAGTGGAGTGTTGAACCCTTGGAAGCTGCAGAGTGTGCTAACTTCTTCCAGGTTTCACCCTCGAACATCTTTCCTGAGTTTATAGACTCGGATACAAGTGCAGCACCCTGGCTAAATACACGACCACAGCCCATTGCATTGTGTCCAACCTCACTGTTACCCATATCGGCATCAGAAGGAAGCCCTACAGCAAGACCGTGAGCCTTGAGCTTTGTCCAAGGATAAGCGGCATATAGCTTATCGAGATTCTTTGTCATAGCGGCAGCTACGGCATCCCCATCCTTATACTTACCAAAACCAACGCCATCCATTATGACGAGAACTACTGGTCCCTTTCGGGAAATCTTTCCATTTTTCTTTAAGGCTTCAACCATGATTGTTTTTCCTTTATTTTGTCCTATTATATTTATATTTCCTACAAATAGCTACTCTCTAGAAAGCGGAGAAGTTGCCTCCTCAAGCCAAACCTTTGTCTTGTCATCAACTTCATCGATTAGCTCATCTCTTACCCAGCTATGATATGCGTTGATTAGAGTAATCTCATTGTCAGTCAAAAGCTTGGTCTCTATGAGAGCCTTTTCGTATGGGACAAGAGAGAGAACCTCGAAAGAAAGGAATTCACCAAACTCAGTAGTGACATTCTTTTCAACTGCAATAAGGTTCTCGATCCTTATTCCATAGCGATTTTCCTTATATACACCTGGTTCATCTGAAAGGACCATACCCTCTTCAAGAGGGACATCTATCGCAGCTGGTGATATTCTCGCCGGTCCTTCATGAACACTCAGACCACAGCCAACACCATGCCCTGTTCCATGAGAATAAGTCATTCCTGCAGTCCATAGATATTGGCGTGCAAGTATATCAAGCTGGTAGCCTCTAGTTCCTTTGATAAAACGCTGACTTGCAAGAGCAAGGTGGCCTTTGAGGACTAACGTGTAGTCGATCTTCTCTTCCTTCTTTGCCTTACCAAAAAGCAGTGTTCTTGTGAGATCTGTAGTGCCGAAGGTAAATTGAGAGCCAGTGTCGAGAACTAGTAGTCCATCTTTATCTATCCTTCTGTTTGACTCCTCATTTGCACTGTAATGCACAATTGCACCATTTTCAGCAAAGGCTGAAATTGGAGCAAATGATGGCCCGATATAGCCATCGAGCTTCTTTCTTTGCTCTTCAAGAGCGTTTGAGACATCTATTTCAGTTAAAGAGCCATCAGGAACCTTGTTAAGCTCTGCCATGAATGATGCAAAGGCAATGCCGTCTAGTTTATGAGCTCTTCGCATTCCTCTCAGCTCTATCATGTTCTTTCTTGCTTTCAAGGTGGTCGTTATATCACAATGCAATATATCGTCATCCTGGATAAATGGATAGAAGCTCATGTTCAACTTTGCTCTGTCATAATAACCTCTTCCATTCTTAAGTGAAGGAAGTGCTGTATAAGCATCTTCATACTCTCTTACCTCAAAGCACTCTCCGACCTTCTTCAATAGTTCTTTGTCAAAACGTTCTCGTGATGTAAAGAGAATTGCTTTCTTTTTATCTACAAAGGCAAAGGAAAGAAATACTGGATTATAAAGGATGTCATCACCTCTGAGGTTTGTAAGCCAGGCTATATCATCAAGACTGCTTATGAATGTAAAGTCAGCACCACTCTTTTCTAGCTCTTCTCTGACTCTTTCAAGCTTTTCTTCTCTTGTGAGCCCTGCATATGCGATATTGACTTCTCGCAAGATTGAAAAAGGCTCCTCTGGTCTATCTGTCCAGATTGGTTGAAGAAGATCTTTTGTTGTCCTTACTTCTATCTTTTTGCCTGAAAGCTTTTCCTTCAAGGAAAGGAAGGATTTTATGCTCACAGATTTCTCTTCTATTCCAACTACACTGCCTTCAGGAAGGCTTTTCTTCATATATTCTTCTATCGTTATCTCTTCTGTTTTCATCAAGGTAAATTCGCTATTCTCGATTTCCTTTGCACCTTGAATGTAATATCTGCTGTCTACCCACAGCAGGGCCTTATCCTCTGTGATGAGGACAGAACCTGCGCTTCCTGTAAAGCTCGAGATAAAGGAGAGTGTTCTCCACCTAGGAGAGACATATTCGCTCATGTGAGGATCTGTACCTGTTATGTAGTAGGCAGAAAGGTTTTCTTTCTGCATGAGACTACGAAGTACGCTAACTCTGTCATTTACGCTTTTTTTCATCTTTATCCCTCCTTATATTTACAATTATCAGCATCAAGATGCCGATTAAGACCATCAAAAGACAGAAAATCTGGCCTTTTGATATATTCAAGAAGGACTGGAAAAGAGCGATATTATCGCTTCTGTCCGATAGTGCTATTACATATCCGATATCAGCATCTGGCTGACGGCAATATTCGATAAAGAATCTAAAAAAGCCATATAGGATGAGATACATGCTCACATTGGAGCCATCCTTGAAGTTATGCTTCTTGAAGTATGGTCTTGTGATGAAGTAAAGGATGAGACCTGTAACAAGACCTTCAAATAGTGCTTCATATAGCTGTGAAGGATGGCGAGGAAGGTTGATGAAGGAGTTTGGAATTATCTCAAGTCCAACTTTTCGTGCAACCTCCTGAACCCATTCAAGGTTGGTATCAAATCTAGAGGCATTAGGGAAAATCATACCAAGGGAAGATGTCGTTACTCTGCCATAGAGTTCTGCATTAATGAAGTTTCCAATGCGGCCAAATGTATAACCGAAAGGAATTGCTGAAACTACTACATCACCAACCTTGAGCAAGTTATGCTTCTTGATGCGGCAATAGATATAGGCGCCAACAAAGGCACCAAAAAGACCGCCATGGTAGCTCATACCAGGAAGTCCTACAAAGCGACCTCCCTCAAATGGCCAGAACATATGAAGAGGATGTGCAAGATAGAATTTCCAATCGGAATAGAAGAGGCAAGAAAAGACCCTGGCAAAGATAAGGAGGCTCAAAAAACCCGCTATAAGGATATTCTCACACTCATCCTTACTAAGTATTTTTTCCTTTTTACAAAGATGTTGGAAGATAACAAGAGTTACGAAGAAGGCAACAATATACATTAGGGAATACCATCGCACAGGAAGGAAGGAAAAAATCTCTGGCTTTATGAAGGATGGATAATTTATATACAAATACAGCATAGATTAAGTGTAATAATCTTATCTAGTGTTTTCAATCATAGCGAATTCGCTCTTTATAGGGTTTGCAATTTTAATTATTATATTCTCATGCAAATAAGAAAAACTCTGACAGCTTTAATTCTGTCTGTAACTATATCGCTTTCACTATACGCCTCTGCAGACAAAGAATTCTTCACAACTACTGCCAAGGCAAATGGTGGGATGAATATCTACAACAGTGGTATTTCTTCATCACTGATCGGGCTTAACTCGCTATATCAATATCTGAACACCTACTTTTTATATGACATCGACATTGAAAAGGTAAATGAAGCGCTCACAGCAGGTCTGCTTTCAGCACTCGATGACCCTTATTCTGAATACATCCCAAAGGACTTCGCTGAGGACTTTGAAGAAAATATCGATGGCACATATATAGGAATTGGTACATATCTTACTAAATATAAGCTCGAAGCAAGAGATTTTTCAGATCCAAACACCTACATGGTCCAGATCGTATCACCATTTCCTGATAGCCCAGCGGCCAGAGCTGGCATAAGGAGCCGTGACCTTATCAGCCATATCAACAAGGAAAGTACAACAGATATGACTGCAACAGAAGCAAGCAAAATGATAAGAGGCCACGAGGGAGAACCAGTAGTTCTCACTATTCATAGAGGAAATGCTGTCTTTGATGTAACCATAGTCAGGGAAAAGATTACAAAACCTTCTGTTGACAGCACAATAATCGAAGGAACAGATATCGGCTACCTCATGATTGCAGATTTCAACCAATCATCGTACTCTCTTGTCACGACAGAGCTAGATAAGCTAAAGAGCAAGGGAATAAAGCACCTGATCATAGATCTGAGGAACAATGGTGGTGGTACTGTAGACACTGCACTCCTGATCGCAGATGTTTTCCTTGAAGGTGGAAAAACTATCGTCACTACAAAGTTCAAGGAAGGCTCAAGAAGACAGGATATAACAACTCAGGCCTCCCCTGCTGGGACAAAGTATCTCGATCTTGATATCGCAATTCTCACTAATGGAGGTACCGCTAGTGCAAGTGAAATCTTGACAGCAGCCCTTAGAGATAACGGCAAGGCCATAACAATCGGCGCAAAGACATTTGGAAAGGGAGTAATGCAGGATGTCTTCAAATGGAACGAAGGCTTTGTCAAATTCACAAGTGCCTCTTATCTCACACCTAATGGAGAGAATATCAACAAGGTGGGAATCCTCCCTGATATCGAAATAAAGGATCCTGAATATACAGATGAAGAAACTGTTGCATTCTATGACTTTCTGAAGACCAGTCTTGAAAAAGAGAAGGCCTTCATAAAGCAGCATCCAGAATTCAAGGCTGAAAACCTTGAACTCTTTGCCAAGGAAAATGCTGAATCAAAGGTTCCAGAGACCTTACTCAAAATCTTGATAAGGAATGCATATCTCAATGAAATGGATTACGAAGATAGGCCTAAGATCGATAGAATGAATGATGATGTGCTAAATGAAGCGATCAAATACTTTGAGGAAAAATGAGAGTCTTTTTATTCGATAAGAGCTTTTCAGGAGAGAAGACCTACACACTTAAGAAAAGAGATAGACAGTACCTTCTGAAGGTCCTTCGATTAAGTGTTGGTGAAACATTCACAGCAAAGGATGTGGATGATAATTATTACAAGGCAACAATCATCGATGAGGATACTCTCTCTGTTGAAGTAACAGATACACCAGAAGAGACTCTCCTCGACCATCTTTCTGCTTACAAAGATGCAATAATTCCAATTACAGTCTATCAATGTCTTTGCAAGGGAAAGAAGAATGAAACTATTCTGAGGATGCTGACTGAAGCAGGAGTAGAAAGAGTTGTTTTCACAAGAAGTCAGTTCACACAGGAAAAGGACTTGACCGAGCACGAAAAAGATAGACTTGAAACCATAATGAAGGAAGCTGTTCAGCAGAGTGGTTCAAAAACTCGTGCATCTCTTGATGAAGTAATATCTCTTGAAGACATTCCAAATATAGAAGAGGGAGAACTTAGGATCCTCCTCCACCAAAGCAAGAGAGAGAAGACACAGACACTAGGAAGACTTCTATCATCGTCTTCCTATAAATCCATCTCCTTGATAGTTGGAAGTGAAGGCGGCCTTTCTGATGAAGAGTGCGAGTTACTTGAAAATAGCGGAGCAAGAACTGCCCTTCTTCCAACGAATATTTTGAGAGCCGAGACAGCTGGAATTTTTGCAGTTGGAGCCATTGAAAGTATGACAGAAGCTCGTTAATTTTTTCCTGTCACTTTCTGAAAATCTGTTTATGAAAACAGTTTTACACATATGTAAATCACGTTATATACAAGAAATACAGAGTTATTACCAACATTATTCACTCTTGTTGAAAACCTGTTGAAAACTGAGTTATAAACAGGCTTTTTTTAAACTTCTGACGTAATAATTTTTGCCCTAAACTTATATAATTTTCATTGAAAAATGATTACTTCATTCATCTGATAATTCTTTACATGTAAACAAATTATAAAATTATGTTTTTTATATAACGAATATTGACTTTTAAGTACTTATCAACACTTATGACAAAGTTTTCAACAATGCAAATAAACTATTGTGGAAAACTAGGTAAAATCTGTTGAAATCTTCTTATTTTGCACAAATATCGGCGCCAACGCCCCTGAGCTTTCCTAAAAGATCCTCATAGCCCCTTTCTATCTGTTCGATATTGTCAATGACAGTTTCACCTTCTGCACACAAGGCTGCAATTACAAGTGCCATACCTGCTCTTACATCAGGGCTTGTAACCACACCAGAGTGAAGAATTGTCTTACCTTTCACAACAGCTCTATGAGGGTCACAGAGGATTATATCGGCACCTAATCGAATAAGGTAATCGACAAAGTACATTCTGGACTCGAACATCTTCTCATGTATCAAGATCGAGCCATACATCTGTGTTGCTGTCACAGTCATTATAGAAAGAAGGTCTGCAGGGAATCCTGGCCACGGAGCATCATCAAGTTTGTTGGTGTGACCAAGATAGGTCTTCTGTATGATTCTTCTTTGTGATGCAGGAACATATACACTGTCTTTCTTTATATCAAGAGAGATTCCCAACTTTTTAAATCCATGCTCAATTGGGCTAAGGAAGGATGTATCTACGTTTGTAAGTAAAAAATCCCCTCCTGTTACAGCTGCAAGACCTATAAAGGAACCAAGTTCCATATAGTCAGAACCAATTCTATAACTTGTTCCATGGAGTGTTTTCTGCCCTTCTATTGTGAGAAGGTTTGAACCAATTCCTTCTATCTTTGCTCCCATTGAAACTAGCATGCGGCAAAGATCTTGAACGTGAGGCTCGCAGGCGCAGTTATAGATTGTGCTTCTACCTTCAGCAAGAGATGCTGCCATTATTACATTCTCTGTCGCTGTTACAGAGGCTTCGTCGAGGAAAATATCTGCTCCCGACAATGGTTTATCTGCACTTATAGTAAGATAGCCATCATTATTGACTATACACTCTGCACCGAGAGCTGACAGACCCAAGAAATGTGTATCAAGTCGTCTAAGACCTATTACATCCCCTCCTGGAGGAGGAATTACAATCTTTTCACCTCTGGCTACAAGAGGTCCAACAAGAAGTATGGAGCCCCTGACACTATCTACAAGGTTCTCTGATAGGCCATTGAAATGAACATTTGAGCGAAAATCATTACCATCTATCTTGGTTCCAAGTTCTTCAAGCAGCCTCTTCATCACCCTGACATCCTGGATATCTGGGATATTTTCAAGGTGCACACATTCATCTGTAAGCAAGGTGGCAGCAAGACAGGGAAGAGCAGCGTTCTTATTTCCGCTGATCCTTACTTTTCCACTTAATCGTTTTCCACCTTTTACAATGTAGCTGCTCATATGTAAAGAATAGCACAACAATCATTATTTTTCTCTATTCGCTGTTTGTTAGATTCCCTAATAGCGTATATACTTTTCCTATGGCAGAAGTATACGGAATAGGTAATCCACTTATAGACATTCTCACAACTGTTTCAGATTCAGATCTGGAAAAGCTCTCTTTACACAAAGGAACAATGCACCTTATCGACAAGCAGAGGCATAGAATTCTCATCGATTATCTCAAGAATAAGGATCTTGTATATCTTCCTGGTGGCTCTGCGCCAAATACAATGGTAACTCTCTGTTCATTGGGTGTGCAGACAACCATCGCAGGAGGGCTTGGAAAGGATGAGCTTGCAGAAGAATACAGGAAAAAGCTCAAGGAAACAGGAGTAAGGGATGAACTGGTTGGAAAGGATGAACCAACTGGAACATCTGTAATTCTTCTCTCTGAAGATAGAGAGAGAACAATGAACACATTCCTAGGTGCAAACCACCTTTATGATGAAAATGATGTAAACCTTGAATCTGTTTCAAAGGCTTCTCTCTTCTACTTTACTGGTTATATGTGGGACACCAAGGAGCAGAAGAGTGCTATCAGAAAGGTATTGAAGTTCTGTACCGAGAACAACATCAAGGTTGCATTCGATGTTGCAGACCCTTTTGCTGTTGGGCGCTACAGAGATGAATTTCTAGAGCTCATTGAGAAGCATTGCGATATTGTTTTTGCAAACAATTCAGAAGCACGCCAACTCTTTGACAAATATGAAGCCTATGAATGCTGCAAGAAGCTTGGAAAGATCTGCAACATAGCAGTTGTAAAGAATGGTAAGCGAGGCTCCTTTACATGTGAAAATGGTGTAATTACAGAAATTCCTATGCAGGGTAAATCTACACCAATTGATACAACAGGAGCAGGAGATACATATGCAGCTGGATTCCTTTTTGGATATGTAAATGGTCTTACTATTGAAAAATGTGGAATGATTGCATCATATCTGGCAGGAGAAATAGTAAACCAGATGGGAGCTCAGTTCTCAAAGGAAAAGAGTAAGGAAGTTAGAGATCATATAATGAAAACTTACTTCTAGATACAAAGGGAGGCAAATAAGCCTCCCTTACTAATTTAGATCCATAACATAGGCATCGTAAATGGTATCAGAAAAAGGATAAAGAACATCAGGATGATGAATACAAGTACACCAGAGAGTGCAACTCCTATGATTCCAAGAATCCAACCTGCTTTTGCATCGTTATCATAATCCTTAGCCTTACTTCCCTTTACAATTGCAATTATTCCAAGGATAAGACCAATAAGTCTTGAGAAGGTCAGAGAAAAGATTACTGACATTATTCCTAAGATAAGTGGTGTTGTACCATTGTCTTTTCTGTTTTCTTCCATAATGGATTCCTCCTATATTGCTAATTTAATCAATTTAAGAAGAAAAGGCACTAAAGAAAGGCAAGCTAACAAAAGAAAACTCAAATACTACACATACTCTTTGAAATCTTCTGTATGTAAAAAATCCCGAGATTTCTCCCGGGATCTGTAGTCAGGATTAGGTATCCTTTATCTTACAGGAATGATTCTGACCTGCTTATAGAGGCCTTCACCTTCACTCTTGGTCTCAACGCCATCGAAATCATTCAAGGCTGTGTGAACAAGTCTTCTCTCGAATGGGTTCATTGGCTCAAGAAGCTTGCTTCTTCCTGTTCTTCTGACACTCTCTGCATCCTTGTATGCTGAGCGGATTATCATCTCTTCGTGTCTCATGCGATAGTTCTCGCTATCTACGATGATCTTGTAATCTGCATCGAGATTGCCTGCAAAAACATTGACTACAAGCTGGATTGCATCAAGGTTCTTGCCCTTTCTTCCAATGATGATCGCAGAGTGTTCACTTTCGATGTTGATACCAATCTTGCTATCCTTTCTGAAGTTGATGTTTACATCAGCTTCATATCCCATCTTTGAAAGTAGAGTTCTAGCAAACTCAAGAATCTTTTCTTCGTTCTCGTTTTCTGGTTCCAGAACCTGTCCCGGAACCATTCTATCGCTCATCTCTTCAAGATCATCGTCATCATTGTTGCTATCAACTTCGATATCAGCTACGTGAACACGAATTGTCACACTTCCCTTGTGGAAGAAACCCTTCTTTTCACTCTTTATGATCTCAACATCGAAACTGTTTCTATCGATACCAAGCTGGTCAACGGCCTTCTGGATTGCTTCTGCTTCTGTGCGTGCTTCAAATTCTTTTGTCATCTTGCGCCTCTCACTTCTTCTTTCTGAATTTGATGGTGTTCTCTTCACCATTAGCCTTCTCTTTGCTTAGCTCTGTCTTCTTTCTCTTGTTTACTACAAGCTGCTGACCAACAGAGAGGACGTTCATTACTGACCAGTAAAGGAGAAGTCCTGATGGTGCATTGTAGAGAACAAAGAAGAAGATAAGTGGCATACCATAGGTCATGAACTTCATTGTGCTTTCCTGACCTGGCTGTGCTGGCTGTCCAGACTGTGTCATCTTCATTGAGAAGATCATGGATGCAGTATAGAGGATTGGAAGCAGATGGATCTGGTTTCCAATAAGAGGGATGAAGAATGGAACAGTAAAGATTGTTTCAGGAACCGAAAGGTCTGTTATCCATCCTGGAATGAACATTGCACCTCTAAGCTCGAAATGGTTGTTCAAAAGGCCATACATTGCAAGAAGAATAGGGAACTGAATGAGCATTGGTAGACATGAGCCCATTGGGTTGATGCCCTCTTCCTTGTAAAGCTTTGACATTGCAATATTGAGCTGCTGTGGATCATCCTTATACTTCTCCTGAAGCTCCTTGGTCTTTGGACCGAGAGCTGACATCTTAGCTGTGCTATCCATACTCTTCTTTGTGAGAGGATGTACAAGCAACTTGATAAGAAGAGTAAGAAGGATGATTGCAATACCATAGTTTGGAATGAATCTATAGAAGAAATTGAGTACATACTTCAAGATTGTCTCAAGCCAACCGAACCAGGAAGATGTCTCCATTGTCTTATTCAGGTGAAGATTTGCAAGTCCAAAGACATTATCATTTGCAAGATCATACTTATTGAGTGTCTCAGAGATTCTAGGACCACCATAAACACTATATACATCTGTAACAGAAGTACCTGAAACGCCCTTTCTTGTCATATAGAAGGAGTTGATCTGGCTGACTGAAGAATCATCAGTATTCTGAGCAAAGTATGTTGTGTAATCGACACCATCCTGAGGAATAAGGACTACAGAGAAGTATTTGCCTGCTGTTGATGCCCAATCTACGTTGTTTTCAACAAGATAATGGTCATTCTTGAGGTTTACATTCTTCTTTGCATTCTTTCCATCGAGAGAATAGTAAGCTCTTCTGTAGTCATAGTTGCCATTGAGTGTTGTGAATGTTGGACCAACCTGTGGCTCTACACCAATTGTGTAATGATTGATAGGAAGAGCTGATCCATCAAGAGAATTCAATGTAACAGATGTCTGGAAGAGATATTCATTTCCCTTACTGAAGGCATACTGTCTTACGATTTCGAACTTTTTGCCATCACTTTCAAAATTCTTTGAGAATTTTACGATTGTAAGCTCTTCAGTTTCATTTATTGTGTAATCGAAAACAGCATCGATAGCACTCTTGCCAGTGCTATCAGAATACATCATGAGAGCATTGCTATCTGATGTATCCTTCAAAAAGAGGTCTACTTCCTTACCTGTCTTGCTGTCCTTATGATCGGTCAGAACAATGGAATCGATAGATGCACCCTTAGGATCAAGAGTGACAGTCATTACCTTGTTCTTTATTTCAAAAGGTGTTGCATTTGATCCTGAACCAACAGCAGTAAGCTTCAGATCATCGCTATTTGTTTCAGTAGAAGCAGCTACTTCGTTTACAGCTACTTCACCTTCCTTTGTCTGGAAAGCTTCCTGATTACTTGGAAAGAACATAGTCTGCACTGACATACCGACAGTGATGACTATAACCGTAAGAATAATTGCTAAAATGGTATTCCTATCCATTTCTTCTCCTTGAAAGAAAAACCTTTATAGTGGATTGATAAGGAAAGTGAATAGGAAGCTCTGCTTAAAGAGGAGAAAGGGAACAAATTCTCAATTTAGCCTGTCCAGCAGATTATGCAGGCTGGACTCAAGCAAGGCAAAATCGAGAACCTTTCCAGGGTACACTACTAAGGCTATATCTCGACCCTTTTGGGTCTTGTCTTTTTCGTCGAAAGACAGCATTCGTCTTCCTTTATAGAGTCTGAATATTTCCTTGCATCTTCTTCTCAGGAGATTTCTCTCAACTGCATTACCATAATGCTTTGCTGGGATGACGATGAAACGATCAAAATTAAATTCATTCTCTATAGCAAGCAATCGCATTCCCTTACAGGTATATTTCTTACCCTGTTTGAAAATGCGATCTATATCCTGCTGTCTTCTAATGATTTCAATCTTAGTAAGGCTTCTTCTCATCAGAAACTGTGAGAGAGTGTCTACCCTTTGCTCTTCTGCGAGCAAGAACGAGGCGGCCGCCCTTTGTTGCCATGCGAGCGCGGAAACCAAATGTTCTGGTTCTCTTGGTCTTACTTGGCTGGTAAGTTCTTTTTCCCTTGTAACTCATGTTATTCTCCAAATATCATCGCATCGGAATGCTGATTTTTTTTCCAAAAAAGTAGACAGAAATGTCCGAGTTGTAACTTTAAGAAAGATAAGGAAAACTGTCAATATATTTGTATAGATTTTATATTGGATGATGGAAATTTGGACTGGATTTTTTTAAGAATTTCTCTCTCTTGCAGCATGAATGCACTCCTAAACGATGGGTGATCTGCTTTCAAGACCAATTTGCTACCCTTGATAGATACAATCTTTATGTGCTCATACAAAAGAGGACCAACAATATCTTTCCACTCGAAAATGATAGGCCTTTCCTCTCCGCTTTTCTCTATCATGTCCTCTATGACAAGCTTGAGATAGTCACCTACCTTCATATCTTCAGTAAGTTTATGCTTGGCAGAAAGTCTAATTTCATCGAGTGGCTTTTTCTGCATTCTCCAACCGTCCTTCCTTAACTATATACCTGAGATAGGATTTATCTGAGAAATCAAAGTAGTTTTCACGAGGTAAGAATGTATAGAATGCTTGACTATAACCAGACAGCTCATTTAAAAATGATGCCCTCTTATTACTATCAAGCTCCAAAAGTACGTCATCAAGTAGTAAAATAGGATATTTTTTAGTCTTTTCTGTAAAGTAACTAGCTTCAGCAACTCTAAAGAGAAGGGATGCTAATCTTATCTGTCCAGTAGATCCAGTTTGAACAAATGGACCCATTTCATCAAATACAGTGAACTTATCTCTATGAATACCAGAGGTTGTTGTATTCATCTTCTTATCTCTTTCTCTGGTACTTTCAAGGTAGCTTACAATATCATCAATGCTATCAAGATCCTTCCAGCTAGGCTGGTATACGATATCAAGATTCTTATCAGTTTGAGATATCTTTTTATATAAGTTAGAGAATATATTCTTGAATCCTTCAAGACCTTCTCTTCTTGCTTTCATTATTTCAAGACCATAAATGGCCAAGCGTCCATCATAAAGTGGAATGAGAGAATATTGTCCATTCTTGAGTGCTGCATTTCTTTGGTTAAGAATTACTCTATACCTTCTGATCTCATCGAGGTATGAAGGATTGTACATACTGAAGGTCTGATCGAAGAAGCGTCTTCTATTTTCTGGTTCACCCTTAACGAAGTTTATATCCTCATGGGAAAAGACAATTGATGGAAAATTATAGATGAGTTCCTTTCTATCCATTATCTTCTTTCCATCTAAAAGAATCTCTCTTTTCCCATCTTTTATAGAATATTCAATGACTCTTCTATCTCCTTCATCAGTCAATACAACTCCAGATAGATACATATTGCTCTCACCAAAGGAGACCATCTCTCTAAAGTTCTGGGTTCTGAAGGAAGATCCATATGAAAGTGTATACACAGACTCGAGGATGTTGGTCTTTCCCTGACCATTAACACCCTCAAGAATGATATCAGAGGCAGCAGAATTGAATTCTAGACTGCCTATATTTCTGAAATTTCTATATTTTAATGACTCAAATCTCATATCAGCCGTGCATTGGCATGATTATAAAGATGAAATCCTTCTCTGGATCAGAAAGAATTGCCATTGCAGAAGTTACAGTGTTGTAGCAAAGAAGGAAGTTCTCAGTATCAATCTTAGTCAGAGGAGTTCTGAAGAAGTTGATATTGAAGGAAATCTTAGCTTCAGGACCATTATATTCACACTGAACAATTTCCTTTGCATCACCAAGTTCTGCACTTTCACCACTGACCAATATTCCATCCTGGTTTATATCGAAAAATATCTTCTTGCTGGAATTATCTACAAAAAGAGATACACGATTAACAGCTTCTATCATTTCTGCAACATTGACCTTACATCTGTATGTGAAATCATTTGGAATAACTCTCTCATATGCTGGATATCCTCCAATTATCAGAGAAGAGTAGATAAAGTGACCATTTACAGAAGCAAAGATAGAAGATGGTGTGATAGCAAGAGAGAATATTCCTTCACCAGCACCAATACTAGAAATAATATTTAAGAACTTTACTGGAATAATACAGGATTGGAAATCTGGGATCTGCTGTTCAAACTTCTTCTTGATGCAGCTCAATCTCTTTCCATCAGTTGCAACCATTACAAGCATATCATCCTTCTTCTCCAGGTATACACCAGTGAGGAAGTATTTTGCTTCATCGGTACCAACAGCAAATGTTGTCTTTGCGATCATATCGAAGAAATCTCTCTGTGAAAGAGAGAAGTAAGCACTTTCTTCAATAGTTAGAAGTTCAGGGAATCTTTCTGCTGGAAGTGTCTTGATGTTGAACTTTATCTTCTTTTCATCTCCAACAGGATAAACTGCCATCTTCTCATTATCATCCTCAAATACAATATCAGAGGATGGAAGATTCTTTACTATTGCAAGGAACTTATCACAGGTAACTGTTGTAGCACCTGGAATCTCTGTTGCAACAGGGAAAGATGTAGTGAAACCGAGCTTATTATCTGTACTCTTTATAGTGAGTATATTATTGAAGTTCTCAAGAAGAATATTAGAAGAAATAGTCAGTGAGTTTCTCTGGCTTGTAAAATTATTGGCATATTCGATTTCTTTTAGAATTGTATCTCTCTGGCATGTAAACTTCATACTTATTCTCCGTTTTCTATTATGATAATTATTATATACTAAAATTTAAATTAGTCGTAGTAATAATAATGAAGATTTTTTTGTTGAAAACTTTTTATTTCTATATTTTATAACAAAATAAATCAAAAATTGAATTGTTAAAACTTGTTTAAAAATTGTTGAAAAGTTTTTTTATAATGTTTAAAAGTATGAAAACTTATATTGAATGTGAAAAGTTTTAAGACTTATCAACAAAATGAAGCTTATCTTTGAACAGGTTTTCCACATTGTTTAAACAACTTTTCAACAGGTTTTCAGCAGAGTTTTCAACAAAAATTCCTTGCTTCATTATAAAAAGTAGGAAGACTTACTTAGCTTTTGCTCTTATCTTTGTCTCTATTTCATCAAGGTTTGAAGAGAGATCTGCATTTGTTTTCTTTTCCTTTTCGATGATGTCGATAGAGTGAGTAATGGTAGAATGGTCCCTATTGAAGAAATTACCAATCTCTGTCGTTGAATATTGAGTTATCTTTCTTGAAAGGAAGATAGCAACATTTCTGGCATCCTTTATTATTGCAGTCCTTGATTTGCTTCTAAGTTGTGTTGGTTCAATATTGTAATAAGCAGCAACAGCCTTTGTTATATCTATAAGTGAAATATCCTGTTCACTGGCAGTTGTAGCTGAAATCAAGTGCTTCAGTTGATCTTTTGCAATATCGAGAGTGATATCTGTCTGAAGAAGATTTGCATATGCAATCAGAGTTGTAAGAGAGCCTTCGAGATCCCTTACATTTGTCTTTACATTTTCAGCAATATAATTGATTACAGAGTCCCTTATCTTTGTGTTTTTCTCTTCACACTTTTTCTTTAGGATTGCAACTCTTGTCTCGTAATCAGGAGCTGTAAGGCTCAGGTTCAAACCTCTTGTGAATCTTGATTTCAGACGGTCTGTAAAGTTAGAAAGTTCACTTACAGGTCTATCGCAGGTAAAGACAATTTGATGACCACTTTCATATAGATCATTGAAGGTATGGAAGAGCTCTTCCTGAGTTGAAATCTTTTCATCCAGGAAATGGATATCATCAATCAAAAGAATGTCTGCTTTGCGATATTTTATCCTAAAATCGACTATTTTCTTACCAGCTAGGCTATTAATGTAGTCGTTTGTGAAGGTTTCGGCAGTGACATAAATTACATTCTTTTCTGGTGTTTTTTCTTCAATATAGTTACCAATTGATTCAAGCAGATGAGTCTTTCCAAGACCAACTCCACCATATATCAAACAAGGGTTGTAGCTTGATCCTGGGTTGATTGCAATTGCCTTGACAGCATTGTATGCAAAGTTGGTATTTTCGCATGGAATGAAGTTTTCAAAAGTATAGCTCTTATTAAGATATGAGTTTGTTTTTCTTATAACAGGAGCAGATTTCTTCTTGGATTTGTTCTCTTTCTCTTCCTCTTCTTTTTCTTCTTCATTTACAGAGACAATGATCTCGATATGTTTGTTTGCAATCTCATCTAGAGCCTTCTGGATGTCCTTCTTGCATTCTGTATTGAAGTTCTCCTTATACATCTCTGCATCACAGGAAAGCAGGAGAGTATCATCATATTCACCGTCATAATTAATGAAATCCAACCACATTGCTTTTCCAGCATCCATTGTTGTTGAAACCTTCTTTAAGGCATTATTCCAATAATTTTCCAATGACATAAAACTCTCCTTGACCATTAATAATAATTCCTAGAAGGCTATTTTCTCAAGTGTTACGTAAAAATACTGTGTAATGGCAATAATAAATATTTATATTACATAAAGATATAATGATAATTATTTTTTGTCACTCACTTGTCTAAAAAAGTGCAAAAATGTTACAATTCATACACAGGAATTATAAATTCTACAAGTGTTTATAGTTCTAAATAAAAATTTTTTAATCAAGGATTTTATAGATGGAAGAAAACACTATCGATGTGGAAATATCCGAGGAATCTGCTGTACAGCAGATGAAAGGCAACAGTGAATATTCTGGTGCCAAGGACATTAAGATTCTTGAAGGTCTGGAACATGTAAGACTCCGCCCAGGTATGTATATTGGTACTACTGGCATTGATGGTCTTCACCACCTTGTCTATGAGGTACTCGATAACAGTATCGATGAGGCTATGGCTGGTTTCTGTGACAAAATCCAGATCACCTT
Organism: Spirochaetales bacterium; assembly: GCA_017478205.1. Lineage (GTDB taxonomy): Bacteria > Spirochaetota > Spirochaetia > Sphaerochaetales > Sphaerochaetaceae > Bullifex. The sequence continues at coordinate 24,597 of JAFVDZ010000024.1, read as the reverse complement.
CGAGAAGGATGAGACATTAGGTGAAATCTGTACTGTTGAAGATAATGGACGTGGTATTCCTGTTGATATCCATCCACAGGCAGGTGTAAGTACTCTTGAAGTTTGTCTTACCAAGCTCAATGCTGGTGGTAAGTTCGAAAAGGGTTCCTACAAGGTATCTGGTGGTCTTCATGGTGTTGGTGTTTCCTGTGTAAATGCTCTTTCCAGCTGGCTTGAAGCAACAGTATACAGAGATGGCAAGATCTATCGCCAGGTATACCACAGAGGTGTACCAGAAGAGGCTGTAAAGGTTATCGGCGAATGTGATATCAACAAGACAGGAACAAGAATTCGTTTCACTCCTGACTTTGAGATCATGCAGGTAAACAGCTTCAGCTATGAAACACTTTCAAATCGTTTCAGAGAGCTTAGCTATCTCAACCATGGTATCTCCATTTCAATTACAGACAAGAGAACAGATCCTGAGCTTCATGAAGAATTCCATTCAGCAGGTGGTCTGAAGGAATATGTTAGCTTCCTTGATGAATATTACTCAAAGAGAGCTATCATTAAGCCTATCGCCTTCTCTGCTGTCAAGGATGATGTAATTGTTGAAGTCGCACTTGAATATAATGACAAGTACGACGAGAAGGTATATTCCTTCGTAAACAACATCAATACTCGTGAAGGTGGTACTCACTATTCTGGCTTCAAGGAAGCAGTTCTCAGAGTCTTCAACCAGCAGCTTCAGAAGAATCAGAAGATGCTTAAGAAGTTTGGTAACGACAAGCTTGAAAATACTGATATCAATGAAGGTCTTACTGGTGTTGTTTCTGTAAAGATTGCAAATCCTCAGTTCGAAGGACAGACAAAGATGAAGCTTGGTAATAGCAATGTTAAGCCAATAGTCATTTCTCTTGTCATGCAGAAGCTTACAGAGCACTTTGAAGAGTTCCCAGATGATATCAACATATTGCTTGATAAGGCTATCGCTGCAGCTCTTGGTAGAATTGCAGCTAGAAAGGCTCGTGAGCAGATAAGAAAGCAGACCTCTGGTCTTGGTCTTCCTGATAAGCTTAAGGATTGTTCTGAAAAAGATCCTGCACTTAGAGAGATCTTCATCGTTGAGGGTGACTCTGCAGGTGGTTCCGCAGCTCAGGGAAGAGACAGAAAGTATCAGGCAATTCTTTCCCTCTGGGGTAAGATGCTCAATGTTGAGAAGGCTCAGGAATTCAAGGTTCTGGTAAACGAGAAGCTTCAGCCTGTCATTGCATCTATCGGTGCAGGTCTTACAAGATACAATAATCAGCAGAACGATAATGATGAGATGGTATTTGATATTACCAAGTGTCGATATCATAAAATCTTCATTATGGCCGATGCTGATGTCGATGGAAGCCATATTAGGACATTGTTGCTCACTTTCTTCTTCAGATATATGAGACCTCTCATCGAGGCTGGATATATCTATTTTGCTATGCCACCTCTCTATAAGATTACCATCAACAAGAGGGACTACTATGCTTACGATGAAGAAGCAAGAGCAAAGATCATAGAAGAATATGGCAATGGCGTTAGCGAAGATAAGATACCTATCCAGAGATATAAAGGTCTTGGTGAGATGAACCCTGAACAGCTTTGGGAGACAACAATGAACCCAGAGACCAGACACATCACTCAGATATCTTTGAACGATGCTGAAGAGGCAGATAGAACCTTTGCTATGCTCATGGGTGAAGATGTAGAGCCTAGAAAGGAATACATCGAAAAGAACGCAACATATGCGACTATCGATGCTTAAAGGATAGGGACAGAATATGGATAACGAAAATATTACTAATCCTGTTGATTCAGAAAGATTTCATGTAAAGGATCTTTCTGAGGAGATGAGAAAGAGCTATATCGACTATGCTATGTCCGTCATCGTAAGCCGTGCTCTTCCTGATGTCCGAGATGGTCTTAAGCCAGTACATAGAAGAATTCTTTACGATATGTTCGAGATGGGGCTAAGATCATCTGGTCCTTTCAAGAAGTGTGCTCGTGTTGTTGGTGATGTACTTGGTAAGTATCATCCACATGGCGATGCTTCTGTTTATGATGCACTCGTTCGTCTTGCTCAGGATTTCTCTCTGAGATATCCAGTTGTAAAGCCACAGGGTAACTTCGGTTCCATCGATGGGGACCCTGCTGCAGCAATGAGATACACAGAATCCAAGATGAGCAAGATTGGTGAGGAAATGCTCACTGATATCCAGAAGGAAACTGTAGATTTCGGACCTAACTATGATGACTCTCTCGAAGAGCCTCTGGTACTTCCAGCAGCATTTCCTTTCCTGATCTGTAATGGAACATCTGGTATTGCAGTTGGTATGGCTACAAATATGGCACCACACAACCTCAACGAGGTTACTGATGCTATCTGTGCTCTTATCGATAACCCTGAGCTTGATAACCTTCAGCTCATGGATTATGTAAAGGGTCCTGACTTCCCTTCTGCAGGTATAATCTGTGGTAAAAAGGGTATAGTTGATGCCTATACAACCGGTAGAGGTAAGATTGTAATTCGCTCACGCTACGAAATTGAGGAACATGAGAGAGGAAACGATAGAATTATCTTTACTGAGTTGCCATATCAGGTAAACAAGGCTGACCTTGTAAAGAAGATCAAGGATCTTATCAGAGATGGCGAAGCCTTCCCTGAGGTTGCATCAGTCCATGATGAATCTGGTAGAGACGGCCTCAGAGTAGTTGTTGAGTTAAAGCAGGGTGCAGTTGCTAACATTGCACTGAATAAGCTTTTCAACAGAACTGCTCTCCAGTCTAACTTCAGCATCTATAACCTGGCATTGAAGGATGGAAGACCAAGAGTTCTTACTCTCAAGGATATTCTTCAGTCCTATATCGACCACAGAGAAGTCGTTATCGAAAGGAGTACTAGATACGATCTTAAAAAAGCTGAGGAAAGAGCTCATATCCTCAGAGGTTTGAAGATTGGTCTTGATAATATTGATGAAGTAATCAGGATAATCAAGGAGAGTGAAGACAATACGATAGCCTCACTTGAACTTCAGAAGGCATTTGGACTCGATCAAATCCAGGCTGATGCCATCATTGATATGAAGCTTGGTAGACTTTCTCACCTTGAAACGGACAAGATTCTCAATGAACTTTCTGATATCGAAGCCAAGATTGTTTATTACAACGAGCTGCTTGCTGATAGAATGAAGATTCTTGGTGTAGTCAAAGAAGGAATAAAGGATATTGCTTCTAGATTCGGAGATAGAAGACGAACTGAAATCAACGAACGTGAGCTTTCAGGTGTAAATGATCTTGACTTCATCAAGGAAGAGCAGGTTGCAATTCTTATTTCCGAGAAGGGCTTCTGCAAGAGACTTCCTGTTGAAGAGTATAGAGCACAGACTAGAGGAGGAAAGGGTGTAAGAGGTGCAAAGCTTGTCGATAATGACTTTGTAAAGCATCTTTTCATCGCTTCTTCTCATGATGTCATCATGTTCATCACAGATTACGGCAAAGCTTATTATACCAATGTATATGAAATTCCTGAGGCAGCTAAGGGTGCAAAGGGAATCATTGTCAAGAACTTCATTGAAATCGAGCCACAGGAACGTATTTCTGCTGTTCTTTGCTTCTCTAAGGATGAGTTTGATAACGAGAACTGTATCTTGATGGTTACAAAGTATGGTGTAACAAAGAGAGTAAAGTTGCATGACTTTGTAAACGCTAAGAAGCATGGTGTAAAGGCTATCATTCTTGATGAGGGTGATGAACTTATCCAGGCACTCTTTGTTTCTGATGGTGATGAGGTAATGTACGTTTCTAAGAACGGTAAGGGCCTCAGAACTGGTGTAGATGCTGTAAGAGTAATGGGTAGAGCAACTCATGGTGTCAGAGCTATGAAGCTTGTTGAAGACGATGAAATTGCAGGCCTCGTTAAGGTTGAAGACAATAAGAGAATTCTTATGATCACTGCTAACGGTAAGGGAAAGCAGGTTGAGTTCAACCAGTTCATGGCACATGGCAGAGCAACAGGTGGTCAGAAGATCTACAACATTGAAGGAAACAACGGCATTGTAAATGCACTTGCTGTTGATGAAACCAACGATGTAGTCTTTGTAACCCTCTTTGGTCAGACTATAAGAGTTCATGTAAATACAATCTCTATTCAGGGAAGAGCTGCAAGCGGTGTAAAGGTTGCTACCTTCAAGAAGGAAAATGATAGCATCGTTGCAATGGCTGTAACTGAGTATCAGGAAGAAGAGTCTGAAGAGAAAAATGAAGCTCCAGACGCTACAACTGAAAACAAGGAAGCAGAAGCTCCTACTGAAAATTAAGATTTACTCTTAACCAATTATCGCTGTCTAGGAAGGTCTAGGCAGCTTTTTTTATCCCCTATTGTCTTTACAGTTCTTCCAACGGGTGATTTCTCAACCTTCAAAAGAGGCCAAAATATTTATTTTTTAAGCCAGCAGATCTAGATAATGGCTAATTTCAAATTAGGTTTTCTTGGTCAATTTCGAGGAATGCTTAGATACCTAAATTTTTATTATATTAAATATAATTTTTATAATCCATACTCCACAATTATCTGTTTCTATATATAGTAATTTAATGTGTAAAACCTGCATTTTAAGCCGAAAAATGCAGATTTGAACTTTTTTAGAAATAAACTCAATAAAACCAACCATGTTTCACGTGAAACCAAGGAGTGGTTGATGGGTTAATGGGAGATGACTTCTTGTTTGTGTCTGGTTTATGTGTCCTGGTTTATCCTACTCTTTTTACAAAGTTGGTTTTGCTTGATGTATTGAGTTCCTTTTCTCCTTTGTGAAGAGTTTGCAATTCTTAGAACGACATATATTGTCTTAGTGAGAAAAATATGTTTCACGTGAAACCAGAGGTTTATTGCCTAGTGCGTGAAAGAATCCAAACGCTTTCTCAGTGCTTGGTATATTGGAAGGGTATTAGTTCTTTTTCATTTAGATGCTGTGATTTCTTCTTCTGTTCTCTGCTTCTGGGCAGATATCGCAGCTTGTATTCACGGTTTGTTGATTGGAGATGTTTCACGTGAAACCTTGCATTGTGATGATTGGTAGAGATCTGGTTGGTTGTTGATTAATTTACTGTTTTGGAGTTTGTTTTGATCACTTATTTGTTCTCTGTTAAAGCAGTATTGAAAGATTAAAAATTAGATATCATCCTTGTTTATTTTTTTCAGTTTCGTTGTTTGAAAATGCTCAGTGAGGATGTTTTCCTTTAGCTATGGTAGGACTGGTTTCACGTGAAACGTTGTTCTTGCTTTTGTTTTTTGAAGGAGACATTAGACCTGGTAAAGTTTCATTGTGCGCTAATGCTTGGGGTAGGGGATGATTCTGTTGCTTGTTTTGAATCTGTCATTGGTTTGTTTGTTGTTATGGTTTAAGAAAAAGGGTTTAGGGCTATAAGTTTTTTCCTTTGTTAATGGCTTCATGTTTCACGTGAAACTGTCGAGGTTGAGACAAGCAAAAGTGTGTATAAGGGGGAAAAGCAAAACGCTGGATTTATTGCTGTTTTTTTTGTTAAGTTCTTTTGGGTAGAAGATACCAGAATATAAGCATGCATGTTGTTTTGCTTTTTGTGTTGATGTTTTTATTTGTTCCCTGTGGTTGTTTCACGTGAAACGTTGGTTAGTTTTATAAATTAAGATACTTGCAGCTATACCTCTACCCTACCCTAGAGGAGGGGAGCTTGTTTTATTTACTGAAGTACCAGATGTCCTCTCTGACTAACCATACACGATAATCGGCTCCTGCATACGTCAAAGCAAGAATAACATCATCTTCCTCTACTGAGGATATCCTATTATTTTTGTATTTTCTTTGAATGATTGATCTGTCTATGAGTTTTCTTTTCTGCTGTGTGTGAGTTTATTAAGAATGATTTTAAGAAGTTGTTTTTCTTTTATTGTCTTCAACGTTTCACGTGAAACATGGATTTAGTTTATACATTGAGAGATTCGTAGCTATGCCTCTACCCTACCCTAGGGGAGGGGAGGTTGTTTTATTTACTGAAGTACCAGATGTCCTCTCTGACTAACCATACACGATAATTGACTCCTGCGTCCGTCAAAGCAATAATAACAGCATCTTCCTTAGCTGAGGATGTCCTTATTTTTCTGTGTGTTCTTTGAATGATTGATCTGTCTCTGAGTTTTCTTTTGCTGATGTGTGTGAGTTTAGTAAGGATTACATTATGCAGTTGTTTTTCTTTTATTGTCTGCAACGTTTCACGTGAAACAATAAAAAACCCAGTGAAGATCTTTATCGTCTTTCCTGGGCTAATGAACTTAAATCTAATTCGATTTTTACATTGGCATTTCGATGCTGTTCTCAACAATGATTTCTGGGCCAACAGTATGCTGGAGATATCTCTGTACACCGTTCTTAAGAGTCATCTGAGACATTGGGCAGCCGGCACAAGCGCCGAGAAGCTTTACATATACTGTGTTGCCCTCCATCTTGATAAATTCTATATCTCCTCCATCGTTCTGGAGAGAAGGCTTGATCTGGTTGAGTGCGTTGATAACTCGCTGTTCTAATGTTTCTTCGCTCATTTTGTTCTCCTGTTAATTGTTTTTATATATGAAAAATACATTAACTGAAAATACCCGTCAAGTTGTCTTCGTTTTTTAGGTGACAAGACGGTTTTATTTCTCTATATTTCTAATTATGAGCGCTTACAAAATTATTTTCTTGAACCAGAAGGGAGGTGTTGGTAAAACAACAACCTGCGTGAACCTTGGCTCCTCACTTGCGGAGATGGGTAAAAAGGTTCTGTTAATTGATTTTGATTCTCAGGGTAATCTGACTGGAGCTGTATCTGGTGATAGTAGGAAACCTACCATCTATGATGTAGTTGCTGGGACGATTACTGCAAAAGATGCAGTTCAGGCCACACCGTTTGACAATCTTTATGTCATTCCTGGATCTGTCGATCTGGCAGGCTTGAATCTTGAGCTCGTTACTGAAGAAGGGCGTGAATTTTTCCTTAAGAAAAGTATTGGCGCTCTGGATGATGTTTTTGATTTCATATTGCTCGATTGCCCACCTTCTCTTGGGCTGTTGACAATGAATGCAATGGCTTGGGCTGAGTATGTCCTTATTCCTATGCAGTGTGAATACTTTGCTATGGAAGGACTTAACCTGCTCATGAGAACTATTACATCTGTTAGAAAGACCATTAACAAAGATCTGAAGATAATGGGTATTCTTTTCACTATGTTCACAAAGAGAGCTAAGTTGAATGCCGAAGTTATTGAGGATGTAGGAACGTTCTTTCCTAACCTAGTGTTTAAAACTATTATTCCACGCACGATTAGACTTGCGGAGGCTCCTTCGCATGGTTTGCCAATCAGTGCATACGATTCCACCAACTCTGGAAACAAAGCGTATCAGAGTCTGGCAAAGGAGGTAATTTCACGTGTCTAAAATCAAGAAAAGTTTTGGCCTCGGGAAGGGTGTAAGTTCCCTTTTCGCTGATTACCAAAAAGATGCTGAAGCAGTTAACGTCGAAGAAAAGAATAAAGATGTTTCACGTGAAACAGTCCTTTATGTCAGCCTAGATAAGATTAAACCAAACACCAATCAGCCACGAAAAGCATTCGATGAGAAAGCCTTGAATGAACTCGCTGATTCTATCAGACACCAGGGAGTAATCCAGCCAATTATCGTTGAAGAATATGCACCTGGTTGGTATTCAATCATTGCAGGAGAAAGAAGATTCAGAGCTGCTCAGATTGCAGATCTTAAAGAAATTCCTGTTCTGGTAAAATCCTTTTCTGATGTTCAGAAATCACAGGTCGCTCTTATTGAAAACATTCAGAGAGAAAATCTCAATGCTATTGAAGAAGCAAGAGCCTATAAGGATATTATAGAGAAATCTGGTATGACCCAGGATGAGATTGCTGACATGGTTGGAAAGAATAGATCTACCATCACAAACAGTCTTAGACTTCTCCAGCTGCCAGATTCCATTCAGGATGATTTGATTTCCAAAGTAATTACAGCAGGACATGCAAGAGCAATCCTTTCTCTTGTCAATCCTTCTGATAGAATCCTTTTGAGAAACAAGATTGTCGAAAAGGAGCTATCAGTTAGAGAAGCAGAAAAGCAGGCAGAAGATTTCAATGCAGGAAAGAAGCTTGTTGTCAAGAAGAACTCTGTAAAGGCTAACGATGCTATCAAGCAGGAAGTTGAAGATAAATTCCTTGAAGCCTTTGGAACAAAGGTACAAGTTACTGGAAATCTGAGGAGAGGAAAGGTCGTTATTGCCTATAAAAGCAGACAGGATCTTGAAAGATTGTATTCTCTATTGTGTTCCGGCGAGCTATTTGAAGATTAAATAATTATTATATAAGGAAATAATATGAAGAAAGAAGATTTGAAGGATGGTCTTTACGCAATCATCCGCACAGAAAAGGGAGATATTACCCTTTCCCTTGAGTTCAAGAAAGTGCCAATGACAGTAATGAACTTCGTTGGCCTTGCTGAAGGTGTACTCAATATGGAAGATCCAGATGAACCATTCTATGATGGACTTGTTTTCCACAGAGTTATCCCTGATTTCATGATTCAGGGAGGAGACCCAAGAGGAAACGGAACAGGTGGTCCTGGTTATAGATTCCCTGATGAATTTGATGATTCTCTCAAGCACGATGCTCCTGGTGTCCTTTCAATGGCAAATGCTGGTCCTGGTACAAATGGCAGCCAGTTCTTTATCACTCACGTACCTACCCCATGGCTCAATGGAAAGCACTCAGTCTTTGGCCATGTAATCGAAGGTCAGAATGTTGTAAATTCCATCCAGCAGGGTGATAAGATCGAGACAGTTGAAATTGTTAGAGTTGGTTCAGAGGCAGAAGGCTTCAAGGCAACTAAGCAGGCATTCTCTGATCTCGTTGAGAATTGTGAGAAGAAGGCCAAGGAAAAAGAAGCAGAAGAGATGAGAAAGATCGATGCTGAAATTGCTAACCGATATCCTGGTGCTGTAAAGACTCCTTCTGGACTCAAGTATGTTGTCGTCAAGGAAGGCAGTGGTGATAAGAAGCCAAAGTATGGTCAGAGCGTTACAGTTCACTATCAGGGCTCTCTCTTGAATGGTAAGATCTTCGATTCCTCTATAATGAGAGGAACTCCAGCAACTTTCCAGATTGGTCAGGTAATTGAAGGTTGGAATGAAGCACTTCAGACAATGAAGAAGGGAGAGAAGAGAACTCTCATCATTCCACCAGATCTTGGATATGGTATCCATGGTTTCCCTGGTGTAATTCCACCTAACGCTACATTGATCTTTGATGTGGAGCTGCTTGATTTCTAATGAAGAGTAGCAGTTCAGTAGTTTATGTCTGCTCTGAATGCGGACGAGAAGAAACAAAATGGATGGGTAGATGTCCTTCCTGTGGTTCCTGGAATACCTTTACTGAAGAAAAGGTAATAAAGGAAAGCAAGGACAAAACTCAGGCTGCAATGCCAATAATAGACAAGGCCCTTAAGAAGCTTTCAGATGTCAATGTCGATAAAGCCTTCCGCTTTTCTAGCGGAATATCTGAGCTTGATAGGGTCCTTGGAGGTGGCATCATGCGCCCGAGTTCTGTTCTTGTTGGAGGCGAACCCGGAATAGGAAAATCTACAATAATGCTCCAGATGATTTCTTCTGCTGCTGAAATCGGAAAAGTTTTATACGTATCTGGGGAGGAGTCTCCTTCCCAGGTAAAGCTAAGAGCTGAAAGACTAAAGCTGAATCTAGAGAAGATTAACATCTTCTGTGATACTCGCCTTGAAGCTCTAGTTGAAGCAGTGGAGGATTTGAAGCCTGCAGTCGTTGTCGTTGACTCCCTTCAAACCCTTTCTACCTCTACTGTCCCATCAATTGCTGGATCTCCTAATCAGATGAGGGCCTGTTGCTATGCACTCTCGATGCTGGCAAAGACAAACGATATTGCGCTCTTCCTAATTGGACATGTAACAAAGGAAGGGACAATTGCTGGCCCTAAGATCGTTGAACATCTTGTCGATACTGTTCTCTACTTTGAATCCAGTGACAATGGTGTACGCTTTTTGAGAGCTGCAAAGAATAGATTTGGTTCTGTTGATGAAATAGGAATTTTCCAGATGGAGGAAGAAGGGCTAAAGGCTGTTAAGGATCCATCTGAATTCTTCATCTCCAACAGAAAAGATAGTGAAATGCCAGCAGGCATCGCCTATACTGCCGTAGTAGAAGGAAGCAGAACTTTCCTCGTTGAGATACAGGCTCTTACTATCCCTGCAAAGAGTGGTTTCTCCCGTGTCTATTCAGATCGTATAGATACAGCAAGAGTAAATAGAATCGCTGCAATCTTAGAGCGCCACGCAGGTCTTCATCTTTCAGATCAGGATATCTATGTGAACATAGCTGGAGGAATGAAAATCAACGAAGTCTCGATCGAACTTGCTATCGCTTTGGCTCTGTGGTCTGCAAGGACTGAAACTGTTCTGCCTGTAGACTTAGTAAGCTTCGGTGAATTATCTCTAGCTGGAGAAGTAAGGCCAGTTTCATTCCTTGAGAAAAGGATTAAGACAAGTGAGGATATGGGCTTCAAGACCTACTTGTCTCCATATGGTCAAAAGGTAAAGGGCGTTACCCCATGCAGGAATATCAAGCAGGCAATAATGATAGGAAGAGGAATTAGTAAGGATAACTAATTTAGAAGGAATCCTTCCTCTTCTTCTATTATGATTGCAAGCTTTTCACTTTCATACACATAGCTACCATGATCTTCACCAGGGAGAATTCTCAATTCATTTTCCTTTATATTGGATGCGATGAAGGAGCTGTCCTTAAGTTTGATTATATCTTTCTCCCCTATGAGGATGAGGGTAGGGCAGCTTATTCTTCTTAGGTCTTCTCTCTTGATATCGGGCTCCTGGATCATGAGTCTTGATAATTCACTTCCCGTTTCTTCATACTCCCTTTTCATCTCAAGAAACGCTCTCTTCTTGATCCCTCTTGGTTTTGTATTTGCACCACATGTGATAATAGCTCTGACAAGATCTGGGTGTTTTGATGCGATCAGGAGAGCGATGATTCCTCCATCTGAAAAACCACAGATGATAGGTCTTCCAAGCTGTAAGGCTTTAATGAATGAAACGACGTCCTCAGCCATATCTTCATAGTGCAGTGTCTCTACCTGACTCGACTGTCCATGGTTTCTTGAGTCGAGCAGATATACAGTATATTTAGCTTGGAGAATATCTGCTGATCTATAGAATATGGAATGGTCTTCTCCGTTTCCATGGAGAAGTAAAAGAGGTGTCCCCTCTCCGTATGTTTCGTAATAGAAATCGAGGCCATTTAAATTAATGAACATGAAGATAATATATTGGTTTTTAGGTGGTGAATAAACAACAAACATGAAAATATTTTTCAAATAAGATTTGATTTTTCAAAAGATTTTGCATTTATAATCAAATATGATTGACAACTAATAAAAGCGGGGGTAATTTCGTATTTAGAGATTTTGTATAGATAAGCAATACATTTGGAGGTTATAAAATGAACGTTGATTTCATTAAGGGTATCATCCCACCAATCGTCACCCCAATTGATGAGAATGAGAAGGTTGATGAGAAGGCTCTTAGAAAGCATATCGACTTTATGATCGATGGTGGTATCAGTGGTATTCTTGCTTTTGGTTCCAACGGTGAGTTCTATATGCAGGAAGAGGATGAGATGAAGCAGGTGCTCAAGATAATTGTTGACCAGACTGCTGGCAGAGTTCCTGTATATATGGGTGTTGGTGCTATCAGAACTTCCAAGTGTATCCGTCTTGCTGCCATGGGTCTGGAAAATGGTGCAAATGGTGTTTCTGTTCTTCAGCCAATGTTTCTAAAGCCATCTGAAGATGAACTTTATACTCACTTTGCTGCAATTGCTGACAGCATCAAGGGCTCTCCAATGCTCCTTTACAATAACCCAGGTAGAACAGGCTATGGAATCAGCCAGGAAATCGTAGAGCGCCTTGCTCACGAGAAAGACAATGTTGTTGGTATGAAAGATAGCTCTGGTGATATGACTCAGACAGCTGAATATATCAGAAGAAACAGAGATGTCAATTTCAAGGTTCTCTGCGGAAAGGATACTCTCATCTATTCTGGTCTCACACTTGGTGCTTGTGGCGCTGTTTGTTCAACAGCAAACTTCCTACCAAAGCTAATTGTTTCCATCTATGACAAGTTCATGGCTGGTGATATCAAGGGCTCTCTCGAAGCACAGTTTGTACTCAATCCAATCCGTCTGCAGATGGATAAATCCAGCTTCCCTGTAGCAACAAAGGACTATGCTAATCTGCTCGGAGAATATGTAGGTAATCCATACCTTCCAAATAAGCCTTCAACAGAGGCTCAGATGGCAGGTCTCAGAAATCAGCTCATTAAGGGCGGTTTTCTGAAGTAATAGAAAGAAATAGAAAAAAATCATAAGGAGAAAAACATGAAAGTAGGTTTCGTTGGTCTCGGTATTATGGGTAAGCCAATGGCAAAGAACCTCCTCAAGGCAGGTCACGAGGTAGTTGTTTTCGATCTTAACAAGGCAAGTGTCGATGAGCTCGTAAGCTGTGGCGCTAAGGCTGTTGCAAGTGGTGCTGAGCTCGCAGCTATGTGTGATCAGTTCATCACAATGGTTCCAAATAGCCCACACGTAAGAGCAGCTGTTTTTGGTGAAAACGGTCTTGCTAAGGGTGCTAAGAAGGGTGCTACCCTCATCGATATGAGCTCAATTGATCCGGTCGAATCCAAGAAGATTGGCGCTGACCTCGAGAAGCTTGGTATCGATATGCTCGATGCTCCTGTTTCTGGTGGTGAGCCAAAGGCTATTGATGGCACACTCTCTGTAATGGTTGGTGGTAAGAAGGCTACATTCGATAAGTACTATGATCTTCTCAAGTGTATGGCAGGTTCTGTTGTATACGTTGGTGACCTCGGTGCTGGTAACATCGCTAAGCTCGCTAACCAGATCATCGTTGCTGTAAACATTGCAGCAGTTGCTGAAGCTCTCGCATTCTCTAAGAAGTGTGGCGCTGATCCAGAGCTCGTTTATCAGGCAATCAGAGGCGGTCTTGCTGGTTCAACAGTTATGGATGCCAAGGCTCCAATGATGATGGCTAGAAACTTCAAGCCAGGCTTCAGAATTGAGCTCCACATCAAGGACCTCACAAATGCTCTCAATGCAGCACATGCAGTCAATGCTCCAGTTCCTCTCACTGGCCAGCTCATGGAAATGATGCAGGCTCTCAAGTGTGATGGCAACGAGAAGGATGACCACAGTGCACTTGCTAAGTACTACGAGAAGATTGGTAACGTTACCATCTCCAAGTAAGTAGGCATTTACATAACGTTTGAAGAATTGCCCATTGTTTTTATATAGCAATGGGTAATTTTTTACCTAAATTACGTTGATTTACCAAAACGTATTTGAAAAATCATTATTATAATTAAATCTTCTGATGTATAATTTTGTTAAACAACTTCATTAGGTGTAAAAAAGGAAGGAAATTGGAATGAAAGCAATCAAGGTGAATGCAAAAGATAATGTAGCTGTTGTTATTGCACCTGCTAAAAAAGGAGAGGAGCTGGAAGGATTTGGTATCACTCTGCTCGATGATGTTCCTCAGGGACACAAGGCAGCACTTGTTCCACTGAAGAAGGGTGATGCTGTAACAAGATATGGTGTAACGCTAGGATATATGATGGTCGATGTTGAGCCAGGTAACTGGATCAATGAGCACATGATAGAGTTGCCACCATCACCTGTTGTTGCAGATTTGAAGTGTGGCAAGAAGGGATATTACCCTGAAGAGAATCCAGAGAGGAACACTTGGATGGGATATGATAATGGTCCTGGAAAGTATGCGGGCACAAGAAATATTCTTGGTATCTCAACAACTGTACAGTGCTGTGCAGGTGTTCTCAGATATGCAACAGAGAAGATCAAGAAGGAAATTCTGCCAAAGTATCCAAATGTTGATGATGTCGATGCTCTTATCCATCCATATGGATGTGGTGTTGCGATCAACGCACCAGATGCTGTCATTCCAATCAGAAGTGTAAGAAACATTGCAAGGAATCCTAACTTTGGTGGCGAGCTTATGTTCGTAAGCCTTGGCTGTGAGAAGCTCTCTCTTGATAAGGTCCTCGATCCAGAAGAAATCAACGATGAGAATGTAGTTGTTCTTCAGGAGTGCCAGGGCTTTACTGGTATGGTAGATGCAATATGCAATATGGCAGAGAAGAAACTCAAGATTCTCAACGAGAGAAAGAGAACAAGACTTCCTCTCTCTAAGCTCTGCGTCGGAACCCAGTGTGGTGGCTCTGATGCTTTCTCTGGTCTTTCTGCAAACCCATCTATCGGTTATGCTTTCGATCTTCTTGCCAAGGGTGGCGCTACCTGTATGTTCAGTGAGGTAACAGAGGTCAGAGATGGTGTTCACATCATTGCAGATCGCTGTCAGGATGAAGCTTCTGTAGAGAAACTCAAGAAAGAGATCAGCTGGTACGACAATTACCTTGCAAAGGCAAGTGTAGATAGAAGTGCCAACCCAACTCCGGGTAACAAGAAAGGAGGTCTTTCCAATATTGTCGAAAAGGCTTGTGGTTCGATTGCAAAGAGTGGAAATTCTCCAATCATGCAGATTCTGGGACCTGCAGAACTTCCGACTAGAAGTGGTATGACTTTTGCAGCAACTCCAGCTTCTGATATAGTTTGTGGACCAACACAGGTTGCATCAGGTATCACAATTCAAGTATTCTCTACAGGTCGAGGTACTCCATATAGCTTGAAAGAAGTCCCTGTCATCAAGCTGTGTACAAGACACGATATCAAGGTTCAGTGGCCTGATCTCTTCGATATCGATACTGGCGATGTCCTCACTGGAGAGAAGACTATCCAGGAGTTTGGACATCAACTCTACAACTTGATTCTCGATGTTGCAGAGGGAAAGAAGCCATGTGCAGAGAAGCTAGGAATCTACAACGATCTTATTGTAGATAACCCAGCTCCGATAACATAATAGATAATTGGCGGTGCCCTTGATTTATAGGAATATCGCTGAATAATTATTTATATAGGGGGGGTATGAATATAATGGTTGTCGATCAAGATAGGTACAATATCAAGGGTATCGAACGTGGTTTCAAGATTCTCGATCTAGTTGCTGAAAGAGGTTCCATCGGGATTCCTGACGTCTGTGAAGCCCTTGATGTCAATACAAACATGGCTTTCAGATTGCTTACGAGCATCCAGAAGTCTGGCTACCTTGTCAAGGAAGAGAGAACAGGTATGTATACTCTTTCTCTCAAGATTCTTTCTCTCTCCAGTGTGGCTTTGCAGTCTTTGGAGATCAGAAAGTTTGCTATGCCTTATATGGAAATCTTCTGGAGCAGTTTTCAGAAGGCAAATGTCAATCTTGGCATGAAGAATGGTGACGATATCCTGATCATAGAAAGAATCGAAGGCCTATCTCTTCCAAGAACCTACTTCACTCCTGGAAAGCAGATTCCTTTCCACTGTACAGGACTTGGAAAAGTCCTATGCTGTGAGATGAGCGATGAGGAGATAGAAAGACTTATCAAGGTGAAGGGATTGAAGGCTTATACTGCTCATACCATCGTTGACCATGATAAGATGATCGAAGAGCTTAAAAAAGTAAGAGAAGAGGGTGTTGGTAGAGATAGAAACGAATTCATTTTCGGTGACAACTGCTCTGCTGTACCAATCAGGAACAAAGCTGGTGAAATCGTTGCAGGTATCAGTGCCAGTGCTCTTTCTGCCAACATTTCTGAGCAGGAAATCGAAGATCTGATTCCTCGCCTCAAGGAGACAGCTGGAAGAATTTCTGGAATGCTCGGATATATCACAGTATAAAGTAAAGCCTTTCGGGTTTTTTCCGAAAGGCCTTTTATCATAGGGCCCTAATGTGGGCCTTGTTTTGTTTCAAATCATTGTCAAAAGGAAAGGGAAAGCAATCAAGGTTCCAAATACAGAGCCAAGAGAGGAAAGGAAGAATACAAGAAGAGCATGGAGTATCCTGTTCTTATACCAGCCTTTCAGACTCATTGAATCATCGTTGATTGCCTCGAAGTCCTTTACTTTAGGCTTTCTGAAGGTTGCTTCCAGAATTCCTCCTAGCATGCCAACTCCCAGTACAGGCGCAAGAGCAAATATTGGGGCTGTTATCGTGCATGCAATTATATTCAAGAAGTGCGCACCTGAAATCAAGGTGGCAATGAAGGTACATGCAGCATTCACAATTACCCAATAGATAAAGGTCCTAAGGCCCTGATCCCAGCCTGAATTGAAGGCTGCTAGGACTATTATGAGGAGTAGGAGTGTTGGGACAACAAATTGCGTTGCTCCTGCAAGAATGCTGCTCTTTGGGATAGATGTAAGCTCCTCAAGGGTTTCGGTCCTCTCTCCCTTTTCCATCTTTTCAATTGTTGAAATTACACCCTTTGTGTGTCCAGCTCCAATTACTGCAATCTTCTTGCTTCCTGGAGCTGAGAATATAGATCTTCCTAGGTATTTGTCTCTTTCATCGATCAAGACCTCTTTTACAGAAGGGAGCTCCTTTGACAATTCATCCATCATGGACTGAAGAGTGTCCTGCTTCTTGAGTTCTTCTAGCTCCTCTGGTGTGATCTCTTCCTTCGAGAAGGCTGCAGTTATAAGTGTTGCAAGTAGCTTGCATTTGTTAAAGAAGTTACTCTTTGCCCATGCACGGCGGAAGGTTGTCTGGATCTCTCTGTCACAGAGAGAAACAGGAATCCCTTTTTCCTTTGCCTTCTGTGCTGCTCCCAAGATCTCTTCTCCTGGCTTTGTGCCAGTCTGGAGACCCATCCTCCTTTGAAAGGAGGCGAGAGCTGTATTTGCAAGCAGCAAGAAGCCCTTTCCTTCTTTGAAAACTGTCCTGATATCCTTCTCTTCCCAGCTTTTCTTCTGGGTTTTGGATTTCATTCTTCCGTCATCAAGCTCGACACAGACCCTATCAGGGTTTTCTGAGTCGATCAAAGAGGAAACCTCCTCTACACTATTCTGGCTTATATGGGCAGTACCGATAAGAACAATTTCTTGGTTTTCCAATTTGAGTCTATGTACGGTATCACTAATCTTTTCAACAATCATACTGAAATAAATATAACTGAACTGAAAAGTACTAACAAGTGTGTAAGGGCAGTGGGCATAAAAGGATATTTGTATTTTAGATGAGTTTTTAGCTAATAAGCAGTATTTCTCAAATCCCATTCCCAAAATCTTTATTTGTATTGAAATAAACGAAACGTGCAATTATTATGAACGCATGAAATATTCAATCACAAAAAATATATCATTGTTCAGATACCAATATGACAAGAAAAAGCTCTTCGAAGGAGCTTGGCCAATCAAAGATGGCGTTTCTGTAAACGCTTATCTCGTACAGGGAAATGAGAAGACTGCACTCATCGATTATGTTGAAGAGGGCGCTTCTTTTGATGAAGAATTGAAGGACCTCGGTCTTACTGTTGAAGACATCGATATCCTCGTTCTGAATCACATGGAACCAGACCACACTGGTGGTCTCAGGGACTTCTTCAAGAGAAGACCTGATATCCCAGTCTATTGCACAAAGGTTGCATCCACAGAGCTTATCAGCCTGTATGACAAGAAGGATGCTCATGTTATCAAGCCAATGGAGGAACTCGATCTCGGTGGCACAACTCTTACATTTGTTCCACTTCCTAATGTCCACTGGCCAGATACAATGGGAACATATGTAAAGGAAGAGGGTATCCTCTTCTCTTGCGATGCCTTTGGTGCTTTTGGTGAAACCAAGAGTGTCTTCGATGATGAGATGACAGACGACGAGAGAAAGTTGCTTGAGACAGAGACAGAGAGATATTATGCAAATATCGTAGCTCCTTTCTCAAACTTTGTTCTCAAGGCAATTGATGCAGCATCTGCACTTGAACTCAAGATGATCTGCCCAAGCCATGGAATCCTCTGGAGAAAGGATGTAAAGTTCATTGTCGATTGGTACAAGAGACTTGCTACCTACTTTGCAGGACCAAGAGAAAAGGAAATTACAATGCTTTTAAGTAGCATGTATGGCAACACCAAGGCATTAGCTGACGAGCTTGTAAAGAAGGCAGAGGAAGCTGGTGCCAAGATGCATGTTGTCAGAATTCCTGACGATGGAGTGTCTTTCCTGCTTGAGAAGGCATGGAGAAGTGAGGCACTTGTTGTCGCAGCTCCTACCTATGAGAAGGCAATGTTCCCAGAAGCTGTCTATGCAATGGATCTTCTTGCAAGAAAGGGTCTGAAGGGAAGAAAGAGCATGTTCTTTGGCTCAAGCCTCTGGTCTGGCGGTGCTGCTAATGAATATAAGGCTCTTGCTGAGAAGATGGCTCTTGATGTTGTCGATGCTATCGATTACAGAGGAGTTGGTACTGAAGCAGACAGAGCTAAGGTCTTTGCTGCCTTCGATCAGATCATTGCTGCTGTAAAATAAGAGATAGAAATATAAAAGAGTGAGGGGCTGCCACAATGGCAGCCCCCTTTATCTTATCGAATCTTCTCAAGGAAGTATTTGATGAACCCTAGAGTTCTCTCTGCTGATTCAGCATCAAGCTTTTCGTTTGTGGAGTGTACATCAAAGAGGTTTGGTCCGATGGAAACTGAATCCATACCCTCAACTTTTGAATTTATTATTCCACATTCAAGTCCTGCGTGGATGCATGTAACGATAGGGTCGCTATTATAGTACTCCTTGTATGCGTCCTCTAAGGCCTTCTCAAGTTTTGAAGAAGGGTCAGGAGCCCAGCCGGGATAAGAGCCCTTGATCTCGATCTTGAAGCCAAAGGCCTCTGCTGCAGCCGCTACCTGATACGCAGTTTCAAGCTTTGATGATTCTACTAGAGATCTACAGGAGCTGATAATTGTGAATTCCTTTTCATCGAGAGTGACGATTGCGACGTTGTTGCTAGTCTCTACGACACCTGAAATGGCAGCTGACATGCTCTGTACGTTGCAAGGAGTCAGATAGATTGCCTCGATTACGCTGTGGCTGCACTTTGTCTTGACTGCTTCCTTGGGTCCCTTCTTTTCCCTTGTGAGAGTAATTTCAAGACCTGGGTCTGTAATTGAATACTCTCTCTTGAGTTCTTTTTCTGCCTGCTCTACAACGCTTACTAGAGTCTCTGCTTCTTCACTTCTTACACAGAAGCTGATAGTCGCTTCTGATGGGATTACATTTCTCTTGCTTCCGCCATTAAGCGCTGTGATCATGAATTCAGGTGCTCTGTGCATGATCCTAGCTATTGCCTTTATCGCATTCAATCTTCCCTTGTGGATTTCACCACCAGAGTGACCACCAAGGAGACCGAAAACAGAGAGAGTAAAGAAAGCTGCATTGTCAAAGACATTGCCTCTTGTTGCTCTCTTCTTTACGTCTACTTCGATTCCTCCAGCGCAACCTGTGTAGATTATTCCTTCTTCTTCGCTGTCTATGTTTACAAGCTTGCGCGCTGAAAGTTTGGATGCATCGAGGCCGAAGGCTCCGTCCATACCTGTTTCTTCGGAAACTGTGAACAGGCACTCGATTGGGCCATGCTTTGCATTCTCATCTGAGATAATTGTCATGGCCATGGCAACTGCAATTCCATTGTCAGCGCCAAGGGATGTGTCCTTTGCTCTTACATACTTACCATCGAAGACGATTTCGATAGGGTCCTTAGTGAAATCGTGCTTACTATCTCTAGTCTTTACGCAGACCATATCGATGTGGCCCTGAAGACAGACAGTAGGAATATCTTCCATCCCTTCTGTTGCAGGAATGTAATAGAATACATTGCCTATCTCATCTGTATCTGTCTTTATCCCTCTTTCCTTGGCCCAGGAAAGAAGGAACTTCCTTATCCCTTCCTCGTTTCCAGATTCTCTTGGAATAGCAGAAATAGCTGCAAAGTTCTTCCAAAGTTCCTTTTCTTTCAAACTTTCATACCACATAATTAACTTCCTTTCCGATGAAACCCTCTTTCAGAAGACCATCTATAAATAACGCTTTAACTTTAAGTTCTCTATCTAGAACAAGAATGTCTGCCTTGTAAGAAGGCTTTAGAAAACCAAGTCCTTCAAGGCCATGGAGTGTTGCAGGATTTGAGGTTGCACTTTTGAGTGCATCGACTAATGGAACACCCCAAGAGACGAGATTCCTTACTCCCTTATCCATACTCAGGCAAGAACCTACAATCAATGAAGGATCTTTCCTGCTTACGAAAACTCCGTTTTCAATTGTAGATTCTATACCATTTATGTTGAAACATCTCGTTTTGAGATGAGAAGGTCGAAGACTGTCTGTAATTAGCACAGCTCTATCTTTCTTGATTTTGTAGACAAGATGCACTATTTCGGGTGCAACATGGTAGGAATCTGCAATGATTTCTGTATATAGATCATCATCAGTAAGAGCATAGCCTGCACAGCCTAAACTTCTGTGGTTTAAAGGACTCATGGCGTTGAAAAGGTGTGTAACTCCTTTAAGACCTAGCTTCTTTGCTCTCTGCATATCCTTTCCTGTGCAATCTGTATGTCCCGCCATCAGAGTGATGTGCTTGTCCTTTGCAAGATCAGATAGCTCCTCAAGGCCATTCTTTTCTACAGCTACAGTCATTGCCTTAACACCACCTTGCCTTGTCAGAATATCAAAACTTTCTTTTGTAAATGGGATGATTCCCTTTTTATCCTGACCTCCAGCCCTGTTTTCAGAAATGAATGGTCCTTCATGGTTTATGCCCAGGATCCTTGCACCTTCCTCCTTTCCCATCGCTCTCAATATGGCCCTGTATGAGGATGCCATATTATCTAGGCTCGATGTATATGTGGTAGGGAAGAAAGAGGATACTCCTGTTCTGATAATTGCCTTTGACCACTTGAGTATAGCTCTTTCATCATTATCCTCTACACCAACACCGAATGAACCATGCGTGTGAGTGTCTATGTATCCAGGAGAAAGAATGTGATCTGTTGCATCGATGGTTATATAATCCTTACGGCAATCAATTTTAGGGCATATCTCTTCAATGATGCCATCCTTGAAACGGATGGACATCTTTTCCTTGATGGAGAGACCATCAAAGAGCGTTGCATTCTGGATTATATATCCTTTCATGAGATTTATTATATCAAGAGTCTGTGGTTTTCTTCCACCTGCGTGTTTGTAAATGTACTATGACTAAGTTATCATGGCTTTATGGTCAACAAGGTTCTGTGCATATTGAATCCTAATTCATCCAAGGGAAAGGGTTCTGGATATAAAACAAGAATTGAAAAGGAGTTTTCCCTTTTTGATATAGAAACATCCTTTGATTTCTCTCTATACAAGGGTCATGCGATAGAGATAGCAAGAGAAGGGGTACGAAAGGGCTTCGATACTATCGTCTGCTGTGGTGGAGATGGGGCTGTAAATGAAGTCATAAACGGAATCATGCAAGAAGGAAAGCAGACAAAGCTTGGCATAATTCCGATAGGAAGAGGAAATGATCTTGCTTGGAGCCTCAAGATACCAACGGACATAAAGAAGGCTGTTGCTATCATCGCAAGTGGAAAAACAAGGTGTATAGACCTTGGTTATCTTAAGGGAGATGAGTGTCCTGGTGGGCGATATTTTGCAAATGGAGCAGGCCTTGGCTTTGAAGCGATAATAAACAGCAAGGCCTCCTCTTTCAAGCATATAAGTGGGATGCCGAGCTATTTTCTTTCCCTGCTTTCGTCTCTTGTCACTCTGCCTTGCCCGTACTCCTTATCTCTCAATGTAGATGGAGAAGAAAGGAAAGTAACAAGTCAGCAGCTTTCTCTTTCTAATGGAAGGAGAATGGGTGCAGGCTTTTTGCTCGGGCCTTATGCAAAACTGGATGATGGTCTTCTTGATCTTAGCTATGCAAATAGAGCAGTTAGGCATGTAGAGCTTCTGGGCTTGGTTATTGCCTTTATCAGAGGGCGACAGCTTGAACTTGACCTGATGGATTATAAACGCGTCAAAAGGGTTTGTATAAACACTGAAGGAGAGGGAATGATGGTTCAGGCCGATGGTGAGGAAATAGGGCAGAAAATGAAACATCTTTCTGTTGAGGTTGTGCCTTCTGCTATAAATATATACATGTAAAATTGGAAACGAAAGAAATTATGGTCAAATAGAGACAAAATGAAAATTAATTACTTATATATAAAGAAATTATATGTGAAGAAGTTTTAGTTGACTTCTTAGTTTTTAGGTATTATTCTTTAAAATGCCTTTAAATGCGGCAAAATAGGAGTTTTCCTTGGTTAAAGATTTAGTTCCTTGCGTACATTTTTATGATCAGGACTTTGTCGACATGTATGATCGTTCCTGGGTCTGGCTGGAAGAAAGTTGGAATAGAACTCAGAACCCTGAGCTCTTCCCTGAAGGACTCCTTACAGCACAGGATGGTAAGACTATCAGTCTATTCGATTCATGTCTTTCCGCTCTGTCTCTTTCATATAGCAATCAGAACTTTGATGCATACTCAATGATCGACTTTTTCTACAAGCAGCAGAAAGAAGATGGTCAAATTGCCGAGATATGTTCTCTTGAGACACTCCAGCCAATTTTTACAGAAGGAAACCCTCTGGGTGTTTCAGTACCTCTGCTTCCTTTCGTCGAGTATGTTTTCTACCACAAGATTGGAAACAAGAAGAGATTGAAGGAGATCGTTGTATATCTCGAGAAATATCTTGCTTGGATAAGCGAGAATTTCTTGAAACCTAATGGTCTTTACTCTGTTCCATATGAAGCATGTCACTTGGGAAACGTACCTAGAGAAGGTGCTGAATACACAATAGATTTCAATTCTCAGATGGCTGCAGCTGCTCTCTATATGTCTACAATTGGAGATATCCTCAATGATAAGGAACTCTCCTTCAGATATAAGAGACAGTATTTCTCTCTCAAGACTCGTATCAACAGTATGATGTGGGATGAAGAAACTCACTTCTACTACGATCTGGACAAGGATGAGAATCAGATCATAAACAAGCACATTGGCTCATATTGGACACTCTTTGCTGAGATTCCTAACGATGAGTATTCTGAATATCTTATCCAGCAGCTCAAGGATCCTGAAGAGTTCGGAACAGAGAACCCTTTCCCATGTGTTCCTGTTTCATCAAAGTATTTCAGTGAAACTGGTGATGGTTACAGAGGTGGTGTAGTTCCTTTCTATACATATATTGTAGTCAAGGGACTCATGAAGTATGGTGCTTTTGTCTATGCTCGTGACTGTGCTATCAGACACATGTACTTTATCCTCGATACTCTTCATCCTGATGGAGATACTGTTGGTGATGTCTGGGAAGCATATAAGCCTAATTCAGAAGGTTTCTCTGTCTGTACAGATGGCTCTTTCACAAATAGAAAGAGATATCTTCCAATGCTTGCCTTGATCACAATTTCTATGATGATCGAGAATATCATTGGTCTTGAGATATCCTTGCCAAGAAAGACTGTCGATTGGGTAATGCCATCTCTTGAGGCAATGGGTATAGAAAAGCTTTCCCTTAAGAGAAACAACATCACAATCCTGTCCAATAAGAACATAAGAGGCTGGGAGATAAGGCTTGAGAGTGAGAAGCTCTACTACTTCTCCATCGAAATCCTCGATGAGAAGAAAAAGAAGACTCTTCCAATTCCTTCCGGAAAGTGTTCTATGCTGATAGATAAGATTTGAAAACAAAAAGGGGCTGTTGATGATACAGCCTCTTTTGTTATCCTCTGGGAAATAGATACAATTCTTTTTCTGACTTGTAATCATATTAGTAAAACAGCGTGATGTAACAAGGTAAAATACACTATCGCACGCTATAGAAGAAAAGGGCTGCAATCTAGTCAACCTTAAATCAACTATCATTGCAACCCATCATTCTAGACAAGTAGACTCATTATCAAATAGCCTGAATTTCGCCTGATGAGAGTCCTGTTGCTTTTGCTATCTGCTCAGTTGGCAAACCCATGCTTTTCAAATTCTTTGCTATTCTTATACTAGCTTCAGATAAACATTCGCTCTTCATTTTCTTTGCTATTCCCTTGAGTTTTTCTTCGAACTCTTCCTCGTAGATTTTATCCAATTCACTCTGCATTATTTCTTTCCTCTGTTTTCTCTATATTCTCCATCCTCTCTCTGAGACTATTATAGTGATATCCAGAATCATCTTGAAAATCTTATTTCGAGATGAAATAGAAAAGGACTGCAATCTAGTCAACCTTAAATCAACTATCATTGCAGCCCATCATTCTAGATAAGTAGACTCATTATCAAATAGCCTGAATTTCGCCTGATGAGAGTCCTGTATATTTAGATATCAGCTCAATTGATAAACCGTCGCTCATCATTTTCTGAGCTATTTTTATACTAGCTTCTTTGAGTCTCTCTTCATACTCCTCTTCGTAGATCTTATCCAATTCACTCTGCATTGTTTCTATTACCTCCGGTCTTTTAATATTCTTCATCCTCTCTCTGAGTCTATTATATTGCATATTCTCAG
>JAFVDZ010000004.1 GCA_017478205.1 Spirochaetales bacterium | reverse complement strand
TGGAAAGTACTCATATACACTTGAAATCAAGAGAGAGATGTTCAGCACCATATACTCTTACTTTCCAAAAGAGTTCAAGAAGAAGGTCTTCTTCTATCTATGCATGGAAGATCCAAGTCTCTGGAAAACTTGTCTGGGAAGGGAGTATTTCTGTGACAAGGAGTTTGAGGAAGATATGAAGAAGCACTATCTTGATAAGATCAGAGCTTCTTCATCTTCAAGAGTGTGAGAGCTGTGCCTGCAACTGCTGCAGTTTCAGTTCTCAATATTCTCGTTCCCATCAGCACTGGCTTGTAATCATTATCAGTGAAAAGCTGTCTTTCTCTTGCACTCCAGCCTCTTTCTGGGCCAATTGCAATTGTTATTTGTCCTTCGAGTGAGAGGTTTTCAAAGCTTTCTGAGCCAATTACATTGTCCAGTATGAGATGGGTACTGTCATCAAAAGCTAACTTCAAGGCACTTTCAACATTCTCTGTAAAAAGAACTTCAGTTACTCCTGTGTGCCCAGCTTGCATAGCACCTGAGATGAGGACGGACTTGTACTCTCCATCCTTGTATAGGCCTGCTTCGCTGTAGCTTTTCTCACTTAGATCAGTGAGAGTCAGGATAAGTCTTCCAACTCCAAGGGATACGAGCTCACGCAAGATTCTTCTCATGCATATAGGTCTCACTTGCCCTAAGATCACAGTCAGAGGATAGAGCGCAGAGTCATCAGATTCTGGAATAAAGTCGAAACTGACTCCATCATCAAAGCTCGTAACTACGCCCTTTCCTCTAAATCCGTTTATCTCACCTGCTATAAAGCTACTACCAATATCACAATGTAGCACCTTCCTGAGGTGAATGCACCTATCATCCTTGCTATCGAAGTGTCTTATGCCCTTTTCAAAGAGGATTATATTCACTAGGCCCTTCCTGAAAGCAGAATATTGTTTGTAAAGCCCTGCATGTTATTTTCATCATCAAGCATCTCCTGGCTAAGCTTCCAGGACCAGTTAGATGAACCACATGTCGAAGGAACATTCATTCTTGCACTCTCATCGAGTCCAAGGACATCCTGCATTGGGCAGATTGCCCACTTTGAGCGACACATCAAGGCAGCTCTGACAAGCTTGTAGCAAACTGCATCATCATCACATTCGAGATAGCGTCTTACTACATCCTGAGTTCCCCAATCGAGACTTCTGAACCAGCCAACATTAGTATTGTTATCATGAGTGCCTGTGTAGACAACACTGTTTTCATCAATATTATGTGGAAGATAATAATTGGAAGTATCGAGTCGTCCACCCCAGCTAGAGAATGCAAACTGCAAGATCTTCATTCCAGGAAGATTGTTGCTGTCCCTGAGCTCTTCGACATCTGGTGTAATTACGCCAAGATCCTCTGCGATCAGAGGAAGATCGTCTCCGAGAGCCTTCTTGAATGCATCAATAAGTTTCTGTCCTGGCCCCTTGACCCACTTTCCCTTCATAGCTGTCTTTTCCTTTGCAGGAACTTCCCAGCAGGCAGCAAAACCTCTGAAGTGGTCGATACGTACGATATCGACAAGTTTGAGTGTCTCCTTCAAACGGTTTACCCACCACTCGTAGCCTGTCCTTTCGTGCTCAGCCCAGTCATATACAGGATTTCCCCAGAGCTGACCAGTTGTACTGAAGGCATCAGGTGGTACACCAGAATTGACCTTCTGGTTATATTTTTCGTCCATCTTGAAGAGTTTTGTATTTGTCCAGGCATCGACGCTGTCAGATGCGACGAAGATTGGGATATCACCAATTATCCTGATTTCATGCTCATTTGCATATTTCTTCAATCTCATCCACTGAGAGAAGAAGAAATACTGTAAAGCTGAATAGACTTCAATCTCCTCAGCATACTCCTTTCTTACCTTTCTAAGTGCCTTTTCTTCCCTTCTCTTTAACTCTTCTGGCCACTTTGAAAACCATCTTGAATCATTGTAGACATTACAGAGCACCTGAAAGAGTGCATAATCCTTGAGCCACCAGCCATTCTTTCTCTTGAAAGATTCATACTCCTTATCATCTTCCTTGAGGAAGGCTTTGGCAGCCTTTATCAAGAGAGGATACTTGAGCTCTCTGACTTTATTGTAATCGACTCTCTCGCTTACAATCTGCTTTCCTCTAACATCTTCAACTTCAAGATATCCCTTCTCATAAAGATCTTCGATGTCGATCAGAAGTTCGTTTCCTGCGAATGTCGATCTTGTGGCATAAGGACTATCTCCAGCGCCTACTGGACCGAGTGGTAAAACCTGCCAGAGGTGGGCCTGAGCCTTTTGCAATCTATCAATGAATTTGTAGGCATTACGACCGAGGTCACCTACTCCCCATCTTGAGGGGAGACTAGTTGGGTGAAGCAGGACTCCTGCTTCTCTTCTATTTTTGTTCATAAAGGTGAGTATACTTAAGCCTTCTTTCTTAATCAATTGCAAAAAGCTCTAATGGAGGCTTTAGGATTGTAACTATATACTACATTAAAAAATATTTTACATTTTAGAGCAAAAATGCTGTATACTCTTTATATGTGTAACCCCCTTGAAACAACATTTGAAATTGGTCAGCCAGTCGTCTACCCACAGCAAGGTCTTGGAATTATCAGAGGCATAAAGACGCGCCAAAGAGAAAACGGCACGGTCAGCTATTATGAAATTTATCTAGAACATACTGAGATGACACTGATGATTCCGGTTTCAAGTGTCAAGGATTTGGGAGTACGAGCTCTTGTCACAGCTGAGGAAGCAAAGCAGGCGATTGAGTCAATTTCGGGTAAGCCAGACCTAGGTCCAGCTGACTGGAAAATACGATATCAGAAGAATGTCGACCTTATGAAAACGGGAAAAATTGGCAACATAGCCAAAGTCGTACAGACCCTATACAACAGGTCAAAATTAAAAGAATTGCCAATACATGAGAGAAAGCTTTATGATGGAGCTCTAAGTCTTCTCATCGATGAAGCATCCATA
>JAFVDZ010000023.1 GCA_017478205.1 Spirochaetales bacterium | reverse complement strand
TATATACTTGTAAGCACTCTTGTCTCCTTAGTTATATTCTTCTTCATCTACCTGCACATAAAAGGCTATAGACATATTTCAGAAGCTCGTTTTACACACATGGTAACAGCTGCCGATGCGATAGGACTTGGAATCTTTACAGTTGTTGGTGTAAGGACTGTTTACGATGCAGGACTTTCAGTAAATCTCTTGGTAACAGTATTTCTTGGCACCATGACTGGTGTCGGTGGTGGCTTGATCAGAGACATCCTTGCAGGAGACCGCCCTTATATCTTTGTAAAACATATCTACGCCTCCGCATCCATACTCGGGGCTGTGACATGCTCACTTTTATGGAACAGCACAAGCCCTGCAGTAGCAATGCTACTTGGCTTTGTTGTTGTAATATCGATCAGAGTTGTTGCGATAAAGTACAAGCTCAACCTACCCCATATCAAATAAGTATCCTCGACACTATCAGAAAGCATCTGTATAATACCCACAACACAGAGGATGAAAGAGAAAGATGCCAAGTCTATATGCAAAAACCCCAGAAGAACTGGTACAGATTCTAGCTCTAGAGCAGAAATTCAGAGGTAGCCAGATCTACTCCTGGCTTATAAAGGGAGTCACAGATTTTGAGAAGATGAGCAACCTGTCAGCAAAAGACAGAGAGCATCTAAAGACTCTCTACCCTTCCTGTATCTCCTCAAAGCTCGTAAAGACCCAGAAAGATAAAAGTGCAACAAAGCTTTTGATAGAGCTCGAAGATGGTGCACTTGTCGAATGTGTAATGCTTACAGATGGACAGGATAGAAAAACTGCATGCCTATCAACACAGGTGGGCTGTGCAATGGGATGTACATTCTGCAAGACTGGCACCATGGGCCTTGTAAGAAACCTTGAAGACTATGAAATCGTGGAGCAGATGATACACCTCAGGACTCTCGCTGATGATATAACACATATTGTATTCATGGGCATGGGAGAGCCCCTTGCAAACTTTGGTCCCCTCATGAGATCGATTCAATTCTTCCACGACCCAAAGGGCTTCAATATCTCTCACAGGAGAATGACAGTAAGCACATGTGGTCTTGTTCCTGGAATTAGGAAGCTCACAGAAGTAAAGATACCTGTAAGACTAGCTGTATCTCTTGTCTCTGCGGATAACGAAACTAGAGATAGGATAATGAAAGTAAACAAAAGCTATCCACTAAAGGATCTGAAGGGAGCTTTACTTGGTTTTCAGAGAGTATCAGATAAAAGAATTACTCTGGAGTATTGCCTTCTCAAGGGAGTCAACACCTCTCGTGATTCTGCACTCAAGCTTTCTAGATTCACAGAAGGCCTTTTCTGTGTAGTAAACCTCATCCCATGGAACCCAATCCCAGAGCTTGGTTACGAGACACCAGAAGATAGGGAGATAAGAGCATTCTGTAACGACCTCGATGATTTCAGAGTGAACTACACAATCAGGCTCACAAAAGGAAGGAATGTCTCAGCAGCCTGTGGTCAATTGGCAACAGAAAGCAGAAGAAAGGGAAGATAAGAAATCAAGAATCTGTCCATGATGACTTCATAGGGATGAACGGTATGAAGAATAACAGGCCTTTGTTTATTGCTTTTGTACTACTCAGTTTATATTGTCTTGCAGCATGCACTCATACATCAACTTCAAAAGATGTGAATATCGTGAAAGTCAAGTGTGAAAATGGTCTCATGGTTGGACAGATTACAGATGGAGTCGTCTCATTTAAGGGTATTCCATTTGCAAAACCACCAGTTGGTGGTCTACGCTGGAAAGCGCCTCAAGCACCAGAGCCAAGTGATGAGGAGATCGATTGCCTTGAGTATGGTTACACTGCCTTGCAATATGAATGGCCAACAGAGCCTGCATCCTATGAGCCAAAAAGCGAAGATTGCCTGACTCTGAATATCTGGGAGCATGAAAATATCACATCATCCAAAGAACTTAAACCTGTAATGGTGTTCTTCCATGGAGGCGCCTATGGTTGGGGTGGTACTGCAGACCCTACTTATGACGGACAACAATTTGCAAAAGCACATGATGATGTGATCTTGGTAACCTGTAACTACCGCCTCGGTATCATGGCATGGGCTGACTTTTCCCAAATAGAGGGAGGCGAAGAATACAAGGATATAAACCTCGCTCTTCGTGACCACATCGCAGCACTTAAATGGATACAAAAGAATATCGCTGCATTTGGTGGAGACCCTGACAATGTGACAATATTTGGAGAATCAGCAGGAGCCTGGTCGACTACAGCTTTAGTCATCTCCCCTCACTCAAGAGGCCTTTTCAAGAGAGCCATCGCCCAAAGCGGAGAGGTTGCGCCAAAAGATAGAAAGGCAGCACAGGAATTTGCTTCTTTCATCATGGCATCCTCAGGGGCCAAGAACATGGAAGAACTCATGGCGATATCAGGGGAAGAATGGATGAATCTCGACAGGGAGCATATGATCGCAGACGAATGCTGCCATATCGTTGCTGATGGAGATATTATCCCTGAAGATTTCGACAAGGCCATCGAGGATGCTGCAAGAAGTGGCGTAGAGCTACTCATAGGATCTAACAGCGATGAATGGAATTATTTCATGGAAGACTCTTTTGGGGACACTATGGAAGAGAAATTTTCATCCTGGCGAGAAGACATGGATACAATGTACGACTTGGCAATAAGTGAGACAGATGAGGAAGGTAAAGCTGCCATAGAAACTCTTCTTGCTTACGAGTGGGACATTGTTCCTGAAGAGTATAGAAGTGATAAAGAAGTAAGAGATGCTCTTGCAAAATCAGGACTCATATCTGAGCTATGGAGATATGAGATATTGGACTTTGCAGACAGGTTCGCAGATGCGGGAGGCGATACATATGTATACCTTTGGAAAGTTCCTTCTTCTAAAGATAGCATGTACAAGAGCGCTGTCCATGCTATCGAACTTGCGTATATATTCAATAACCTAGATGACGAGCAGTGTTCAGAATATGCTGACCAATCTGTTGCTTCAAAAGCTCAAGAAGCGTGGATCAACTTTGCCAAAGCTGGGAATCCTTCGAGCAAAGGAAATCCTTGGAAGAAATACAACACCGATACAAGAGAGACAATGGTCATAGAAAAGGATGAATGGGAATGCATCCCTGATCCTTCAAAGTTTGAAAGAGAACTGCTAGAGAAAGCATACAAAGATGAACCTTTCCACATATGGTGAATGAAGAATCTAAGGATTTCAAAGAAAACGGAGGATACCGAGCTTTGGATCCTTTTCATGAATATCTTCAGTCCTTTTTTTCTTTCGACTGGTAATATTCTGATAAAATCAGTTGTCATTCTCCCGACCGTGTAAAAATATAAAAAATCTCTTACAAATACAATATTTTTTTATTGCCATTCAAAATCGGTTAATTGTGATACATATACATGACAAAGACATGGGAATGGATAAAAAAAAGACAGCTACGACGTAATCTGTGAAATTATCTTAGCTGTCTGTTCGGTACTCACTGTAATCATCATATTGATTAAGTGATATAAATTGTAGGGTGGAAGACCCCCACCCTCCTCTATAGATAACCCTAAGAAAGGAGATTTGTCAAAAGGGAAACAAGAAATTGATTGGAACCTTGTGCTGGTGAAGTGACATGGCAGGAAAGATATATCGGTCACAGCTACAGCAGAGATTCTGGACCTTCACGGGAACACGGTTGCACAGCTATGCAAGAAGTATGATTTCCCAAAAGTGGAATCTTAGTACATCACAGACTATGCAGCATTGAATTTCTTCTGTTCATGGCGTGGCAGAGGCAAAAGACCGACAGCTACTAGAAGAGGCAAGCTGAAGAATGAAATTCACGGATTTGATCAGTGCACCAATATGAGGAAGCATCAGATTGTATGAATTGTTTCTGCCCTTTATATAAAAAAATTGGCAACCCTATTTCATGGCCAGTGCCATGAATGGAGGATTGCCTTGCTCTACCAGAAGAAGCTCGCCATCAAGGCGCCGTTTGGTCACTCTTGATGTTCTGGTATTCTGCACTAT
>JAFVDZ010000022.1 GCA_017478205.1 Spirochaetales bacterium | reverse complement strand
TCCTTGAAGAAGAAGCGAAAGAACTTGTCATCCATCAACGTAAGGTTATTGATGGCTTTCGCTTTTCTTTCTGAGTGTTTAACGGTACACATAATAATACCTCCACTCTTCTTTCTTCCAAAAAATGAAATACTGTACTAATTTTGGAGGTGTATCTGAAAAAATATTTTTTTAATTACTTTCTGAATGAAAAAAGGTGTCCACGAAAGGAACACCTCTTCATAAAAACATTAAACGAATTAATCCTTAAAGACTTCTGTGGCAGCCTCTTTGCATATTAGTGTGTTAATTGGCAAGGATATATGTCTATTGAAGTCTTCGCGATCATCAATGTAATAAAGCATTTGACAATTACCACAACCGAGATTTCACAACTTCAAAAATAGAGTTGAGTATATCCTTGGATATTTTTTCATCATCCCTCAGTTCGTCAAAAGCTTTTAAGTAGTTTTTACCAAAATCATCAAAGATCTTATGAAGAACAGAAATCTTTATGTTTAAAGATTCGGCTAGCAGAGAAAAATCTTCTCTTGTTACTTTTTGAATATCATAGTGTCTTCCTATTTTCATTGAAAGTTTTTCTGTTAGTCCAGAATAGACCGTAGTCGAAACAACGTCGTACAAAGGAGATAATCCTATGTGATTCTTATCATAGAGAAGTGAGTAATTTTTCCCATGGCTGTCGCAGTTTCCAATTAAATAATTGAAAATCACGTATCGAAGGAATTTATAGCTCTCTAAAGCCGGAACAGTGCAGACTTTCAATATCGTATTAAAAATATCGGCAATCCCAGGACCTCCATCATTCTGATATTTTGATGTACTCATAATGCCCAGAGCCTGACAAAAATCTTCCTGATGAAGGCGTTGAATTGTGCTTGTTTCTTTGATCCTGTCATATCGTTCAGCGACAAAAACATCCTTTCCTGCAATATTCAATAAATCCACATCTGGAACAGGGAGGGCAAAGCTTTTTGCAAGTTTCATACAGATATATTCATTTTGTGCAAGGGATGAAAGATTTCCTGTTCGAGTTGGTTTTAGAATATGAGTTGATGGAGCACCTTTTAACGGCAAGTACCATTCTCCATTTATTTTTGCAAGTGCAATTTTTTCCTGAGAGCCTGCAAGAGAAAGTCGTACATTATTATCAGCCTTGATAAGAGGTCTGGTATCCATCTTTTCGATAAAATATGAAAGCTTATCAGCGCTAAGAAGTTCATAGTTTGTTGAATCCAGGTCATAACTTGTTTTGGCAAAATGCGAATCATCTTCACTCAAAATTGAAATGAGACCGGCACATTCTCCTCCCAAAGCTTCAAGTAATTTTAGAGTGCTGTTTTCTGCGATATGAAGGAAACCTGCAATCTTTCCTCGAAAATCTTCCTCTGGCAAAAGCCCCGAGAAAAAAGGAAGACATTGGCTTTGAGAAAATTCATCACTTTGCAAAGGAAGAGAAACAGAGAGAGGAACAGAATTTTTATTCATCAAATAATTTTCATCATAAACAAAAATTACTCTACGATTTTCAGTCGACTCAAGAACGCCTGCCTTATCGTTTCCAAAGAAAACGTTCAGTTTCATTTATTTTCTCCCGTATCGTCTTCTCTATTTATGGCATAGAGATTTATTCCAAGCATTTCAAGACAATGTAGAACCTTATTTATCTGTAGAGTTTCTTTACCGTTTTCAAGTTCCGAGAAAAAACGAGCTCCGACATTACACATTGCAGCTGTTTCTGCTTGAGTAAGACCCAATTGCTTTCGTCGCGTATTCACCGCTTCTGACATCGTTTTGACAGATAAAATTCTCATGTTTTCAGTGTAACTTTCCCGAACGGGAAAATGCAAGAAGAAAATGGCCTGATTTGTATTATTTTTCCCGAACGGGAAAATAATAAACAAAAACAACATTTATCACAGAAGCCGTAACAAGTTAAGAGATTTGATAGATTTGAAACTTGATGCAGAATAAAACAACAAAACTCGAATTTTGCTGTAATCAGATAGTATTGTTTTTCCTGTCTATACAGCCACTAATTCTATACATCCATCCTGGCTTTCAATGAAATTTCCAGAGTTTTCCTATCTGCATATTCAAGGTCTCCACCAACAGGAAGACCTGCTGCAAGTCTTGTAATCTTGATATCCCTGTCCTTGAACATCCTCTTGATGTAGAGAGCTGTTATATCTCCCTCTTCATTTGGATTCGTTGCGATAATTATCTCCTTGAAAGAGCCTTCCTCGATTCGTTTTCTAAGAGAAGAAAAGGTCAGCTGGTCAGGTCCAATAGAGTTGAGAGGACTTATTGCTCCACCAAGAACATGGAAAAGGCCAGTATATGCACCAGAGTTCTGTATTGTAATTACATCCTGGCTTTGCTCGACAACACAAATAATGCTCCTGTCCCTTCTTTCATCCTGACATATTGGACAAGGGTCTATCTCTGTAAAGGAGCCACAGATAGGGCACTTATGAATTCTATCCTGAAGAGTTGCGATAGCCTCCCCAAGTCTTTTATTATAATTTGGGTCCGTCCCAATCAACCTATAGGTCATCCTTGCGGCACTTTTGCCTCCTACACCAGGTAGTCGGGAAAGGAGTTTAATTAGATCATCTATTGCGTCCATTTTATTTCAAATCCTAATAATTATCGTTTGTTTGGAAGGAGTACTGCTTTTCTTCCTCAAATACAACCTTTCCCCTGAAATCTCTTGCGATACGCTCAAGGATTGGGTTTGATGCCGTTCTGTGGCTTTCTGTCGAAATTGGAACTATTTCACTATCGAATCCTGTCATCTTTAGAAGGTTGCCTTTTATAACTCTCAGGTTGTTTTTGAGTTGTTGTGCAGCCTTGTCAGTCTTTGTTCTGAGCTCGCATCTTCCATTGTTGTTACTAAGATTGGTTACATCATTAAGTGCACTTGCGACAGCAAAATCACCTGCATCGAAAAGAGAGCCAGCAAGAGAGTAGATATCATCTAGTGTCAAAGTCTTTATCTCTTTCTTGACATCTAATGTATCCTCTTCATCATCATCTTCATCGTCTGTATAGATAGATGAAACCGGTGCACTTTCAATTTGAGGTTTCTCTTCTTTTTTTTCTGTTACTGTCTCTACAGGTGCTACTTTTTCAGTTTTTTTTTCTTCTGTCTTCAGAACAACAGTATTCTGGACCTGTTCCTTCACAACTGTTACCTTGCCATTTGTCACATTCTCTCTGATCTCATCGAGCTTTCTTACAAGCTCTTCAGGTGTTGAGAGATCTCGGAGAGAGGAGAGGCGGGAGATGAAAAGTTCAAGCTCGAAGCGAGGAGAGATCGAGTAGCGAATCTCTCTATAGAGCTGTAAAAGGGTCCTCATCGCAGCTTCGATCTGAGCAACAGAAAGAACGGAGACCAAATCCTGAGGAATATCCTCACTTCGCATGTTGAGAAGCTCCTCATCAAGAATTCCTTCCTTTATGAAGAGCAGGGCCCTGAAGAAATCTGTAAAGCTCTTTATGCACTGTTCAACAGAAAGACCATCAGAAAGTATGTCAGACAAACCCTTTATTGCATCAAGTCTACGTCCTGAGATTGCCAATGTGATGATGTTTGAAATCTTATCAGTTGAAACGATACCAAGTTTGTCCCTGATTCCCTCTAGCGTAATTCTGTTTCCAGAGAAGGATGCAACCTGGTCAAAGAGTGTATATGCATCTCTCATCGATCCTGTTGCTTCCTTTGCAATCCAGAAGAGAGCATCGTCGTCAGCTTCTATACCCATCTCCTCTGCAGCTTCCTTGAGACATCCCTTGATTGCATGCAGAGGAATGAGCTGGAAATGAAATTGCTGACAGCGGCTTCTGATAGTTGCAGGAACCTTCTGAAGCTCAGTAGTTGCAAAGATAAAGATGATATACTCAGGTGGTTCCTCGATAGTTTTCAAAAGGGCGTTGAATGCACTGTTTGAAAGCATGTGCACCTCATCGATTATATATATCTTGTATCTCGAAGCCTGAGGAGGGAAGAGCACTTCATCCTTTATCACCCTGATATCATTTACACTTGTATTTGATGCACCGTCGATCTCAATTACATCGACAGCAGAACCTGCTGTAATTTCTTTACAGTTTTCGCACTCTCCACAAGGGTGCGCTGTAGGCCCGTTCTTACAGTTCAGAGCCTTGGCAAGAAGTCGTGCAGAGGAGGTCTTTCCAACACCTCTCGGACCTGAGAAGAGATAGGCGTGAGCAATTCTGCCACTTTCGATAGCATTCTCTATAGTGGAGACTACAAACTCCTGTCCTACAAGCTTCTCAAATGCTTGTGGTCTTTTTCTTGTTGCTGTTACTTCGTATGCCATATTGGATATGATAACAAAATATCAAAAAGCAAGCTATATTAGATTATTCTTCCTCTTCCTTCTGGATGAATATTACAGAAAGAACTCTTCGTCCCTTGGTCCTTACAACTCTGAAGCGACCAAGAGAGGTTTCAATTACATCATTCTTCTGCAGAATCTTTTCAGATTCATTCATCAAGTAGGCAGCAACAGTCTCTCCCTTGTCCTCCTGGTCGGAAGGAAATTCAAGGTCGAGCTCCTCTGTGAATCTCAAAAGAGGAGTTTCAGCTTCTACCATGAACCATTTCTCACCCTTTATAGAGCGGGATATAGGTCGAATTGGTTCTGGCTTTACTGTTTCATGCTCGTCATACATCTCACCAAATAGCTGCTCAACGACATCTTCCATACAGATGATTCCGGCAAAAGAGCCATATTCGTCTATGATGAAGGCCATCTGCTGCTTAGAGCGCTGGAATTCCATGAAAAGATCATCGATGTGTAGCGTCTCTGGAATGAAGAGAGGTTTTCTTGCATAAAGGTGGATAGCTTCATCTGCTTTACTCTCTGCGATGGCTTTAAGGACATCACGCACCCTGATTATTCCAGTAATATTATCTATATTGTCCTTGTAGAGCGGTATTCTGGAAAAACCTGAATTTGCAATCTCAGAAAGAGCATCAGAAAGAGTAGTATCTTCAGGTAGACGGAAAACTTCACTCTTGTGTGTCATTATGGTTCTTACCTGAGTTTCAGAAAAGTGAAGGACCTTTTCCATGAGTCCTGATTCATACTCATCTAGAACACCCTCATCCTCTGCTGTATCAACTATGTGAAGAATGCCTTCAACGCTGGTTTCCTTCTTGGTATCACCCTTTGAAAAGAGTTTGCTGATTTCATTGGATAGTCCTCTGAAGATGACTACGAGTGGAAATAGGACGATCGTAAGTATCCTTACAGGGATTGCCATGCTTGTTGCAATCTTCACATTGTGGATGATTGCAATCTGCTTTGGTGTAATCTCACCAAAGATCAGAATAAGTAGAGTGAGGACACCTGTTGCATAACCAACATAGGCAGAACCAAAGTATTCGATAGTAAAGCTCGTAACGAGAGCAGAAACAGAAATATTTACTATATTGTTTCCGATCAGAATGGTTGTAAGTAGCAAGTCTGGATGGTTTGCAAGGTAGGTTGTGTTCTTTGCCTTACTTCCCTTCATTTCCTCAATCTCCTTCTTTTGGATCAAGGAAAGAGATGTGAATGCAGTTTCTGTTCCAGAAAAGATTGCTGAAAGAATTATAAGTATAACTGTGATAATTAGTTTCAATGTCATGTGGTTATTATTCTATGCCAGTTTACAAAAACCGGCAACAAATGAGCCGGGTCACATATAACAGCCTCTGACCGTTGCTACATTCCTGTCCTGGCGGGGTTGGGAGGAGTATATTGCCCGGTATCTGTTACCGGAAATTAAAAACGGAGAGGGGGGGATTCGAACCCCCGAAGGCTTTTGACCTTACACGACTTCCAATCGTGCACCTTCGACCACTCGGACACCTCTCCAATTAGTAGAAAACGATGTTATGATAAATAATGGTTGAGTTTTTGGCAATACCTATTTTTAATTTGTAGTAGCAGGAGAAATAATATGTTAGAAATCGATTCGATGGCACCAGACTTTACTCTTCCAGATCAGAATGGAGAAAAACACACACTTTCATCCTACCGCGGAAAGAAAGTCATCCTATATTTCTATCCAAAAGACAACACATCTGGCTGTACAGCCCAGGCCTGTGGCTTTAGAGACAGGCTTCCCCAGATAAGAGAAAAGGGAGCTGTAGTTCTGGGAATCAGCAAAGACAGTGTACAGTCACACAAGAAGTTCGAGGAAAATCATTCTCTTCCATTCACTCTGCTTTCCGATCCAGATCTTGAAGCTATCAAAAAATATGATGTCTGGCAGGAAAAGAATATGTATGGAAGAAAGACATTTGGCGTTGTCAGGACCACATACCTCATCGATGAAGAAGGTAAGATCATAAAGGCACTTGGCAAAGTAAAGGCCAAAGATAATCCAGAAGAGATGGTGAACTTGCTTTAATCAAGGATCAGGGATAGGTATTTCATCAGTACCTTGAGTCCCTCTGTTGGCACACAGCACCAGCTTTCTCTCTTTTTCACAGCATTGTAGGTTTCCTCAACTGAAAACCAGCGAACCTCATCGACCTCCTCTTTCTGTAAGTGGAGGTCCTTGATGTCTACATCCTTGTCATAGACAAATACAAAGGCAATCTCTCTGTCATGGAACTCTTCTGAGTGGAAGACCTTATCCACTTTAATTACAAAGTTTCCTGCCCTTTTAAGATCCTCTTTTTCTGCCTTTATTCCAAGTTCCTCTTCAAGCTCACGGATTGCAGAATCAACTATTTCATCTCCAGCATGGATGTGTCCTGCTGATGATGTGTCGTATTGACCTGGAAACGAGTCCTTGCAAAGACTTCGCTTCTGAAGAAGGCATTCATATATTCCATTTCGCTGTCTGATCACCCATATATGAGCAGTTCTATGTCTGATGCCTTCTCTGTGTGCAGTCGTTCTTTCTACAGTCTTCCCTGTAGGCCTTCCATTTTCATCGACGATATCAAAGATTTCCATAGATATAAAAATAGGGTGCTGCAGTAAAAACTACAACACCCTGTACTCTCAGAGAAGAAATTATTCTGGATCTTTATAGTTCATAGCCCTGTCAAAAAGCTCCTCGACCTCTTTTGATGGAGGATCGTTTGCGAGTGTGACAACGACTGCGATGATAGTACTGAAGATGAATGCAGGGAAGAGCTCATAGATTCCTGTGAAGGAAAGTCCATAGAGCCAGAGGATATCGAAGAGGGCACCTGAGACGATACCGGCAACAGCACCTCTGAAATTGAATCTCTTCCAGTAGATTGCAAGCATGATGGTTGGACCGAATGCTGCACCAAATACACCCCAAGCATTTGAAACGAGAGCCATGATGGAGCCTGCGTTAGGACTTGTTGCGATCATGAGTGCGATAAGAGCGATAGCAAGTACAACATATCTGCCAGCCCAGAGCATCTCCTTATCGCTAGCCTGTCCCTTTCTGATTAGAGGCTTGTATACATCGCTTGCAAAGGCAGAAGCGGCAGCTAGAAGCTGGCTATCTGCTGTACTCATACTTGCAGCAAGGACAGCTGAAAGGAGGAGACCTGAAAGAAGACCTGGGAAGATCTTTCTGACCATTGCAATGAATACAAGAGAGTTGGAGTTGACCTGCTCATCAAAGCCAAGGAACATGCGTCCAATGATACCAACCAAAGCTGCAAAGAGAAGCAGTGTTCCAGTCCAGGATACACCGATGATTGCACTCTTCTTGATGGACTTCTGGTCCTTTATGCTCATGAAACGGATGATGATATGTGGCATACCAAAGTAGCCAAGACCCCAAGCAAGACCATTGATGATATCCTTCCAGCTACTGAACATGTTGAAGTAGTGATCTGGAAGAGCTTCCATGCTACTAAAGTTGAGCATGAAGACAGCAAAGATAGGAGCCATCATCATTGCGCCAAGGATCAAGAGGCCCTGGAAGAAGTCTGTCCAACAGACAGCAGAGAAACCACCTAGGAAGGTGTAGCTTATGATGATAATTGCAGCAAGGTACATTGCAACAGTTGGGTTCATTCCAATAACAGTATTGAAGAGTGTTCCACATGCTTTTACAGATGAAGCTGCATAGATTGTATAAGCACAGAGGAATACGATTGCGCAGATTACCTGAAGTGCTCTAGAAGAGGACTTGAAACGATTGGTCAGGAACTGAGGAATTGTGATCGAATCATCAGCAACAACAGAAAAACTTCTCAGTCTTGAAGCTTCGAATGCCCAGGAAAGCGCATAGCCGATGATAAGGCCAATTGCGATCCAGCACTGTCCAAGACCAAGTGCGTAGATTGAAGTAGGAAGGCCCATCAGAACCCAGGCACTCATATCCGATGCACCTGCAGAGAGTGCTGTTACCCAGACACCCATAGCTCTTCCACCAAGGAAGTAGGTCTTCTCTCCACCGTTCTTCTGCTTGAAGAAGAAGTACACACCGATTGCGAGCATGAAAATAAGGTATATGACAAATACTATGACCTCAGAAGCTCTCATGTATTTACACCTCCGGAATAATTTGAAAAATAAAGCAGAGACAGAAAGACTCCTATCTCCGCTGTTTCTAGTGAATATTCTTATAAAAATAAAGATAAGGTCAATAATTTTTATGTAATTAAAAACTGATACATCAAAAAATTAGCAATCGAATGTTAAAAAGTTGTTTGTGATGATAAGGTTATTCCAACAATATACTTTCAAGCGCTGAAAAATCCTTTATCCTGATTTCCTTTCTCTCGAAGAAAATCAAACCTTGCTTTCCAACCTTTTTATCTCTCGGTACAGAGATGGCCTTGAAACATTCATCATCATTGCCCACTTTGTCATATTATGTGGAATGCTTACAGTGTATGGTATCTCTCTTAATATCTTTTCAATCTCACTTGCACTGGAGCCTTGAAACAGATAGCTATGTTCAAGAATATCAAAATCCATGATTCCCTCCTTTTCATAATGAGCATACTCGAAGTCCCTATCTTCTTTTGTATCTATAGATACAGAACGAATTGATGGAACTTTTTATAATGCAAACAAATACAAAAACAGGAGAAATGTATGGATAACAACAAACAACACAATTTCAAACCAGAGAACAAGATGTTCTGCTATCAATGCCAAGAAATTTTAAGGGGTAAGGGTTGCACTCTTTCACACGAATTACAACTATGGACGAAGATCTGAAGCTAGGGTTTCTTTATTTTTCGAAGAAAACCTCTATTCCACTTCCTGTCTTCAATACAAGGCGTTCATCGTCACAGAGCTCTTCGATCAAGGAAAAGCGCTCAGGAGAGGTTCTGTAAAATACCTTATCGATTCCAGAAATACCATTTGGGTGCACGAAATCTTTTGGTTTTGGGTCGGTAGAAAAATAGGTCATCAGGAAAGGAACATCCAAGGCAGATGGGGATGCAAGTTGGAATCTGAGGTCTCTATCATATGTATCTATCCTTCTGCTTGGCACCCTTGCACTCTTGATTCCATGCCTTTTCAATATAGCAATTTCCTTATCAAGGTTATTATCATAATTTTCAAGAGCAAGCTCACAGTAGCCAAGCTCACTTTCATCGATCTTCTGAAGCCTGTCGACCAAAGCACCCTTGCCAAGCACACGCATGATGCTCTTTACGATCTGAGGCATCCTAGTTCCATCCAATAACTCTATGTATGGACCATTTGAAAAATAGATGAGTGCGTTGTAAGGGTTTTCCTTTCTCCCGTATTCGACGATAAAGCCTTTTTCCCTGTACTCCTGAACAGCCTTATCAAGCTGTTCGACTTTCAAGATAACATGGCTGAGTTTCATATGTTCTCCTCCTGCCTTTAAAATTAGATATTCCATGACCTGTAATATCCCAGGTCAAGTCAGGGGAGAATAGTGTGATATAGCCCGAATAAAACAACATTTACTCGGGCTCCTTATTTCGGAGCCGA
Organism: Spirochaetales bacterium; assembly: GCA_017478205.1. Taxonomy (GTDB): domain Bacteria; phylum Spirochaetota; class Spirochaetia; order Sphaerochaetales; family Sphaerochaetaceae; genus Bullifex. The sequence goes on along the minus strand of JAFVDZ010000022.1, from coordinate 1,585 downwards.
TGCGATTTGAACGCACGATGGCCATTACTGACCATGCCTGATTTCGAGTCAGGTGCCTTCGACCACTCGGCCACAGCTCCATGGCGAAAATAATAAAAGATTTGCCTTTGTAAGTAAAGCTATCGATATCCTAGAATATATTTATAACAACCACCTAGCGTATTCTAATACTCTATCCAACATGTTAGAATCTTTTTTATGGAAAACAGCAACACTCCAGCTAACGTACAAAAGAGACCTGGCTGGATATATAAATTTGTCTTCGCTATCGCAAGACCTATAATCAAGCATAAGTTCAATTTGACATATACAGGTGTAAAGCCAAAAGGACCTTGTATCCTCGTTTCAAATCACACATCACATCCAGACTTTCTTTTTCTCGGTGCTATGGCATACCCAGAGAGGATTACTTTCCTTGCATCATATCATTGGTTCACATTTAAAAGACTCTCTCCCATCTTGAATTTGGCAGGATGCATTCCCAAGTATCAATTTGCCAATGATATGATGTCCATGAGAAGGATGAAGAGTGTCATAGACAAGAACAATGGCTGTGTATTCATTGCCCCTGAGGGAACAATCTATGGTGGAGGAACTCTTGGCTACATCTCCCCCGCAATTGGTAAGATGATTCGCTTCTTCCGCTGTCCTGTCTATGCATCAAAGATCGAAGGGGCAGGGCTTGGCAACTCAAAATGGACAAAGCGATTCCATAAGGGAAGAGTCAATGTCGATACCAAGCTTATAGTCAGTGCAGAAGAAGCGGGAAAGCTAACTGTCGATGAAATTCTTAATAGAATCAACACATCACTTGAATACAACGACTTTGAATTTCAAAAGAGGATGGATGTACGAGTAAAGGGAAAAGATAAGCTTGAAGGCTTCGATACCATGTATTATAAGTGCCCATGCTGTGAAAAGGAGTTCTATATCAAATCCTCAGGAAACAGTGTTGAGTGTACAGCCTGTGGTGCCAAAGCAGAGCTTGGAGATGATTTCAGATTCAAGTGGATTGGTGAAAAACAGTACTTCGATAACTATGTAGACTGGTACAATTGGCAATATGAGAAACTCAAGGAAAAGGTCAAGAAACCAGATTTTTCTCTTTCTGAAGAGGTTGAATATGGAATCGATGTCCCAGGAAAGAATAACTATGTAATCGAAGGTAAGGGAAGGATAACGCTTGACCACACAGGTTGGCTCTACAAAGGAACCTTCAAAGGTGAAGAGGTAGAAGAGAGGGATGAACTATCAGAAGTATTCCTTGCTGTCCTTAAGACAGGAATACACTTCGAATTACCATTCAAGAATGGTCATTGTAGAGTCTTCTATCCAATTGAGAATCCTAAGCACTCGATGAAATGGCATCTTGCATCGAGAGCAATAACAGAAATCTACGAAAAGAAATGAGAAAATAGAACAGGGACCAACACGTGAATTGGTCCCTGTTTTATGTTTGCCCTGCATGGGTAACAACTTGGTGGTGAAAGTCCACTGCGGGAACAGCCTAAGGGAAAAGAACCCTAGAAACCGCTAGCTAGAGGCAAGGGCACTGTAGCAATACATGGTCTGAAGGAAGCCCGAG
>JAFVDZ010000003.1 GCA_017478205.1 Spirochaetales bacterium | reverse complement strand
TCTGAAAGAGCATCTGCCAGCCACGGGATGTCCCTATCTCTATAACTTCCTTCACCTGTTCTTTTGTAAAAACAGAAGAGTATATCTCTTCGTTTCCGACATAGGCCACTGCTCCACCACAATAGATTCCTCCATCGAAATGGATTCTATTGAGCCTAGGATCTAACTCTGCCGGACTGCGACCCGTTGAAAGAAATAGTTTATGGCCATTTTCATGTGCCTGCTTCAAGGCATCCTTGGCACTTTGGGGTGCATCGAGGCCAAAAGGAAAGATTGTTCCATCTATATCATAGAATAGGTACTTGGTGTTCACTCTACTGTCTCCACTTTTTAAAAACTGACAATTATTGGTTAATGATATTTAAAAACAGACTAATTTACAATTTATTGTACGAATTTATATAGTTTCAAAATTTTCGTTTAACAAAGGAAAAATGATATACAATTGAAATATGTCTACGAACAGAAGAATTTCCAGATCATCGGAAATAGAAATCTTCGATGCCTTCAGGAGTGCCCTGAGGATACTTTCGACGAGAGATAAGACGCTGCTTGGAAACAAAAAGAACAAGATAGCGATCACTCATCGTCTTGCCAACTATCTTGAGAACAGCTTCATTTCAGGGTGCATTGTGGATATTTTCTATAGCATAGATAGATATAGTCCAGATCTGCTGCTTCACGACAGGAATGGAGAGATTCTTCTAGCGATCTGGTGGCAGGATGATTATCTTTCAAAACCTTTAAGGGAAGAAGCAAAGCTTTTCCATGAGGAATTTGGTTGCCTCACTCTTGCTTTCTCCCTTCTTTCTGACAAGGATTATTACCTTGTCTATCGATTCGCTTCGACATACACAGACTATTTGCACATAGCCAGAGAAGATTTTTCTGAAAACCTTCTCAAGCGAATGGAAAAAGATAATGAAAATATAAAGGAACAGCTCCTTCTTGATATTCCCAAAAAACGAACTCGAAAGAAGAAGTGAGCGTTGCTAAATCCCTATAAAAGTGGTATTAAGGGTACGAAAAGGAATTAAGATCATGAGAATGTCACAAATGTTTTCAAGGACCCTCAGAGAGGCTCCTAATGGCGCCGATACAAAAGGTTATGAATACCTTCTCAGGGCAGGATATATCAGACAGATGGGTGCAGGCATCTTCTCCCTGCTTCCTCTCGGTTTCAGAGCAACCCAGAAGATAAGCACAATCATCCGTGAAGAGATGAATGCAATTGGGGCAGAAGAAATCCAGATGCCTGTCATCAACACAGCTGATATCTGGAAAGAAACTGGAAGATACTACTCCATCGATAAGGAGATGAGCCGTTTCCAGGATAGAGCTGGCAGAGATATGGTCCTTGCTATGACCCACGAAGAGGCTGTTACAGACCTCGCAAGAGGTGAGATCGATTCCTACAAGAGACTTCCTCTTCTTGTATACCAGCTCCAGACAAAGTGGAGAGATGATCCAAGACCAAGAGCAGGTCTCATCAGAGTAAGAGAATTCACAATGAAGGACTCCTACTCATTCGATAAAGATTATGAAGGCCTCGAAAAGGTCTATAAGGCTCACTACAAAGCCTACTTCAGAATCTACTCAAGATGTGGACTTCCTTGCGTTGCTGTAGGTGCTGACTCTGGTATGATGGGTGGCAAGGTTTCTCACGAATACATGTACCTTTCCCCTATCGGAGAAGATACAATCATCACATGTCCAGAGTGTGGTTACACTGCAAACAGACAGGTTGCTGCCTTCAAGAAGGACTACTATCCAGAAGATGAGAAGAAGATCGAGAAGATTGCAACTCCTGAAGCAAAGACAATTGAAGAGCTATGTGCCTTCTTGAAGATCGAACCAAGACAGACAGCAAAGGCTGTCTTCATGGTTGGAACCTTCATCAACGATAAGAATGGTGAGGAGACTGACAAGCTCATTGTCGCAATCATCCGAGGCGATATGGACGTTGAAGAGTCAAAGCTTTCAAATGCAGTCAAGGCAAACGCAATCCGCCCTGCACACGAAGAAGAGATTACAGCTTGCGGTATCGTTCCAGGTTTTGGTTCTCTCATCGGAGCTCATGGAGATTACATTGGCGTTGTAGACGACTCTGTTGCCAAGTCCAACAACCTCGTTGCTGGTGCAAATGAAGCAGGATACCACTTCCTCAACACCAACTTTGGTCGTGATTACAAGGCATCTGTTGCAGATATCGCTTCTGCTAAGCAGGGTTATACATGCTCTGTCTGCGGAAAGCCACTCAACAGCTCCAGAGGTGTTGAAATCGGTAATATCTTCCAGCTCGGAACTAGATACTCTGAAGCTATGAACTGCTACTATCAGGCAGAGGATGGCTCAAGAAAGCCAGTTATCATGGGAAGCTATGGTATCGGTATCGGACGCTTGCTTGCATGTCTTGCTGAGGAATATAACGACGAAGCAGGCCTCAAGCTACCAATTTCTGTTGCTCCATATCAAGTACACCTCATTTCTCTCGTAAAAGACACTGCTATTGGTGAAGAGGTCTATGAAAGCCTTACTAAGGCAGGTATCGAGGTTCTCTTCGATGACAGAAAGGAATCTGCAGGTGTCAAGTTTGCTGATGCAGACATCATCGGTATCCCTGTAAGACTTACAATTGGAAACAGAAGTCTCAAGGAAGGCAAGGTCGAAGTAAAGATCAGAGCAACTGGCGAGACAACTAGTTATCTCGTAAGCGACCTCGCTGATGAAGTCAAAGCAGAGATTGCAAAGCTCCAGAAAGAGATGGATGACAACATCGTCGAAAAAGAGCTTGCATGATAGAATAATTTCCTAATAAATCAGATATCAAAAGAAAGGTCACTTCAAGGAAATATCCAAGAAGTGATCTTTTTATTTCCAACTTACAACCCTATTTCTTGGAGTGTTAAGCCTGACTTTGGTAGAAAGGTTTTCTTGATATCGGTATATATCATGATATATACATTACAAAAAGGAGGGAGCCTCTATGATGACAGCAAAGGTTTTTGAAAATGGAAGAAGTCAGGCAATCAGACTTCCTAAAGAGTGCAGATTTTCATCAGACGAAGTGTTGGTGAATAAGATAGGTGATATTGTCATCCTTCTTCCAAAACAGCACAAGTGGGATTCTTTTATGAGAGCAATAGATATGTTCTCAGATGATTTCATGGCAGACGGAAGAGCAACAGATACTGCACAGAAGTGTGAAGAGCTATGAGGTATATGCTTGACACTAACATCTGCATTTATGCAATAAAGCATAAACCGGAAAAAATATTTCAAAAGCTACAGAGTCTTGAGATGGAAGATGTGTGTATATCATCGATCACATATGCTGAATTGGTACATGGAGTAGAGAAAAGTTCCACTGTGGAGAAAAACAGATTGGCTCTTTCTTTGCTTTTGGCAAATATTGAGATTCTGGAGTTTGATATAGCTGCTGCCAATTGCTATGGAAAGATCAGAGTGGATTTAGAGAAAAAAGGAACACCGATAGGTCCTCTAGATATGATGATTGCAGGTCATGCTCAGTCTCTAGGATATATAGTTGTGACCAATAATGAAAAAGAATTCTCCAAAGTGGATGGTCTGAAAACTGAGGCTTGGACTTAACTCTAAATTATCGATAGATTATCAATACAACAAACAAAGGAGGTGTCCTTTTAGTCCTACTTATAGGACTTCATGAACACCTCCTTGCTGTTAAAGAAGACGGGTCTTATACAGCACCATGCTCCTTGAGAAGGTTGATGAGGTAGGTTCTACCAGATGCCTTGGCATATTCGAGAACACTGTGTCCCTGATAATCGGTTGCATTTACATCAGCACCACTCTTTATTAGCTGTGTTGCAACTCTAGTGGCTTCGTTGTTGTTTACTGCCATCACGAGAGCTGTTTCACCAAGGTAGTTCCTAGTATCGATATCTGCACCTGCCTCGAGAAGAACTTCGATCATCTTTGGGTTGTCGGAGTTGTTAGCTGCAAGGTGAAGTGAATTTGATCTATACTTTGGTTCTGCCTCATGGATATCTGCACCCAGTTCGATTAGTGCCTTTACGACAGCAACACAGTGGTTATACTGAGATGCCAGCATTACAGGTGAAAGGCCCCATTCATTGTGGCAATTAACATCAGCACCAGCTTCTACGAGAGCCTTGATTTCGCTAGCTCTTGTTGCGCTGATGGCTGCTGCAAGTAGCTTCTTGTTAAGAGTTTCAATAGATTTAGCCATTTTGTTTTCTCCTATATGGTTTTTATACTTCTATTTTTAGACTATTTATCGATACGCGTAAATATTTTCTTACAGTAATTTTTTGTATTTTTCTCCAAGTAAAACCAATCTACAACAGAAATTATGAAACAATTCTTACAAAATTTGTTTCTCATTTTTACTCCAACGAAAAACAATCTGCATTAAAAGGCTCTCCTAAAACGATAAAAGATTGTATACTTTTCTCATGTTGACGAAAGATATGATCAAGAGAGTTCCAAAGGTAGAACTCCATGACCACCTCGACGGTGGACTTAGGATTGAAACGATCCTCGACATTGCAAAGAGAGACAAGATTGCTCTCCCTTCCACAGATCCCAAGGAACTCAGGGAGTTCTTTATCCGTGGGTGCAAGCAGAAAAGTCTTGTCCAATATCTTGAGACCTTCAAATACACAACTGCTGTGATGCAGACAGAAGAAGACCTTGAGAGAGTTGCCTACGAAGCAGTTGAGGATCTATCACGAGAAAACGTAGTTTACGCAGAAATCAGATTTGCTCCTGCATTGCACACCCAAAAAGGCCTTTCTATGGAAAAGGTCGTAACAGCCGTTCTTTCTGGCCTAGATAGAGGTAAGGCAGATTTCGGTATGAGCTATGGTCTTCTTATCTGTGCGATGAGAGACCAGGATCCAGCTGATACTCTCAAGATTGCACAGCTTGCAACCTCCTTTATGGATAGAGGTGTTGTTGGCTTCGACCTTGCTGGAGGAGAAGCAGGTTTCCCTTCCAAGGACCATAAGACGGCCTTTGACCATATAAGAGCAAAGAATGGATACATTACAATCCACGCAGGAGAGGCCTTCGGTACTGAATCTATCTGGCAGGCAATCCAGATTTGCGGTGCACATAGAATTGGCCACGGTGTAAGATTGATCGAAGATATGGCACTGAGAGGAAACCAGATAACTCGTCTCGATTCACTCTCCCAGTATGTACTCGATCGAAGAATCCCACTAGAACTCTGTCTGACATCCAATGTAGGAACAGGTGCAGCAGAATCCTATGAGACACACCCATTCCCACTCTTCTATCGCAACAACTTCCGTGTCTGCCTCTGCTCAGATAACCGCCTAATGAGTGACACAAACCTGACAAAGGAACTCACTATTGCTTCTGAAGTATATGGCCTTAACATAAGCGATCTTGAGAAGATTACACTGAATGCGATGAAGTCTGCATTCATCCATCACACCGAAAAGCTCCATCTGATTTACGATGTGATAAAGAGACAATATGCAGAGTTGAGAAAAGTATACAACATATAAAAGGTTGGAGGTCTTCAAGGACCTCCACTTTTTTGCACACTGAAAGAATCATAAAAGTGCACACTGTGAATAATTTTCACACCTGTTTGAGTATCATATTCCTATATTTCCCTTCAAAAGTGCTAAAATTAACTATTTTTCAGACCTTTTTAAAAGTTGGCACGCCTTTTGCATATAAATTGGTACAGAGCAACAGTTTTTTCATTACCTCCTTTAAGTTAAAGAAAAACTACGTGCTAGATATTCGTCATCTCTCCCACCCGAAAACGAATATCTAGCACATTTTCTTTGTCTCGTGTATCTTCATAAATATGGCAAACAGTAGAAGAGATAAGGCAGACTCATACACCCTTCGTGCTCATCGTGAGGGATATCCAGCAAGAAGCGTTTACAAGCTTGAGGAGATCAACAACACACATAAACTGATCAAACCAGGAGATAGCGTACTCGACGTAGGTGCAGCTCCAGGCTCTTGGACTCTCTTTACTCACAGGGAGTTGATCAAAGGAAAAGGCAGAATTGTCTCTGTCGACCTCAACCCACTTCGCTTGGACCCTGTACCATCAACAGTAATTGAAATTACTGGGGACGCGTTCTCAAAGGAAAATAGAGCCCGCTTGGTAGAGCTTGGCCCTTACGACTGCATAATCTCTGACGCTGCTCCAATGACAACAGGTAACAGGACTGTCGATACTACTCGCTCTGAATGGCTTGCAGAGAATGTTGTCTATCTAGCTGAGGAACAGCTTAGAGAACACGGAAATCTTGTGATCAAGATATTCCAGGGAGGAGGACAGGAGCAGATTCTCAAGACAATGAGGACTCTCTTTGCCAAAGCAAAGGCCTTCAAGCCAAAGGCCTGCAGAGATGACAGTTTCGAAATCTATCTCATCGGACTTGATAGAAAACCAAGAGCATGAAAAAGAAATACTTCTTCTTTGACATCGATGGAACTCTAATTGATGGAGGCTTTGGCGTTGGCAACATCCCAGAGTCTGCAATCCGTGCACTCGAACGCTTAAGAGAAAACGGCCACTTTGTGGCAATTGCAACAGGTAGAAGCCATGCTATGGCTGAGGAAATCAGAACAGCGCTAGGCTTTGAAAACATGGTAAGTGATGGAGGCAATGGGATTACAATCGATGGCAAGTTAATGGAAATTATCCCTTTGGACAAGAAGCTTTGCCTTGACCTTGTAGCAGAGTGCGAAGAGAAGAATATCCCATGGGCAGTCTCATATGATGATTCAATCTATCGCTATGCGCCAGATGAACGATTTCCTGAAGCAGTAAAAAAGACAAACTACATGGAGACAAGAATCCAGAAGGATTTGGATATCAGGAAGCTTGAAAAGATCTTCAAGATTTATATTGCAGGTGATGAGAGTATTGAGACTCAGCTTGATAAACTCTCGCCCCTCCCTTGGTGCCGATACAACCCCTACTATATCTATGTGGAGCCATGTGATAAGGCAGTTGGAATAAGAAAGATGGTTTCTCTGCTTGAAGGAAAGCTAGAGGATGTCGTTGTTTTTGGAGACCAGAAGAACGACCTTACTATGTTCTCTGCTGAATGGACCAGCATAGCAATGGGGAATGCTGTTAAGGAATTGAAGGAAAAGGCAGATTACATCACAACAAATGTTGGCAATGATGGAATCTATAACGCATTGAAACACTTTGGATGGATATGAAAAATGACCCCGCAGGGCCATTTTTCACTTCTCTTCTATATTTGTGATTTCCAGCTTGTTTCTAGGAATCTTGATACCGGCACTACTCAAGGCCTTAGGAAGGTCTGCCTGGAAACGGAACTTGATCTTCCAATAATCCCCATTCTTGCAATATGGTCTGATGTAGAGTTTCATGAAGGAATCAGCATATTCACCAACTTCGATAACTGGTGCAGGATTTTCAAGCACATCTGGATAAGAGACCAGAATCTCTCTGGCAATTTCCTTCACACGGTTTATATCAACATCATAGGAAATATTCAGAGCCATATCGATTCTTCTAGTTGCATTGGATGAGTAGTTGGTAATTACAGCACCCCAGACTAGTTTATTTGCCATAACTATTTTCTTTCCATCAGGTGTTACGAGCCCTACTGCAACAGTATCCATTGAGGAAACTGTTCCAGAAACAGAGCCGATTTCAACATAGTCGCCGATACCAAAAGGTTTGGAAACGGCAATCATGAAACCAGAAAAGATAGATGCAATCGTCTCTTGAAGAGCAAGACCAAGAACGATACCGGAAACACCCACACCAGCAAGTATTGGAGCTATATCTATCCCCCAGAAGCCTAAGATTGAGATGGCTGTGATAGACCAGACAATCACCTGGAGTGTCTTGATCATGAAGCCCCCCATAAGAGGTGTGACATTCGTCTTCTTATCAACAAGCTTCTTTATGAAGTTTATTGATATCTTCAATAGAATTTTAGCAACAATAATTGCCAGAATTGTATTTCCAATTGCGGGAATCAACTTATATACACCAGGAAGAGTTTCCTTCCAATTGTTAAGGTAATCAATAAAAGCAATCTGGGCTCCGTTCATTAAATACTCCTAGATACAAAAATTCCTGGAGAAAAGATTCCCCAGGAAAATTCTTGTCACAAAAAACTTATTTTGCCAACAACTTTGAAATATTCTGTGCAAAACTGACAGGATCTTTAGGCATGATACCTTCAGCAAGATATGCCTGATCGAGGACGAGGGAAGAAAGCTCCTTAGCTTCCTCTTCACTAGCTTCCATGATCTTCTTGAAGACAGGATGCTCTGTATTGACCTCGAGGATTGGCTTTATATCGTCAAGCTCATCAGCGCCACCCATCTGCTTGAGAATCTGCTGCATCTGGAGAGATGGATCATTTTCGTCCATGATGATGATTGCAGGAGAATCGGTAAGACGCTTAGAGGAGATGACCTTCTTGACTCTATCGCCAAGGAGCTTTGTAAGCTTTTCGACATCCTCCTTGCTCTCCTTTTCATCCTTTGCATTCTCATCCTTCAAATCATCAGCTGAAGAGGTCTTCTTGATATCCTTCAAAGGAAGATCCTTGTATGTTCCGATCATGCCAGCAACGATATCATCGATATCCTCATCCATGATAAGGACCTCATAGCCCTTCTTCCTGTAGGCAGACACAAGAGGAGATGCCTTGAGGACAGATTCCTTTCCACCAGAAATGTAGTAGATGGACTTCTGGTCAGCCTTCATTCTCTCCTTGTAGGAAGCAAGAGATGTGAAGCCATCCTGTTCACTTGACTTGTATCTTACGAGCTCAAGCAGAGTTTCTCTGTTTGCCCAGTCGCCATAGAGACCTTCCTTGAGAGGTCTGTTGTATTCCTTGATGAACTTCTCATACTTCTCTGGGTTGTTCTCAGATAGCTTCTTGAATTCTCCAAGGAGCTTCTTTACAGAACCATTTCTGATCGTAGTCATGATTCTATTTTCCTGAAGGATCTCTCTAGAAACGTTGAGAGGTAGGTCCTCACTGTCTATGACACCTCTGACGAATCTGAGATATGTTGGAAGCAGCTCCTTCTCGTCATCTGTGATATAGACTCTCTTGACGTAGAGCTTCACACCTGGCTTGTAATCGGCATGATTCATGTCAAATGGAGCCTTTGCAGGGATGTAGAAGAGTGTTGTGTACTCTGTTGCACCTTCTGCATGGTTGTGAAGATAGAAAAGAGGATCCTCGCTATCATGGCAGAAATTCTTATAGAACTCCTTATACTCCTCATCCTTTATATCGCTCTTGCTCCTTCTCCAGAGTGCAGAGGAGGAGTTGATCTGCTCCTTCTTGTGTTCACTCTTCTTTACAGGGTTGCCATCCTTATCCTTTTCATCTGTGTATGACTCCTGGTCATATTCAAGATAGATTGAGTAAGCAACATGGTCTGAATACTTCTTTATCAGGTTCTCAAGCTGCCAGCGGTTTACGAAGCTTTCTCCATCTTCGTTCATTGTCAGGATGAGAGTTGAACCGTGCTCACTTCTTTCAGCTGGCTCGATTGAATATGTTGAAGAGCCATCAGAGGACCAGATGAAAGCACTCTCTTCACCTGCTCTTCTTGAAATGACATCGACCTTCTTTGCAACCATGAAGGCAGAGTAGAAGCCTACACCGAACTGACCAATAAGGTTGCTATCTTTCTTCTGTTCTTCAGTCAAGGATGCAAGGAACTTCTTTGTTCCAGAGGATGCGATTGTTCCGAGGTTGGCGTTGAGCTCCTCTTCGTTCATACCGATACCATTATCACTGATGGTCAAGGTCTTTGCCTTCTCATCGAAGCTGATCTCGATCTTTCCTTCTGTGAACTGACCCTTCAGCTTCTCATCAGTCAAGGAAAGATATCTCAGCTTATCGATAGCATCAGATGCGTTTGAGATAAGCTCTCTGAGGAAGATTTCTCTGTTTGAATAAAGAGAATGGATGATAAGATGCAGAAGATCATTTACTTCTGTCTTGAACTTTTTATTTGCCATTTATGTACCTCTATTATTTTGATTATCCAAAAAAATTGTCCCACGGACGCTATACAAAGTTAATAATGTTTTCATCTTATGGCAAATGGTAAAATCGATTTTTGATTCTTAATTGGGGTTTTTTATCTTTCTTAACCCTCAAGCAAAAGTTATTATATAGAAGATATGGAATTTTCTAGACCTGAAAACGCAAGAAAGCTCAATAGACTGAGGGTACTATCTGCACTTAGAGAACACGATGACCTCACGAGAGCTACCCTTTCTACACTTCTTTCCCTTAACAAAGTCTCTACTGGAGAGATCGTTTCTGATCTCATCGGAGAGGGTTTTGTCGAAGAGAAAGGAAAGATAGAGACAAAGGGAGGAAGACCTGGCACACTTTTGAAGCTCAAGAACGATTCAGCTGTAGTGCTTGGCTGCGATGTAAAGACTAGAAGCTGCTCTGTCGCTATCTTCGATCTTCTTGCAAGGCCTCTGAGAAGTGAGCAGTTTCCATTAGAGAATATAAACAACGCGGAAGAACTGAGAGACCAGATAGTCCGAGTTGCAGCCAAGATGGTGAAGCTTTCACAAAAGAAGGTCTTGGGAATGATGATCGCAGCTAACGCAGTTCTAGATGGCCAAAAGGTCACATATACAACCCTTCCACTGCTAGAGAATGCCGATTTCGAGAAACTCTTCGAAGGGTGTCCCTTCCCTGTTTCTCTAGTCTCAGCTCTCGAAGCTGAAGCTGAGGCAGAGCGCTTCCACCTTTCATCCTCACTAGAAGGCACCTTGCTTGTAAATTGGGGAGAGCATCTTTCATCTGCTCTTATCCTGAAAGACAGGATAATTACGAATAACTATTTTGCTCACATGCCTGTTACTCGGTCTGGAATCTGCCATTGCGGAGGAACAGGTTGCCTTGAACTCATATCATCTGGCTATGGCCTGAGAAAGCAATCTGGAGAGGATATTTCAGTGCGCGAGATGCTCAAGGAAGAAGAAAAGTATCGTGCTCTACTTGAAAAAGCTAGCCTTTTCCTTGGCAAGGCACTGATCAATGCACTTTCATCTACAGGAGCAAGAAGGATACTTCTTACTGGAGGAATTTCGAACCTCCCTGGATACTATCATGAGCTACTCAGAAGTTTGATAGAAAAGGAAGGAGGACCTTTCTTTTCGAATGTGGAAATCACCGTTTCTGATTACAAGGAAAAGGGAACACTTCAGGGAACAGGAGTACTCGCTCTGGACCGTTTCTTCTTCCAGAGAAACCTCCTTGTCTCACTAGGGCTCGATCTTCTCGAGGCCTGAGAACTTTGTCAGGAAATTTCCATCCTCAGCTTTGAATATACAAACAGGAGCAAGCAGAGCCTTCGCTCCAAACTTTCCTGAATGCTCAAGGAAAGCTTTCCTGTCCGAGTCAGAAAGCGTTGGATAGATTTCTGTAGCAGAGATGATTACATATACAAAGTAATTGATTCCATCTTTCGAAAGGATGAAATTAGGATATGATGTTGGGTCATCCATAGCCCCAAGAACCTCATATTTTCCATCTCTAAGAGCATTGGAAAAGACGGCTTCCATTGCCATGCCCAAAAATTGCTTTGCCAAATCTTCCATAGAAATACCTACAAAAAAACCGTCGGGATAAAAAACATTACCATAACCCCCGACGGCACCTCCTTCGTCCCTTTCAATAGAACAGGTCGAAGTGCCTGCTAAAGCATTCACTTCGATTCCTATTTTTACACATACGGCTGTAAAAGGAAACAGGATTTTAGCAATTTTTGTAAGAAGTTTGCAAAGGTTATTACAAAAATATGTTATAACTTCACAATCCTGTGTTGATATAAGTCAGAAGTAATGATAACTTGTTACATGCAAATATCATACACGAAAAGGGGGAATTTCGATCAATGATATACGATTCAAAGGATATGTCAAAATCCAAATACATTGCTAACGCATTAGAGAAGGCAATTCTCTCGAACCAGTACAAGAAGGGAGAACTTCTTCCAAGCCAGAAGGAGCTTGGAGAGCAGTTCAACGCCTCCTCAAGAAGTATGAGAGAGGCCTTCAAGAGTCTTGAAGCAAAGGGGCTTATAGAGGTAAGCCAGGGAAGAAGAGCTGTTGTCAAGAACAACAACCTCGACCAGTTCGTCGAATCTCTTTCCATGACCATGTTCTCAGGTGCAGAGCCAGACAAGAAGCTCCTTACCGATCTGATTCAGGTCCACATCACCCTTGAAGTATCTGCAAGCAGAGAGCTCAGTAGAAAAAATGAGCGCACCATCATCGGACGTGCTCTTATCAACTATGTAGACAAGATGGACAGGATCATTGCCATGATCGAGGCAAATACAGGTAACAATGCAGACTTGGAAAAGAGCTTCAAGAGCATTGAATTCGACTTCAACTCTGTAATTATCAACAGCAACGACAATATGGTATTCAAGTCGATCTACACCAGCCTGTCACCACAGCTTCACACCATTATGGAGTCCCTGAACGACTCCACTTCTGAAAAGAAGAAGAAAGCAAGGGAATACAGATATCTTGCTGAGGCTATAACAAATGGACAGACAGACCTCGCAGTAGCTCTTACACTTGTCCTGACCAATGCCTTGAACACTTCCTTCCAGAAGGTATACTTCAACGAAAAGGGAAATAAGTGAGATAGAGAAAAGCACGGCCAACGCCGTGTTTTTTTATCACTACTTATGAATGCAAATCTTCTCTCGGTATCTTATACTTCTTCTTAGGAGGAGTGTTAAATGAAAAGATGCAGTATAGTAATCCACTCAGTTAGTGGAAACGTCTTTATCATCGGATCCTATCTCACGGACTGTCTCAAGGAAAAGGGAGTGGACGCAAGGCTCTATCGCGTTGAAGATACAGACCTTCACATCCTGGCAAACAAATTGGACTCAGTAAACCAGTACTATGAGGACATTCTAGAACTTCCAGTCTGCCACCTTTCAACATTGAAGAAGTCGGACATGGTAATTCTCGGTTGCCCAACACGTTTTGGTAACATGAGCGCAGAGATGAAAGCCTTTCTCGACTCAACCTATGAAATGAGTGAGGAAAGAGCCTTGGAGGGTACTCTATTCGGTTGTTTCACAGGCTGTCCACACACCCTAAGTGAAGGAGCACATGCTTTAGATAGCCTTGTATATTGGGCTCAGATCCAGGCTATGATACACATTCCATTTGGTATCCATACAGATGTAGCCATGGGTTATGACCAGCCAGCTGCAGGTATAGTCCACCTTGAGGGAAAAGAAAATCTAATAAGACCTTCTGCCCTTCTTGCTGAAACAATCGAAACATATGCAGCTACAGTAGCAAGTTACCTCTCATAAGAAGAATCTCACTGGATGTAAGGAAAAAGGCTGTTACAAAACTCATGACGAAATGAGAAAAGTGACAGCCCTTTATTATGCCAACTTAACCATAAAATAGTTTCCCAGGCCTCTTAGCAATGAATTTATTTGCCTATAAATCCGCCAAAAGTATGAAAAAAATTAAGTTTTGGCGGTTTTGCATAACACCTTTTTTCAAATATGTTAGCTTAACTTCATATATTACAAAAGTTTATTGATATTACTTAGTTTGTGTAATAAAAGTCGCCAAAAGTATGAAAAAAAATAAGTTTTGGCGGTTTTGTATAACACCTTTTTTCAAATATGTTAGCTTAACTTCATATATTACAAAAGTTTATTTATATTATTTAGTTTGTGTAATAAAAATCGCCAAAAGAAAGGAAGGAAGAAGCCAAGGCATATCTTTCAGATCTCATGATTCTTTCAGACTCAGAAAAGGAATACATGAATCGTTTTGTTTGTGGAGAATACCGGCCAGAACTGCTATTCGATGATCCTGTGATACTGGATAACATAGGCAATCATCCAATGCCCAAGTGGAAAAATCAAAACAGATTCTGATTATCATAATTTGTAAATATTGCAATTGCTTTATTGAAATCCATAAATTACAAAAGAAGAGGTTACATAAGTATATTCTCATTCACTCTTCAAATTGAAAAATCTTTGTAGATAGCAATTGCAAAAAAGGAATGCAAGCAACCTGCTTGCAACCAACACTTAATACAATCAGATGCATGAGGAACAAAAGGGCTGTTCTGGAACAAGATGCACAACACAAATCTTTGAGCTATCAAGATATACAACAATCTATGAATTGCAACAGCCCTTTCGTCTCCTTTTGGCCCATCAAAGTGGCCAGGTCTTTATTATTCTTCTTACCAAAGACTGGAAGGTACTCTTCATCTTGTTTCCAGTTTCAAGAACCTCCTCATGATTAAGTGGCTGATCGAGGATACCTGCAGCCATATTGGTAAGCGCGCTGATTCCAAGTGTGTTCATTTTCATATGGCTTGCTGCGATTGCTTCTGGGACTGTGGACATACCAACAGCATCGGCACCAAGAATCTGAGCCACACGAACTTCTGCAGGTGTTTCGAATTGAGGACCACCAAAGAACATATATACGCCTCTTCTGAGTTCAAGGCCAAACTCCTTGGCACAGCTCAATGCATGCTCCTGAAGAGTCTTGTTCCAAGCAGAGCCCATATCGAAGAATCGCTCTCCAAAACCATCAAGATTTGGACCTCTCATTGGGCTATCTCCCATGAGCTTGATATGGTCAGAGATGACCATGAGATCACCACCATTCCAATCCTTATTGGTGCATCCAGCTGCATTGGTAAGGAAGAGGTTTTCAATGCCCATCTCCTTGAAGGTCTGAATTGGATATACACACTGCTGCAGTGTCCATCCCTCATAGTAGTGGAAGCGCCCCTGCATGCACAGCACTCTCTTTCCCTCTAGGGTTCCTATTGCCAGCCTGCCCTTGTGTCCAGGAACTGTCGATACTGGGAAGTGAGGGATATCACCATAAGGAATAAAGACAGGTCTTTCTAGCTGTTCAGCAAGATCGCCAAGGCCAGAGCCTAGAACAATAGCAACATCAATGGGTTCTGTACCACATCTAGTAAGAATATAAGCTGCACTTTCTTTGAGACATTCGATTAGTTCCATATGTACTCCTTTTATTAAATTCTTATCATTGTTGTCTTTCTTCTTCAAGAACAGCGAGCATAAAAGGCCCCACTCCCTTGAAATCATCTCTCTTCTGACTCTCACTGAAGTAATACTTGAGAGAGCCATCACGATATGGGTTCCCGCCAAGCCCTGCAACAGAACAGATACCATCTAGGTGGAGAGAGCCATCCTCTGTCTCAGACAGATATAGTCGTTCAATGCCATCGATAGCACTCTTTCCGGCAACAAGGAAACTCTCGCTGAGGATTTTCTTTCTCACTCCCTTGAAAAAGAAATATGCAAACATTGAAGTTCCACTAGTTTCAAGATAATTACCTTCTGCATCCTGGCAATCTGGAACCTGATACCATAAGCCACTTTTATCCTGGTAAGGGAGGAGAGCCTTTGCAAGGTTTTCTACTATTTCCTCCAAGTCTTTTCTCTTCTCATGTTCATTCGGGACGAAATCGAGGACATCAACAAGTGCCATAGCATACCAGCCGATAGACCTTGACCAGAAGTGAGGTGAACGACCCGTTACTATATCAGACCACCTCTGGCCCCTCGATTCATCATATGCATGATACAAAAGACCTGTCGCGTCATCTTTCAGTGTCTTATAGGTTTCGATGAGCTGAAAGATGACATCATCCATTGCACTTTCATCGCCATATCTCTTTGCATATTCTGCATTGAAGGGGCCCTGCATATAAAGCCCATCGAGCCAGATCTGCCAAGGATAGATTTCCTTGTGCCAGTAGACTCCACTTTTAGTCCTTGGATGACGGATAAGCTGATTTTTCAATTTCTGAATGGCGAGAGCAAACCTCTTTTCACCACTTTTATCAAACAAATCAAAGAGAGGTCTGCCTGCATTTATCAAATCGAGATTGTATTCCCCTTCTCTATAATTTTTGATCGTTCCATCTTCCCCTATCATTGGGTCATACATTGAATAGACCCAGGGAAAGATACTCTTGTCGCCATGGTAATTTGCACATTCAATCGAAGCAAATAGAATAAGACCGTGCTCATAATGCCATTGCATCATGCCAGGGCGATAGCGGTTCTCAACACTTTTTGCTAGCCTGAGAGACAGGGGAAGGTCTTTTTCGATTTTCATGATTCTCCTCTCTGAAAAACTTGATTGTCCTTGATTATACAGCCATATTTGGGCTTTTCGACAAATTTTCTGAGCATTCTAAATAGGCACCTAAAGACTGCACTTTCCTTGACAGATGAAAAACACGAGGGTTAGAATGAAATGGTGTTTCATTTTGGATAAAAACAAAAGGAAAAAATCACGAAAAACCAACTTTATCTTTTGATAAAGAAACAACAACAAAAAAAGAAGAGACTTATGGAAAACATTCTCAAGATCAACGAACTTGACAACGTAGCAGTTGCAATCAACGCCCTTCACAAGGGAGATGTGGTCACCGTAAATGGAAAGACCTACACTCTCAGAACCGACGTTCCAGCAGGCCACAAGATGGCTCTGGTGGATTTTGCCAAGGAAGACAAGGTCATCAAGTATGGCTATCCAATTGGAGCCGCAAAGGAACCAATCCCTGCAGGTAGCCATGTTCATGCCTTCAACATCCACACTCTCCTTTCCGAATCTGCATCCTACACCTATGACGAGAAGATCGCTCAGGATTACATGGAGCAGTTCAAGGAAAAGCAGCTCAAGTGGAAAGACAATGTCCCAACTATCAAGGCATATGAGAGAAAGAACGGCGACATCGGTATCAGAAACGCTCTCTGGATCGTCCCAACTGTTGGCTGCGTAAACCGTCTCAGCCTCAACCTCGAGGCTTGGGCAAACAACAACCTCGAAATCGCTGACGGTTGTCATGTATGGACACATCAGTTCGGTTGTTCTCAGATGGGTGCAGACCATGAAACATACAGAAAGATTCTTGCAGACCTCGTTCACCATCCAAATGCAGGAGCTGTCCTCGTAGTTGGCCTTGGCTGTGAGAACAACACAATGGTAAGCTTCAAGGAGCTTCTTGGCCCTGTTGATGAAACAAGAGTCAAGTTCATGATCGCACAGGATGAAGTAGACGAGCTCGAAACAGGCAAGAGACTTCTTACTGAACTTGCTGAAGAGATGAAGAAGGACAAGAGAGTTCCAGTTCCTATGTCCCGCCTCAAGGTCGGTTTCAAGTGTGGTGGCTCTGATGGCTTTTCTGGTATCACAGGCAACCCTCTCGTAGGTCGCTTCTGTGATGAGCTCTGTGCAATGGGAGGAACAGGTGTTCTCACTGAGGTTCCTGAGATGTTCGGTGCTGAGCAGATTCTCATGAACAGATGTGTCTCCAGAGAGGTCTTCAATGACACTGTCGATCTCATCAACAACTTCAAGAACTACTTCACAAGCCACAATCAGGTTGTATATGAGAACCCTTCCCCAGGTAACAAGGCTGGTGGTATCTCAACTCTCGAAGATAAGTCCCTCGGCTGTGTCCAGAAGGGTGGAAGAGCTCCTGTAACAGCTGTCGTAAAGTACGCAGATCGCCTCCAGAGCAAGGGCCTCAACCTCCTCTCTGGCCCAGGTAACGATATCGTATCCACAACAGCACAGACTGCAGCTGGCGTTCACATGATCTTGTTCACAACAGGTCGTGGTACTCCACTCGGAGCTCCAGTTCCAACCGTAAAGGTTGCAACCAACTCCGACCTTGCAAAGAAGAAGGCCAAGTGGATCGACTTCAATGCAGGCAGAGCACTCACTGAGGATGTAAATGAGCTTACCAACGACTTTATCCAATTCTTGGTAAAGATCGCATCTGGCGAAGAAAAGACAAGAAACGAAATTAACGGTTATTCCGAAATCTCAATATTCAAAGATGGAGTTATTCTATGAAGAAGTTTATGGACGAAAACTTCCTCTTGCAGACTAAGACTGCTGAGGTACTTTTCCACGAGCATGCAAAGAACATGCCTCTTTTCGACTATCACTGTCATCTCATCCCTTCTCAGATTGCTGAGAACAAGAGATTCACAACCATCACAGATGCTTGGCTCGGTGGTGACCACTACAAGTGGAGACAGATGAGATCCAACGGCGTTCCAGAAGAACTTATCACTGGAAACGCAGACCCATATGACAAGTTCGTTGCATGGGCAGGCACAATGGAAAACCTCATTGGAAACCCACTCTATCACTGGACTCACCTTGAGCTTCAGAGATACTTCGGAATTTACGATGTATTCAATGTAAAGAATGCAAAGAAGATCTACGACGAAGCTAACGAGAAGTTTGCAACCGACCCAGATCTCAACGTCTATGGTATCTTCAAGAAGTTCAAAGTCTACGCAGTAGGTACAACTGATGACCCAGCAGATCCTCTCGATCAGCACATCCTAATCCGCGATGCAGGAAAGTGTCCTGCAAAGGTCATCCCTTCCTACCGCCCAGATAAGGCACTCCACATTGAGAAGCCAGATTTTGCTGAATATATTTCAAAGCTTTCAAAGGTTGTCGGCTACCCTCTCAACACTGCAGAGGATGTTGCAAAGGCACTTCTTGAGAGACTCGACTTCTTCAAGTCCCTTGGTTGCCGTGCATCTGACCACGCTCTTGTCACCTGCCCACACACCTTCCTTCCAATCAACGAAGTCAACGCAATCTTCCAGAAGAAGATGAATGGCGATGCTTTGACAGAGACTGAGATCGATGGATACATGACATATATCCTCACAGTCCTTGCAAAGGCATACAACAAGCTTGGTATCGCTATGCAGCTGCATTTCGCTTCTATCAGAGACAACAACCACGTCATGTTCAGAAAGCTCGGTCCAGATACTGGTTACGATGCTTCCCATGACAAGGAGCTTATCGAAGGTACATCAATCTTCTTCGGCGCTCTCTCTGAGACAGACGAAGTACCAAAGACAATCTTCTACTCCCTCAATCCAAAAGATTACTACCCACTCACAACCTTGATGGGTTGCTATCAGGGCGGTATCCCAGGAAAGATGCAGCTTGGTTCTGCATGGTGGTTCTGTGATCACTATGACGGCATGACCGAGCAGATCAGAGTTCTTGCTAGCCTCGGCGTTCTCTCACGCTTCGTTGGTATGCTCACAGATTCTAGATCATTCCTCTCCTACTCTAGACACGAATATTTCAGAAGGATACTCTGTAATATAATCGGTAACTGGGTTGAAGATGGTCAGCTTCCTGCTGATATGGATGTTCTCGGAAGAATCGTTGAGGATATCTGCTTCAACAACGCACAGAAGTATTTCGAGGGCTAATTTTTTGGGAAAGGCTAAGGAAACGACAGAAGATAAGAATTTAATGAATGGAGTTGTCAGAACGATGACCATTCTTGAGGTACTCGCACACTCTGGCTCCACAAACCTGGAAAATCTTTCAAAAGAGACGAATCTTCCAAAGGCAACTCTCCTGCGTTTCCTTTCCTCCTTTATTTCATTAGGCTATGTGTCCAGGGATGATGCAGACTGCTACTCCCTGACACTGCGCCTCTTCTCTATCGGTTCCAAGGCATTGAAGCATGTAGACATGATCACCAAGGCACAGCCCTTCGCAAAGGCCCTTTGCGAGGAACTTGGAGAGACTGTCCATGTAGGAATCGAAGAAGATAACAAGGCTGTATATGTAATTAAAAGGGAGTCCTCCTACACTCTCAGAATGTACTCAAGAGTAGGAAAGACAATTCCACTATATTGTACTGCTATCGGCAAGATATTGCTTGCAAGCAAGAGTGATGCAGAGCTCAAGCGCTATTTCAACTCCGTCTCTCTAATTCCTTTCACAGAAAAGACTCTAAGGACAAAAGATGCGATTATCAAAGAGCTTGAAGTTGTCAGAGAGCAAGGATATGCAATTGATAATGAAGAGCATGAAGAGAGCACAATCTGTATCGCATCCGGTATCAAAGATCATACAGGAAAGGTAGTTGCAGGATTATCTGTCTCCTTCCCTGTATTCAGGCTCGAGAAGAGTGAAATTGAGAACATAGCCAAGAAAATCATGAAGACCACTTCTGATATCTCTGAAATCCTTGGCTACCTTCCATAATCATTTCAAACTGAAAACTATTGAAACTGTATCTGTGACAGATAGATCTCCTCTGTAATACTCAGAAGAATCGTAGGAGATGCCAGTAGCCTTTGCTTCAAGCATTGCTCCACTGTTGAACCTTGCAACATTTGAAACAGAACCATCTGTAATCGAAACAACACCAACGACCTGAAGGCCTAAGCCTTCAGCATAATCTTCAGCCTTCTTCCTTGCTTCACTTACTGCAAGCTTTCTCGCTTCGCTCATATCCTTAGCTGTATCTTTCTTGAAGAAGTTGATCGATGAAACAGATAATCCATCGACAGCTGAAAGACGGTCATACATGAGACCAACTCTATCAAGAGAAGAGATAGTAACTTCTACGCTCTGCCTTGCTATCTGCCCCACCAGCTCTCTTCTTCCACTCTCCCAATCATAATAAGGAGAGTTTGTCATCTGACTTGTAGTGAGGTTATTTTTATCAACACCAAATTCACTGACAAGAATATCAACTGCTCTATTTATAAGCCTTGAGCTATCCTTCCTTGCTTCCTCTGAGCTCTTTCTGACAGATTCTGCACTAATCGTGAAGGAAGCAGTGTCTGCTTCGATCATGACAGAGGCAGAAGAAGTCACAGAAACTGTTGCTACATCACTTGCTGCACTGTAGCTCTGACATGAGACTAGCAATAGAGAGGAGAGAAGAATAACTGAAACGAACTTCACCATAAGACACCTCCAGAAAATAGATTTGTAAAAAAGAAAAGGAAGCCTCTCGGCCTCCCACCATTGAGACCGACCAGGATTGAACTGGTGACCCCTTCCGTGTGAAGGAAGTGCTCTCCCGCTGAGCTACGGTCCCGATAAAAATAAGGATATTCCTTTAGATTCTATTTGTCTACTTTACTTGATAAAATCCACTATTTCTTCATAGACCATGGATGCGATCAAAAGAGCACCTTCTGGCCTAAGATGTGAATTATCACTCTTCCCTTCTGGATAATTTGGATATATCCCTGAAGGGAAATTCATGAAATATCTCTTTGAGCCTTCATCACCTAAGGAATCAAAGAAGGCCATAGTCTTTTTGTTCATATCAACAAAAGGAACCCCAAGTCTTGAAGAGAGAGCTTTCATGGCTTCTGGATATTCTCCATGGCTATTATATATATGCCCATCCTTGAAAAGTCTCCTGGTGATAGGAGAAAGGAAGATTACCTTTGCACCCCTCTTTTCAAGTTCATCTTTCATGTATGTAAGATTTTCCTGATAGCTTGTCCAAGGCTCTGTTCTACGCAAAGGATCTTCCTTGCTATCATTGTGGCCAAACTCAATTATGGCAACATCACCCTTTTCAACTCTTTCAAGACCAGAAAGAAAGGTTCCTGAATCGAGACAGCTCTTTGTGGACATGCCATTTTTTGCATTGTTGCAAACACGCCAATCGGGACCAAGAAAGTCTATGAGCTTTTCTCCCCACCCTGTTTCTGGTCTCTTGTCTATAGCCTTTTCAGCACAGGTTGAATCTCCAAAAAGATGCATTTTTCTCATTCGAAGCTCCTTTTTTCAGGTTTTACACTGGTGACATAATTATTATTGAAACATCGTTCCATTTTCAAATAACCCGTGGTATCATTTATACATTAGATCTAATCGTTATTTAAGGAGCATTCGAATGACAAAGGAAGAACTTTTCAAATTTTTTCACGAACTCGCAATTGTACCTGTAGTAGCTATCGAGGATGCTGAAAAGGCAGTACCTCTTGCAAAGGCTATGATCGATGGTGGTATCCCATGCGCAGAGGTTACCTTCAGAACAGCAGCAGCTGAGCAGGCTATCAAGAACATGACAGCAGCATTCCCAGAAATGGTTGTTGGTGCTGGTACTGTAATCAACCCACAGCTCGCAGAGAAGGCTGTCAAGGCTGGTGCAAAGTTCATCGTATCTGCTGGTCTCAATCCTGACACAGTAAAGTGGTGTAACGAGAACAACGTACCTATCACTCCTGGTGTATGTACTCCTTCTGAAATCGAACAGGGTCTTTCTCTTGGTCTCAATGTTCTCAAGTTCTTCCCAGCAGAGGCATCTGGTGGTGTCAACATGCTCAAGAACTTTGGTGGCCCATTCAAGCAGGTCAAGTTCATGACAACTGGTGGTATTAGCCCATCTAACCTTGCTGACTACGCAAAGACTCCAAACGTACTCGCAATTGGTGGTTCCTGGATGGTAAAGCCAGAGCTTATCAACAACTGCCAGTGGGATGAAATCACAAGACTTTGTAGAGAAGCTGTCCAGAAGGTACAGGGCCTCGAATTCGTACACGTTGGTATCTATGCTGACAATGCTGATAGCAATGAAAAGGGTGCAGAGACTCTCGCAAAGATGGGAATGGATATCAACAGAGGTTCTACAATCTTCATGAACAAGGCAATCGAGCTTATCCCACATGAAGGTAGAGGCGCTAAGGGTCACCTTGCTTACAAGTGCTATGACCTCGATAGAACTATCGCTTACCTCAAGACTCAGGGCTTCACAGTTGATGAATCAACTCGCAAGCTTGATGAGAAGGGAAAGACAAAGTTCATCTATCTCAACGAAGAAGTCAACGGTTTTGCAATCCACCTCACAAAGGGTTGATAAACATTTGAATCTTTAATTCAAATCAGGGTCTGGTTTTCCAGATCCTGTTTTTTTGAGGTGTGGAAAAATTAATTGAATATCCCATATAATGAATAAAAGGAGGAAGGAGTTCAGATGTCCAAAATTTCAAGGAAATTGAAAAGACTCAATGAGAAGCTTGAAACCTTCGAACCATATGAAGTCGATTCCATGGGAAGAAGAGTCATCAGGCTGCATGTCAATGATGCAGATACTTTCCTCTCTCCACTATCCATCGAAGGGGTTCCTGTAATCAGCGATGAGACAGCATATCTACTTAATTTCTACCTTCTGAACATGACTCTTAATGATTATGAGGAAATTGTCTTTGTAATCAGTGGTAGAGACTTTTCTGACCTAGAAAAGAATATCTACAGGAAGGCGATAAAGAACTACTATCAGGAAGAATTCATCGACACCCAAGATCAGATAAAGGAGAATATGAGAAGTGCCCTCTGGATGCTTTTTATAGGTGCACTGATATTGATCTTGAAGAGTGCACTCATATACTCACTTCCTAGCATGGCAATTAATTTATTTGGCCTGGAATTTATCAACATCATCTCCTGGGTTTTCATCTGGGAAGCTGTAGTTCTCCTCTTCAGAGAGCGTCCAAAGCTTCAGGAAAAGCAGATACAGCATCTTGAGATTCTTGAAGCTAAGTTCTACTTCAAGGACAAAATCCTTCCTGAAGACAATATTCCATTCACAATCCAGAAGCTTGAAGAATATGAAGATGAGATAGATCAGTAGAACCCAGATGGGTTTTCTGATTGAAAAAAGAATAGCTTAAAATAAGAAACAGGGATTGAGAAACCCCAATCCCTGTAGAAGAAAGATAAAGCGATCAACCTTTATTTCTATTATCTTCAATTCTGCTTGTTGCAGTATTTGGAACAAGTGTAAATGCAGCAACACCATTTGTTGTATTGAAAGTACCACCATTTACAACAATCTTAGAATTTTCAGTCAATCCTGGGTAATTTGCAGACTCATCGAATACAAGAGCAGAACAAGGAACTACAACTCTTGAGTCACCAACCTTTCCTGTTGTATTACCTGAGCAATTGAAGGTACCACCATAAACAGTTACAACACCAGCTCTTGCAACAATACCTGCACCACCTGTGATATTGAATGTACCACCATTGATTGTCCAAGTGTCATCATTAGGAGCATAGATACCACATGCTACATAACCAGATGACGTGATACCTCCAGTAAAGGTTCCACCATTTATAGTGATAATGTTTCCACCTCGGCCTTTTGTACCGTTAGTACCAAGAACCGCATTATCAATAGCAGTAAAATTACCGCTTTCAATTGTACAGGTTGCATTTCCAGTCAGCAATCCTACACAGAATTCCTGAGCCCTTACTTCTCCTGTCTTATCAGTGCTGTTATCACGAATGGTAAGTGTTCCCGCATTGGTGATTGCAACATCATTAGTTGAATACAGCAAATGTCCATTCAAATCCAAATCTACAGTCTTGCCTGTTGGAATGGAAACCCTTCCTGTATATGTAATATCTTTATAGAGAACTATTTTCGAAGTCTCTATATTACCTATAACATAATCAAGAGCTGTCTTGGAGCCAACAAAAATTGTGGTTTTAACTTCGCCGTTAAAGTTATCACCATATGTGACAGTTGGCAATGTGCCATCTGCTGCCTGGCTTGCAAGACCGATAGAACCAGCAAATGTACCGCCTGTGATAGTAATTGCTGGTGTTGGGCCATATGAAGTTCCATCGACAGTACCTGCATAAGCAACAGCACCAAGGGAAACTCCGGTCATTGTTGTGCCATTGAAATTTGGAGCAAATTCAGCACTGCCTTCTGTTTCTTCAATCGTGTTGCTGAATGTACCACCATTGATTGTAAGAGTACCGGACTTGATCTCGACAAGACTCTTGAATTCACCACCCTTGATTACATATGCACCATAGCCTGGGAAGTATACATCACCATTGAAGATACCATCCTCTATGGTTATATTCTGGTATCTACATTTTCCATTAGTACCAACATAACCATTGAATGTACCACCCTTAATTGTCAAAGAAACAGGAGCATCCTTTGTTCCACTTGCAACGAGAGCAACAGCATAAGCCATTTTGTTATAGCCATCTTTTGCCGTGATATCCACATCCTCGAGAGTGATTTCGGCACCAGCAAGACCATAGATTGCACTGTTGCTTTCTTGTGGAAGTTCTGCCTCGATATCACCATTCTTGATTGTTACAGCAGACTTGATCTGGATGTTTACTGTACTTGTAAGCGTGAGATTTTTTTCGTTCAGATCAAGAACTACACCACTCTTATCAAATACAAGTGCTTCATTTTCGCTTTCATAATCACTGAAGAGCTTGATGGTATCACCCTTTTTTGCTGCAGCAATTGCAGAAGAAAGAGAAGCCTCTGAGTCAACAAAAATTGTGGTTTTAACTTCGCCGTTAAAGTTATCACCATATGTGACAGTTGGCAATGTGCCATCTGCTGCCTGGCTTGCAAGACCGATAGAACCAGCAAATGCACCACCATTGATTTTAATTTCTGGAGTTGGACCATAATAGCCCTCTTCATCGACAATACCTGCATAAGCAACAGCACCAAGGGAAACACCAGTCATTGTTGTACCATTGAAATTTGGAGCAAATTCAGCACTGCCTTCTGTTTCTTCAATCGTGTTGTTGAATGTACCACCATTGATTGTAAGACTACCGGACTTGATCTCGACAAGACTGTTGAATGTACCACCATTAATTACATATGCACCATAGCCAGGGAAATATACATCTCCTTTGAAGGTACCATCCTCTATGGTTATGTTCTGGTTTCTATATTTTCCATTGGTACCAACATAACCATCGAATGTACCACCCTTAATTATCAAAGAAACAGGAGTTTCATATGATGTTCCACTTGCAAGGAGAGCAACAGCATAAGCCATTTTACTCTTTGCAGAAGCTTTTATGTTAACATCCTCAAGAGTGAGCTCGGCACCAGCAAGACCATAGATTGCACTGTTGCTTTTTTGTGGAAGTTCTGCCTCGATATCACCATTCTTGATTGTTACAGCAGACTTGATCTGGATGTTTACTGTGCTTGTAAGCGTGAGAGTTTTTTTGTTCAGATCAAGAACTACTCCGCTCTTATCATTATCAAACACAAGAGGTTCATCAGTACTTGTGTGATTATTGAAGAGCTTGATTGTTTCGCCTTCTTTTGCTGCGTTTACAGCTTCAGCAAGAGTTTCATATCCTGTTGCACCAATGGCTGCTGCAATATTTTCAACATTTTCCTCCTTAACGCCATTGCTATAGGAAGAAATAGATCCTGTTGTAACTACTATCTGTGTAGTTCCATCGGCAGAAGGAATTGTTACTTCTGTGTTTGTTCCTGAATTGATTACATCATAGGTAACAGAGCCTTCATTTTCTCAATCACAAACGCTCCGTTTCCTGCAACCTCGATTTCGTTAGTTCCTGTTGGAGCATAGATTTTAGCAATCTCTGTTTCACCAGTTGTATTGAACTTAACCTTCGATCCATAAGCTTCAAAATAATCGACAGAGAGAGTTGCACTGTCATTTACATCCAGTGTTGCTCCTGTAATTTTAATGTTGCTATCGATCTCAGAACTGCCATCGATTGTAACAGTACTATCTTCAAGAACAATTCCAACACTGCTCTTCGAAGATTCCAGCTTACCGATGATTGAAATTTCAGTTTTATTCTTTATAACAATATCAGTAGTGAAGTTGAATTTGTAACCACCGAAATTGATTGAATATCCAGACAGGTCTGAAATTATCGCACCAGGACCTGTGTAGTCACCAGTTAGACCAATGACATTGTTACTTGAAGAGACTGGTGTACCCTTTCCACCTAAAGCCGCATCGACTACCTCCTGGAGAGTCGAATAGCTTTTACTATTGAGTGTAAAGTAGCTAGTAGTACTACTGTCTTCGTCATCATCTTCGCATGAAACGAATACGCATAGTGCAAGAAGTACTATAAGCATCACCGATAAAAACTTTTTCATATTTTCCTCCTACATATGAACAGTTTAATTATATTTTATTTTTTTTGACATATGCCAAAAAAAGCATTGAATATTACATCAATACTTTTATGACTTGTTCTTTGATTTCGGTGATTCTTTCTATTCGGGACTCAACCCCTCATACATTTAATTTTAGCCTAAAGATAAAAAATCGTGTCAAGAGGGTAAAACGGGTGTTTTGAAACTTTTTGATTACATTTTTTAGGCTAAAAGCCAATTATATACTTATTACGCAGGCTTTTAGCGAGATTCAAAAAATGTTTCCGCCTGAATGATTTTTTTCTTTAGCAATCTTACGTATCAATGAATATATATAAGAACAGCCCTCAGAAAGAAGGCTGTCCCTATTGTTGACGCTACTCTATATCTTCACATCCATCTTCAAGGATGATTTTCTTACCCTTGACACCTGTAATCTCTACATTATCAAGCTTAAGACCCTTTACCCATTTGAGTCTTGCACCTCTACTTTCCGGGGTTCCAAGACCAAGGTACATATCAGCTTCGTTGACATCCAAGGTAGTCTCTGGGTCTACACCAAATGAGCAGTTGGAAATTTCAACATTCTCGATTGGGGATTCAGGAAGACCTGCGATAAGCATAGCAGCTGCGCTTGCATTGGTTCCAACACAGTTTCTGATAATCAGATTCCTGACGTGTGGTGTCTCATCGGTAACAGGTTGAGCTGTCTGTGCATAGAGAGGAGAATTAGGATCTCCTGCACCACCTCTGTACCAGAGGTAACAGGTGAAAGGACAGAAGTTTCTATCCATTGTGAGATTCTCGAATACGAGATTCTGAAGTGTACCACCTCTACCTCTCCTGGACTTTATTCTGATACCTCTATCTGTTCCAAGAAGCTTGCAATTCTTAGCAACAACATCATGGATACCGCAAGCAGTTTCAGAGCCGAGTACGATACCACCATGGGCACCGAGAACTGTACAGCCCTCAACATAGATATTTGAGGTTGGTCTCTTGTCTGCAATTCCATCAGGACCTGAACCGGACTTGAAGCAGATACCATCATCACCTACGCTGACATTACAGTCGAGAATTCTTACGTTTGTACAGGAATCGATATCGAAGCCGTCAGTGTTTGGAGCTTCATATGGATTTGTGATACTGATTCCTCTGAAAACAAGGTTTCTTGAGAATACTGGGTGAACTGTCCAGAATGGGCTGTTCTGAAGGTGTACTCCTTCAAGGGTGATGTTCTCACTTCTGAGAGCCTGGAACAAAGGTGGTCTCAGGAACTGGCACTGTCTTCCGCCACCGCCACTTGGCTGATCCATATATCCAGGATTCAGAGCGGCAAGCTTCTTTTCGATTGCGATTGTTGGCTTTGAGTCTGAATGTCTCTTATCATCACTCTCGATGTGGTCCCAGAAAGCCTTGCCAGAGCCGTCGATGGTTCCTTCTCCCTTGATGGTGACATTCCTTGCATCCTCAATGAAAATACAAGGATGCATGCAATAGCACTTTACACCTTCCCAGCGGGAGTAGACAGGCTCATATCTGTCAAATTCTGGAATGAACTTCAAGACTGCACCCTTCTTGAGTGTAAGTGATACATCAGAAGGAATTGTAATTGGACCTGTGAGATATACACCTTCCTCGAGGATTATCTCTGCTCCTGGCACAAGTGCGCTCTTGAATATTTCGCTGTTGTCGAACTTTCCATCACCAATGAATGCAGGCATGTCGATTTCTCCATAAAATATGTTGTGTTCTAAATTTATAGGTTGATACAATGTATGTGTTTTTCCTTTGCTTGTCTAGATGAAGAAAGGAGTTATAGAACTTATCATACAAGAATGTCGATATAAATTTTTTCAGTAAACTTTGATATTACAGATTGTTAATTACAAGTTAAGATAAAGAGGTGGAGGAAAATATGAACGCAAAAAATTTTGGTGTCGTCTACGATGGCAAAACAATCAATACAGAGGCTCTACAGAATGCAATAGATGCCACACGAGGCAAGGAGATCCTGGAGATCGGACCAGGAACTTGTCTGACAGGACCACTCTCAGTATCATCCAATACTCATATCAAGTTCCTAGAGGGGACAACACTCAAATTTATAGATGACTTCGATCAATACCCACCAGTATTTTCTCACTGGGAAGGTGTCGATTGCTACTGCCTGCACCCTCTTTTGTGGGTTCATGAGGCTGAGAATGTAATAATCAAAGGCAATGGAACAATTGATGGAAGCGGACAGAAATGGTGGGATTACATCCGAGACAGAAGATTCCATCAACCTGAGCCAGAGACTCCTCTCGAGAAGCAGCTTGCGGCACTCAACCCAGACTATAAAAATCAACCAGGAGGCGGCGGTGGCAGACAGTGCCAGTTCTTGCGCCCAGCCCTCTTGCAGGTATTCAAGTCGAAGAATGTAACACTCAAGGACTTCTTCCTGACACAGAGTCCTTTCTGGACACTGCATCCAATATATACAGACCATCTCGTAATTGATGGAGTAAGAGTTGTAAACCCATACGAGACACCTAATACCGATGGTATCGACGTAGAATGCTGTACAAACGTAGAGCTCAGGAATTGTTTCGTCGATGTAGGTGATGACGGAATTGCTCTTAAGAGTGGAAGTGGTATGGATGGTATCAAGGCAGCTCGTCCAACTACCGATGTCAAAATGAGTGGATGTACTGTAAAACAGGCTCACGGTGGCTTTGTAATTGGCTCAGAAACCGCAGCAGGAGTCAGAAATGTAATCGTAGAAGATTGCAAGTTCCTCTCAACTGATAGAGGTATCAGAATCAAGACTAGGAGAGGAAGAGGTGGTCACATTGACAATATAACCATCAGAAATACTGTCATGGATGATGTAATCTGCCCAATTGCATTCAATATGTACTACAAATGGGGCTCTGATGATCCAGCTCTCTTCTCTCTTGACAAACAGCCTATCGATATCGCAACACCTCAGATTTCAAATGTTACGATTGAAAACGTTGAAGCAACCAACTGTAAGGGTTCGACAGGTTTCCTTGTAGGACTTCCTGAGATGCCAATTACCAATGTAAAGATCAGGAATGCAAAGCTATATACTGTTGAAAATCCAGATCCATCACTTGAAATCGAGATGACTCGTGGTCTTCCTGAGACAACCTATACCGGCATAAGAGTAAGAAATGCTGAGGTCGAACTCGAGAATGTAATCACAAACGTCAATCCTGTGATGATAGACGAAACAAAGTAAGGTTTGCTTATTTTCTATTTTTGGCAATTCCTATCATAAAGATAGGCAAGCCCCTTTGGTAGAAAATCAGGATCGA
Source organism: Spirochaetales bacterium (assembly GCA_017478205.1). Lineage (GTDB taxonomy): Bacteria > Spirochaetota > Spirochaetia > Sphaerochaetales > Sphaerochaetaceae > Bullifex. The sequence continues at coordinate 2,316 of JAFVDZ010000003.1, read as the reverse complement.
AAATATGGTCATGGGTGCAAAGACCTTCAACAGTCTTTGCATGCCAGCCTGTAATTACAAGAGTTACCTTTTCACCAAGCTCTGCTTCAAAGCGTTTTACAAGGCCATCGATAAGGCAGGCAGAGCCGACAACTGAGCCAACTTCCATGCACTCGACTGTATTCTTTCCAATCGAGAAGGTTGGCGTCATCTGTCTGATTTCAGGAAGCTGTGCTGTCCTTCTTGAAAGCGCCCAAAGGCCTGTTTCAAGGCCTGGAGCAATTGCACCGCCCAAGAAAACTCCGCCTTTTCCTATTACATTGAAGGTTGTTGCTGTCCCCATATCGACAGTTACTGCAGGAAGTTCATAGTTTGCAGCAGCCCACGCAGAATCGACAAGACGGTCGTGACCTACCTTTTCAGGAGCATCGACATCCATAGTGAGCCCTGTATCGAGATCGATAGAGACAATTATTGGTGGCTTCTTGAAAAGAATTGTGAGCGCTTCTGTAAAGTTTGGAGAGGATGAAGGGACAACGGAAGAGAGGATTACACCTTCAAAGTCCTCAACAAGATAACCACAGAGTTTAAGGATACGTGCAATGTCATTTCGATAGAAAGAGACTGTCTTGTCGTGGATAGTGTCTACCTTCTTGTTAAAGACGACATAGTATCCACCTTCCTTTCTTCTGAGGCCTGTATATGTCATCGTAGTGTTTCCAATATCGATAGCAAGGATCATCTCACCTACCTCTCTTTTCTACAATTCGATCGAGAAGAATGGAAGAAACTTCATCCTTACCAAGCAAAGGAAGGTCTTCCTTGCCCTCATCTGTGATGATTGTGACTACATTGGTATCGACCGCAAAGCCAGCACCCTGGACCTTTACATTGTTTGCAACGATCATATCGAGCTTCTTTCTTTTAAGTTTGGCCATCGAGTTCTCGATAAGGTCTTTTGTTTCCATCGAGAAGCCACAGACGAAGATGTCATCTCTCTTGTTCTCTGTTACATGGGCAAGGATATCATCAGTTCTCTCAAGAGAGAGGAACATCTCTCCATCCTTCTTCTTGATCTTGTCAGCTGCAACTGATGTTGGTCTATAGTCAGCAACAGCGGCAGTCATGATGATGATATCAGTATCAGGAAGGACAGAGTCTACTGCATCGAACATCTCTTTTGCACTCTGTACCTTGATAGTGTTCACATTGAGAACAGGTGTCAAAGAATTAGGGCCTGTAATCAAATTAACCTTTGCACCTCGCATCATTGCTTCCTTGGCAACTGCAAAGCCCATCTTTCCTGAGGAGCGGTTTGTTAGATACCTGACAGGGTCGATCGATTCCTGGGTAGGGCCTGCAGAAACAGTGACTGTAAGACCTGCAAGGTCCTTCTTCCTTGCAATCCTTGAGAGGATGTGATCGACAAGCACTTCTGGCTCTGGAAGCTTTCCTTTCCCTGTATCCTGGCAGGCCAAAAGCCCCTCTGCACTGTCAATTATCTCAAAGCCATAGTGTTTCAGCTTTTCTATGTTATCAACTGTGATGGGGTTTTCAAGCATTGCTGTGTTCATGGAAGGAGAGACTAGCTTGATAGCCTTAGAGGCAAGGACTGTTGTTGTCAGCATGTCATCAGCAATACCATTTGATAACTTTGCGATGATGTTTGCTGTTGCTGGTGCAATGAGGATTATATCTGCCTTCTTCGCAAGCGAAATATGCTTCACATCGAATTCAAAGTCTCTATCAAACGTGTCTGTCAGGCACTTGTTGCCTGTAAGTGTTTCAAATGTCAGCGGAGTTATGAACTTGGTCGCATTCTCTGTCATGATGACATGGACCTCAGCTCCCCTCTTTCTCAGATTGCTGGCAACGCTTGCCATCTTATATGCAGCGATTCCGCCAGTAATACCTAGAACAACGCACTTTCCATCAAGTCTAATCATTTTCGTCCTCGCAAAAATTATATATCGACAAGCCTTTCAATGTCATTAACAAACACAGACTCAAAAACTATTCTGGTGGCATTTCTCATAATCTTTGACAAGACCATCAGAGTTCATGCAAGAACTAAAATGATGCTATTCATTCATCTGATACTGCTAGGCAAGTATTGCTCTTGACTCCAATAAAGATCCTTATTCCTACTTACAAATTCTTATCGATCGAAAAAATTTTTCAGATACACCTCCATTTTTAGTACAGTATTTCATTTTTTGGAAGAAAGAAGAGTGGAGGTATTATTATGTGTACCGTTAAACACTCAGAAAGAAAAGCGAAAGCCATCAATAACCTTACGTTGATGGATGACAAGTTCTTTCGCTTCTTCTTCAAGGA
>JAFVDZ010000021.1 GCA_017478205.1 Spirochaetales bacterium | reverse complement strand
TCTCAAGTTCGAGATCCGTCTTTCAGTCGATATGCATCTGATGAGCATAAAACAGCAGTCGCAGGTTGCAGAACTGATGGATAGTGTAGGTTGTTTGTATCCTTATATTGTTTTGTTTCTATCTTCGTTATCTCAAGAATGTAGAGCTTTGATTATTGGTCAATCACATCTATGTTGGTTGGCGTTCCTGAAGGATAGAGTGTTTTAATTCTCTTTCTTTCAAACATCTCTCCAAGGGTATTAGGTTTTCTAGTCTTGCCGGGGGTATTTGCTTACCATGCTATATAATCTATTGATATTAAGGAATACCTGCAAAGTAACTACTGATATAATTTATTTTAAAACAAAGAATTAAGTTGAAATACTAATTGTATCAACATCGGTAACGAGTGACTCTGCCTGTCAGACGGCATTTTGGTGAAAAACCAAGATGTCGTTTTTTATTTCTCTTCTCTATCAAAGATTCTTTGTAGCTCGAATTGATCAGATGATCTTGCTCCTATTGAAAAGCTCAGATGTGATGGTTGAATATCTTTTCTTTAATTTGCCAAATCAATAGAATACATCGTGGCTTAAAAAGCATGTGAACTATATTAGGCTAAATGGGAGAGTAGTAGATGAGATATGAGCTTGAAATACTTGAGAAGGTTATGTTCTATGACGAAGAAGGTATAACGACCCGTTTCCCTCTTTATGTATATCGCATGAAAGAAAATGTTGACAGGAGGGCACTTGAAACTGCCATTGACTATGCCATCAAGTGCCACCCAGCCTTTGGTTGTCTCCTTTGCGAGGATGCAAAGGGGCCATATCTTGAGACTAACCCAGAGAGTCCTATTGTCCCAGATCTTGATCCACAGACCGAATATTTCTATGGAAACAAGTCAAACAACAACTACCCTTGGGTCGTAGGAATACATAAAAACGAGATTATCTACACTGGCTATCACGGCATTGCAGATGGAATCGGTGCAACAATATTCATGAGAACTGTACTCTTTTACTACTTCAAAGAGATCGGAATCGAATGCGAGAACGGAAACACTGCTACGCTTGAGAATATAACTGATGAATTCCTTGAAAGGGATACTGAATGCAGCATAAGAAAGAATAATGGTGGAAATCATCAGAGTCATTACACAAAGAGTGAAAAAAAGCCTTCTCTTTTCCCTCCTGAAATGCTCGTAGACGATGATAGGGAGTGCAGAATCCACAACCTATCTATCAACTTATCTGATGTAAGAAGGAAGGTAGAAAGCTACAATGTTTCACAGTTTGCTGTAATTGCAGGCTATGTTGCCAAAGCTATAGGTTCTATCCTGCCTGTTGATGATGCTGTAGTTGAAATGAATATAGTTGCAGATATGAGAAGTATGCTTGAAAGCTGTACAACTCATAATTGTGTAATGAATGTACCAATTACTCTTGAAAAGTGTGAGCTTGAGAGTATGACGGAAGAAGAGCTTTGCAAACATCTCAGATCTAGTCTGAGTCTTGGCTTCAATCGTGAAGAGGTTTTGGTTTCCTGTGAAAATTATGGCAAGATGGAAGCCATGCTTGGTGGCAATAGAGAAACTATGGCCTATGTAGCTAAGCAGATAGCACAGCAGTTTGGATTCAACAATGCTGTTGCATCTGTTGCTTATACCCACCTGACTCATACAGGAATTACGGATGATATGTTCAATGCACTCGATGATGCCTATATCAATATCTCGGGCTTCAGAACTAGTGGAAAACAGGCAATAATTGCGCTCAATGCGATCACAACTGATAAAGCGATAAATCTTCTCATCGTCGATGGCACAAAAGGTGAAGTGATAGTCAATAAACTGAAGGAACTCATTACAGAGTCTGGAGTTTCATTTAAAGATAAGGAACTTGAGAGGTACAAGGGAATTATTTACAGAAGGTGATGATATCTAGACTGATGGGACTTGTGTAGACTTCAAATTGGCAACTACAATTTGTGAGAAAGCTATGATGAATGAAACTGCAAACTATCAAATCATTTTTACAGAGCAAGGCTTCGATGTCGACTTCCCTTTGACCGAAGACGGAAACAGAGATGCAGAGCTTTTCAGGAAGCAGCCATGGAAAGCGGTATACGATTTGGGCTTTGCTCCATTTGGCAAGAATGAGGAGAGCAGTTTTCACTTTCTCCATGATTTTGCTCTTACTTTTATCAAGGAACTCACACATCAAAGTGCTTTGGAAATAACAAGGGAGCAGACATCACTTGAGCTGCTTCCTGAAATCAGGGAACAGCTTCTCGATGCACTTCCTTTCTGTCTTGGTTCTGAGAATGTTACATCTAGCTGGATCGACAATGCCTGGAAACAGCTATTGAATGTGTTCTTGAGTGAGATAAGTTCATACGATCAGTCGGTCGCACTCTATTTTGCTGAGAAACTTCAGGATCTCAGAATACCAGAAAGAATATTCTTCCATATTGTCGAAAACAGAAATGGTGATGAGCCTTTTGCTTTCCTTGCAACCTATTCGACTAGAGATAAAGAAGGCATTGTCAGACACCATCCTTTAAGCTATGCCTTGATAGAGTACAAGAATTCGAAAGAGAAGCTCCTATCTCTCCTTTCTTGCCTCAACAAGGCATCTGATGCGTGTCCTTTAATAGCAGACCTGATATCGTCTGGAGAGCTGTTCTATCCATTGAAACTCAGCTCATCAGAGACATATGAGATCTTGAAGTGTGTAAACGCGATAGAGGAAGCAGGCATCTCATGTCGTCTTCCTGATTGGTGGAGAAAAAGATCTTATTCTCCACGACTATCGGTTTCAATGAATGCTTCTGAAAAGTCTCTACTGGGTATACAAAGTCTTCTTGAGATGACTCCTTTCATCTCTGTTGATGGCGAGAAGCTCTCGAAGGAAGATATTCGCAATCTACTTGCACAATCTGAAGGACTTGCACTCATAAAAGGAAAGTGGGTGGAAGTAGATCACGAGAAACTCAGATTACTTCTTTCTGAGATGGATAAGTATGATGGAGAAATCTCGCTTCTCGACTCTCTTAGGATGCAAGCAGGTCTTGAGAAGAATGGAAAAGTGGAGATCGAGATAACAAATGGAGCATACTGTGCAAAGCTTCTAGATCGCCTGAGACACCCTCAGAAGATGAAAGCCGAAGCAGTTCCAGATAGTGTACATGCATGCCTTCGTCCATACCAGGAAACTGGTTACACATGGCTAAATCAGATGGCCTCACTTGGCTTTGGAGCGTGTCTTGCAGATGATATGGGGCTTGGAAAGACTCTCCAGGTAATTACTTATCTTGCATCTTTAAAGGAAAGATATAGAGATGCAAAGGTTCTTCTTATTGTTCCTTCCTCACTAGTTGGAAACTGGGAGAAGGAAGTTTCCAGGTTTGCACCTAGTCTTTCTGTGTGCATCCTTCATGGACTTTCATCTTCGAAGCTTGAAAATAAACTCTCACTAGATGACTCATTTCTTACAGTGACAACCTATGGTATGGCCACTCGTCTTCAGGGTCTTTCAGATCGCACTTGGGATTGCTTGATACTCGATGAGGCGCAGGCAATCAAGAATCCATCGACACAGATGAGCAAGAAGATAAAGAAGATAGGTGCAAGATACAGAATTGCGATGACAGGTACTCCTATCGAGAACAACCTTTCAAACTTGTGGTCTCTCTTTGATTTCCTCAATCAAGGATTACTTGGATCTTCTAAGGAGTTTGGCTCTTATGTAAAGAACATTCAGGAGAATTCCAACTATTCAAATCTGAAGCGTATTGTCTCACCATTTATACTTAGAAGGCTCAAGACAGACAAGAGTATAATTGCAGACCTTCCAGAGAAGATCGAAATGACTGATTATATTGAGCTTACAAAAAAGCAGGTAGCTCTTTATAACGAAGAGGTTGTCTCTCTTACAGAGAAAATTGAAAGTGAAGAGGGGATCAAGAGAAAAGGTTTGGTCCTTGGAGCAATATCTCATTTCAAGCAGATTTGTAATCACCCAGACCAATATCTTGGTCAAGTTGGTTATGATATTGCCGAGAGTGGCAAAATGCAGACGCTGATCGAAATATGTGAAACGATCAGGGATAAGCATGAAAGAGTACTTGTATTCACTCAATACAGAGAAATTACACCACATCTTGATAAAGTGCTTCACGATGTATTTGGGAGAAAGGGGCTAGTTATAAGTGGTGAAGTGAGTGCAAAGGAACGAACACGATTCGTGGATGAGTTCTGTGGCGATAACTATGTCCCATATATGGTGCTTACGATCAAAGCTGGAGGAACAGGCTTGAACTTGACGAAAGCAAACCATGTAATACTCTTCGATCGCTGGTGGAATCCTGCAGTTGAGAATCAAGCAATAGACAGGGCTTTCAGAATTGGACAGACAAAGAATGTCATTGTTCATAAGTTCATAACGAAATCGACTATCGAAGAAAAGATTGCAGCTCTCATCCAGACAAAAGAGGAACTTGCTCGTGATGTCATTGGAGCAAGTGGTGAGAAGTGGATAACTGAAATGAGCAACCAGGAAATCCTGAATCTTGTAAAATTAGAGGTCTGATCTATGTCTAGTTTCTATTATGGTTGGGGAAATTACAGATATACATCAGCTGGTGATATTGCAAGAAAGGCTCATGAAGCGATAGAGAAGGCAAAGAAAAAGGGTCTTGATTATCATCCTGTGATAATAAATGGAAACAAGATTGCAAAGACGTGGTGGGGTCAAAGCTGGTGCAAGAATCTTGAGAGATATGCAGATTTCTACAACAGGTTAGAAAGAGGAAGGCGCTATGCAAAAAATGGTGCTGTAATTGATCTGAAGATCCAAAAAGGCTTTGTTGAAGCAAAGGTTCAAGGAACAAGGCTATATAGTGTCAGAATCGTGATAGATCCACTGGAAAAGAATCTCGAAAAGGAACTTGGAAAGATATGTTCAGAGCACATACAGAATGTAGAAGAGCTTCTTAGTGGGAAGTTCCCATCTGCATTGAAAGACCGTTTCTTTGAACGAGGTGTGATCTTTCCATCTCCAAGAGAGATTCATTTTGATTGCTCCTGCCCAGATGGAGCATACATGTGCAAACATGTTGCAGCAGTGATGTATGCAATCGGAGCAAGACTTGATGAAGAACCTCTTGGTTTTTTCGATCTCAGGGGAATAATGGTCGACGCCTTCATAGCAAAGGCTGTGAAGAATAGAGTTGAAAGCATGTTGAGCAATGCTGGGAAAAAGAGTAGTAGAGTAATTGATGATGCTGACATACTCAATCTGTTTGGGATGGAAGTCGAGAGCGCAGATATCTCTTCTCTTTATTATGGCGATGGTGATGAAGTTGAAAAAATCAGGAGCTTGATAAGAAGTAATGGTTACTCAAACAAAATTGAGAGAAATTCAATTAAGCTTCTTGATTATTTCGCTTTGGAAGCTTTCTCTCGTGATGATGTTGTAGGACTCTTGCTGTGTACAGATGCAACTGCGATGAACTATATCAGACGACTGAAAGATGCTGGACTTGTCGAGAGTTTTACAGATGATAACGAAGTATGCTTTAGGTTTATATCGAGAGCAAGATAATTAATTCTTCGATTTGAAGTTATGGCCCTTGCATCTAAAAGAAGAAGCAAGGGCTCAGTTTTAGAGTTTTACTTTGAGAAACTATCGGATGACACAGCGTCTACAATATATGTGAAGAAGGATCTTGCCTTTTCATAATCCATATATTTATCCTTGTTCTCTGCGTTTTCAAGATGCTTGACAACGGCAGCTTCTGGATGGAACTGAATACCTACAGCGAAAGTCTTATCAGTTCTTTCAAGTGCTTCGATCATATCGATGCCGCTTGTTGGAGTATATCCGGTGACAGAAAGGCGTGTGTTGCTTACATCCTTTGTTGCCTGATGATGCCATGAAGGGCAGCCTTCAAGAGTTTCTGTCTTGACAATGTCGTATAGCCTTGAACCTTTTTCAACGATTACAGGGTGAGAAGAGTAGTCTCTATATGAACTTGGTGTTTCCTTCTGATTCCTGTGCTCAAAGGCATATGGAAGGTCTTTCTCATCAAAGAAGGTTGGGATGTCCTGGATCATTTCAGAGCCTGAAACAACTGCGAGCATCTGAAGGCCTCTACACATTCCGATGAAAGGAATATCGTTATCACGACAGTAGTACATTGTAAGGAAGTCAGAGACATCGCGTTCTGCATTGTAGTCCTTCTCTTCTACTATTCCGTGCCATACTTCTGGAGTAAAGAATAGGTATGAACTTATATCTTCACCACCTGTGAAAATGACAAAACTGATGTCCTTGAGTGCAGATGCTGCATTGGAATCATGCCAAGTATTAAGACGAACACTCTTGGATGCTTCCATATCGAGTGCTCCATTCTCATCGACACCTTCAGTAAGGCATCCAAGCTCATTGTAGGAAAGGTCTGCAGACTTTACCTGTTCGAGCTTTACCCATGTGCCACCGGCATCTTCAATTGCTTTACAGATGTTAGTATAGAATTCAGAATCTTCGTCACTTCTCCATGCAATTCCAATGACATTCTGCTTTTCAGCTGTAGCTGTTGTGCTACAGGATGTGAGAAGAGAAATGATCAAGAAGCAAGAGGTGAGAATCAAAATAATGCGTTTTTTCATCGAAAATAGCTCCTTTAGAATTTCCTTATATTAGCAAAGTAAAAAGTAGAAATTCAATGCAATTTTGGAATGAATGAATATATGTTTGCCCCCCTTGTGCATAGTCACCGGTTGTGTAGAAATAGATGAAAATCTAAATGGTTAGCCATAGAGAGAAGATGTTTTACTGTAATGCTAAAGGAACTTGGTTGCAAACTTAAAAGGATGAAACAACATAAGGGACATAGGTGGCTATTATGGTTAAAACCTTCCTTTAAACATCATACTACAACTTTGAAGCGAATTTGAATTATCAGGTATCAAAATAGTTAAACGGTTGTTAATTCGTCACATTGTAAGATAATGTCTTATTGAATTATTTTTTTCTAACACAATTTATATCGCTATATTGTATAATTCTGAATAGTACAGCTTGTGCTGTCTTAAACGTTTTAGGAGGAAGATGTATGGCAAATGGTTTTATTACCGTCATAGTAGTTCTCTACCTACTGTTCATGCTCTTTATCGGTTGGTATTCTTCGAAGAAGATTTCCAATAATACAGACTTTATGGTCGCG
>JAFVDZ010000020.1 GCA_017478205.1 Spirochaetales bacterium | reverse complement strand
CCTGCATGGTCAAGTCGCTCTTCGTCGATCAAGGCCCACTCTGGACACTTTTCATAAAGATTGCTTTTCCTTGAGACGAGCTCTGGCTGGATATGAAGGCCAAATAGCATGCCTTTGCTATGCACCTCGTTTGAGAAATCTCTCATGCCATGAGAGAATTTCTGTGGATTTGCTGTCCAGTCTCCAAGGGATGTGTTGTCGCTGTTTCTGGCTCCGAACCAGCCATCTGAAAGCAGGAATCCTTCAAAGCCCAAGGCTGAAGCATGTTTTAGGAGTCTGTATAGCTCACGTTCGTTATACGCATATCCTAAATAGTCGGTGGAGAACATGATTGGTCTTAGCCTGTTTTTCCATTCTCCACGTATGATATGATCCTCGATGAAGTTTCCTATCTGCTTTGAGATTGCATCTCTTCCTTCATCACAGAAGAGCATTATAGCTTCAGGTGTTTCAAAGGCTTGTCCCTTTGACAGCCTCTTTTCAAACTGCTCTGGATTGATTCCACAAAGAATTCTGGTCCTTGAGTAGCTATCTACCTCTATGGATGATGAGTGAGAACCTGTATAGAGAAGGTTGAAAGCAAAGGCATCCTTTGAACTTCTCCTCTCAAGCAATATTGCGCTGTTATGGTCTATGGAGTTGATCCCTCTCCTCGATTCATTTACGACTCTGCCGTAGCTTATAGTCCTTGTGTTCTGAACAAGACCCTTGCCATGGACATAGTCTAGGGTAGTGAGGTCAAGATCAGAGAATGGAAGATCGAGCTGGAGAGAGTAGCAGGCTTTGATCGTAATACTCTGGGAGCCTTCGTTTTCAATTACTACACGACGTGAAATTACATCTGAGTCCTCAAAGATAGTGAAGAAGACCTTTATTGAAATCTTTGCAACGTTGTCCTTGAATACTATTTCAAGAGTTTTTGCACCTTCTCCATAGGTTTGGGGAAGTGATGAATCCATCTTCTTTATTCCATTGTGGACCTTATGACCTTCATATCTTAGGTCGAGGGCTCTGAGATTCTTTTCAGAATATGAAATGGAGAACTCGGGCACTCTGAAATCTCCAAAGCCATCTGTCGATATGATTCCAATTCTTTTGGAAGGTTGGATGCCCTCTTCTTCATTTCCTAGATAGAGATCGAATGGACTTGCATCAGCAATCGGTCTCTTGAGTGCGTTGATGGAGTCTTCGGGTGCTGTTATACGGTGTCCGTAATACAGGTGTTCGATTATGCCATCATCGCTTAGAGCGAAAACATAGCTTGTTCTTCTTGTTGACAGATGGAAGACTTTGTTCTTGATGGAAATCACCTTAGACTCCTCGTTTATGCTAAAATGCAATATAGTGTATAATATAACCCGATGAGAACGATTTTGCTACACTCTATTATTTCCTCATCGAGCAAATTACTGTAGCTGGAGAGCAAATGGACATTAGACGAATTCCACTTTGGGAAGCTAGAAACGCAACCTATATGAGCAACGACCTTATCAAGGTCATTATCGAGGACCAGGGGGATGTTGTTCTTGAGCTGTCCAGCAAGAATTCTGTTGGAGGTAGGACAAATGCGCTGTGCCTTCCATATTTCAGAGGAATAGGAAGCGGGGTAGAGACAGACCCGAATATTGACTGGTACAAGGCCAAGACCAGCTTCTACCAAGCTGGTGGAAGCTATATATCATTTCCATCAAAGGATGAGGAGCATGTCCTGACTCGAAACACCTATTGGAATGTCAGGCGCTATGGCTTTGACGCTGAAAGTGGTGGTGTCTGGCGTCTGTCTGAGATGAGGTCACGTGAAAATGGAAATAGATATAGGATCCACAGAATTAGCCTGCTGCTTCCAGGTCAGCCTGTTCTCTATACACTTTGCAAGATAGAGAACAGCAACGAAAAGGACTTCGAATGCAATCTTTCCATGCACTCCATGTTGGGTTCTCCATTCCTTGAATCTGGTGCTTCTTTCTATACCTCTTCAGGAAGCTTCATCGCTTTCCCTCCAAACGTAAGGGAGGTTGCTTTCAACCGTCTCAAGTCAGGAAAGCGCTTCAGTGATTTAAGGCATGCGCCATCTGCCTATGGTGGTACCACAGATGCATCATATATCCCAGGCCCTACAGGCACTTATGATTATCTCATGGGCAACATTGAAAGAAGGAATGATCTGGGATGGAGTGCTGTGATCAACCCACGTCAGCAACTCATCTATATGAATTTCTTCCCATCTCACATGGACTTGGGTGAGGATGTTCTGAATTTCCCAAAGGTTGAGTTTGCAATGAACTACTGTGGCCGAATGGATACACCATGGGCCTTGTATGATGGTGCAACTCCAGAAGTATTCTCCTTTACAGCTGGCTTTGGTTATCTTGATAGCCATGGCTCACTTGATGGAGATGACAAGCTGATTATACCAATTGGCGGAAGCAAGATCATGCTTGCAGGTCAGGCTTTGATGCGCTATGACAATGCGAGAATGAATTCGGGCTTCTATTCGCTTGAAAAGGGTGATAACTGTCTTATCTGCAAGCGAACCAAGAGTACGATAACAATTCCTTGCAACCATGACTTCTCTGTCATCAGAAAGCTGGCTCGAGAAATATTGGAAGACCGTGAATGACGATTTTTCATAATGCACTTGATTAATGAAATGAAGTTTGATAAATTTGTGTCATATGGAGTGATGCCTGAGTGGCCCAAAGGAACGGTCTGCAAAACCGTACAGCCAGCGGTTCGAATCCGCTTCACTCCTCTACATAGATGACCCACAATGCTGGGTCATTTTTTGTGTCTTTCAATAAGCAAATAATATTGAGAGAATTGGGGAAACCTTTTATTGATGCTTGTTCTGTTGTTAGCTCACAGGTGAAGGTGCTGATGAAAGTTTTATCAATACAACCATAGGTGATACTATTTCTGTTACTGAAAATAGTTTCGAGTATACAAGAACATGGGAAACCTTTAAATCGTTGTTTTCAGCAACTTTTCTAAGCTTACTGTCACCAGTTAATAGCCTTCCTCCTGCTTTTTTTGCATGATACCAAACTGAACAATCGGTGAATGAAGCGTTGTTCGTATTTTGGGAATGTATTTCAGCAATCTTTAAGAGGTCTTCGGCGTCAAACGAAACGACTTGCAGCTCGGTGTTGTTCATCTCTCCCTGCCTTTGTTTACAAATAATAGTACATATCATGATTTTGTAAATTAAAATGGCTTTGCGAGAGATAATGGATTTATATGTGTTTTTGCACACGAGATATTTGCTGCATGAAAAAAGAACAACAGTTTAAAAAGTGCTTGTTTTCGGTGGCTGTTCAGTTTTCTTCCTTCCAGTTTTCCATTTGGAAATAAGCATATGTTTGCTATCTCAAATGTAAATTAATGTTATGCAATCCTCTGCACAAAAAAGAACACTTGAAATGGGCAAAAAATGGACACTGGAGCATGTTTTTTCCCTGTGAGAAAAATTGACTATTGACTACAATGTCAAGTTGGGATTAACTACATTCGGACATTGTAAAAATGTCATCCCATAGAAACTATAGGAGATAACAAACATGAGTATGATCAAGGTGTTTGAGAATCGCGAATCT
>JAFVDZ010000019.1 GCA_017478205.1 Spirochaetales bacterium | reverse complement strand
AGCCTCTTTGAATTTCCTTTTCAATCCTCTCTCTCAAATCAGAAATCTTCTCTTCATCCACATTGCCATCGATAGCAAGACGGTCAGCTCTTCTCACTGCAAATAGTAGATCGAGGTTCTCTTTTCCAACCTTCAATAAAAAGCGTCTCACTGCGCTGTCTGTCCATTCTCTCTGGTAGTGGAACATATGATTTCTGACAAGAAGACATGTGAGTGCTATCTCTTCATTCGAGCACTTAAGGCGGCTGAGTATCTCATGTGCGAGATTTTCGCTTATCTTTTCATGAGAGTAGAATGTCACTTCACCATCCCTTATCTTCATACTCCTTGGCTTACCAATATCATGAAAGAGTAGTGCAAGGCGGACAGGAAATGGTGCATTGTCATCAGCTGCAGCTTGAAGTGAATTGATGATGTGATAGTAGACATCATATTTATGCAGTCCCTTCTGCTCCATGCCATAGCCTTCAAGCAGCTCAGGAAGAATATATTTCATGAGTCCAGTCTCTCTCATGAGCTCAAGACCCTTAGCAGGGTGGTCTGAAGAGAGTATCTTGAAAAGTTCTTCGCGAATTCTCTCAGCTGATACTTTTGTGATATTCGATGCATCTTCAATTATTGCCTTCTTTGTCTCCTCTTCGATTTCAAAGTCGAGCTTGGATGCAAAGCGACAGGCTCTGATTAACCTGAGAGCATCTTCGTCGAACCTCTTCTTCGGAGTGCCTATTGCTCTTATGAGACCCTTTTCAAGGTCTGCTCTTCCATTGTGGTAATCGAGGATTTCTCCACTCTGAATCGAGACAGCAAAGGCGTTGATAGTGAAATCGCGTCTTTCAAGATCACTTTCAAGGTTGCGGACAAACTCTACTTTGTCAGGGTGTCTTCCATCTGAGTAGTCGCCATCGGCTCTGAATGTTGTGATCTCATAGCTTTCACCTCTGAAACGGACTGTGACTGTTCCATGCTTGATGCCTGTTGGGATTGTATGACCTTTAAAAAGTTCCATGATCTCATCTGGAGTTGCATCTGTCGTGAAGTCATAATCATCGTTTCTTTTAGAAAGAAGGAAGTCTCTTACTGCTCCTCCGACAAGATAAAGGGAAAAGCCTGCCTTTATGAAGGGTTTTGATAGTGCCTTTATGTTGTCAGTAAGAGGATATTTTGCCATGGCCACATTCTATCAAAGGCTTTATGGTAAAACAACTGCCTACCCTTGTATAAAGGAGTTTGATTTTATAAAATGACTCTGATTCGATATTTAGGAGTTTATCAATGTTTAAACCTGTAAATAACAAGGTCAATTTTGCCCAGATGGAAGAGGGAATCCTCGAGTTCTGGAAGAAGAATGATACCTTCAAGAAATCAATTGAACAGAGACCAGCTGACAACGAGTATGTCTTCTACGATGGCCCTCCATTTGCTACTGGCCTTCCTCACTTCGGACATCTTGTTCCTGGAACAATCAAGGATGCAATTCCTCGTTATCAGACAATGAAGGGCAAGAGAGTAGTCCGTGGCTTCGGTTGGGACTGCCATGGTCTTCCTGTCGAATCCCTTATCCAGAAAGAACTCGGTATTTCTGGACACAAAGATATTGTCGAGTATGGGGTAGCCAATTTCAATGCAAAGTGCCGTGCCTCTGTACTCAAGTACACCAATGAGTGGAAGTATGCTGTAACCAGAATGGGGCGTTGGGTCGATTTCGATAACGGCTACAGAACCATGGACAAGAACTATATGGAGTCCATCTGGTGGGTATTCAAGAGCATGTATGACAAGGGGTATATCTATGAAGGATTCAATATCCTCCCATACTCTCCAAAGCTCGCATGTCCTCTTTCTAACATGGAGGTAAACTTAGGTGGCTATAGAGATGTCGAGGATCCTGCAGTAACTGTTCGCTTCAAGGTAGATGGCGAAGAGAACACCTATTTCCTTGCTTGGACAACAACTCCATGGACACTTCCATCCAACCAGGCTCTGATCGTTGGTCCAGATATCGACTATGTAAAGGTAAAGGATGATGAGAGTGGTGAATACTATTATCTTGCCAAGGAACTCATCAAGAAGTACTACAAGGAAGGAAAGGGTTGCACAATCGTTTCTGAAATGAAGGGAACTGAGCTTGCAGGCAAGACCTATGAGCCTCTATTCTCATATTTTGCTGACCACAAGAAGCTTGGCTCTTTCCAGGTAATAACAGCTGATTACGTAACCACCACCGATGGTTGTGGTATCGTTCACTGTGCATCTGGCTTCGGTGAGGATGACTACAAGGCTCTCAAGCACCTCAATCTGCCAGTTGTCTGTCCAATAGATGAGGAATGCTGCTTCACAGATGAGGTAAGCGACTTCAAGGGACTCTTTGTAAAGGATGCAGATCCTCTTGTAATAAAGTATCTCAAGGAGAGAGGCCTTCTGGTAAAGAAGGAGATGTATAGACACTCATATCCATTCTGCTGGAGAACAGGTGCTCCTCTGATCTACAGAGCAATGAGCTGCTGGTTCGTTGATGTTCCTAAGATCAAGGAAGAGATGCTCAAGTGCAATGACCAGATCAACTGGGTACCTGGTCACATCAAGTATGGTCGCTTTGGAAAGTGGCTCGAAGGTGCACGCGAATGGGCAATTTCAAGAAATAGATTCTGGGGTAATCCAATTCCAGTCTGGAAGTGCGATGGCTCTGATCACATTGAAGTAATCGGCTCTGTCAGTGAGCTCGAAGCAAAGTGTGGCCACAAAGTCGATGACCTGCATAAGGAGTTTGTCGATGAGATCACCTGGCCAAGCCCAGATGGAAAGGGCACAATGAGAAGAATCCCAGATGTCCTTGATTGCTGGTTCGAATCTGGCTCAATGCCTTATGCTCAGATGCACTATCCATTCGAGAACAAGGAAAGATTCGAGAACAACTTCCCAGCTGACTTCATCAACGAAGGTCTTGACCAGACAAGAGGCTGGTTCTACACACTTACGATCATCGCTGCTGTCCTCTTTGACAAGCCAGCTTTCAAGAACTGTGTAGTTTCCGGTATCGTTCTTGCAGAGGATGGAAGAAAGATGTCCAAGAGTCTGAGAAACTATACAGACCCAATGGATGTCGTAAAGCAGTTTGGAGCTGACGCAACAAGAGTTGCACTTCTCAATTCCGGTGTTGTAAGAGCTGATGACCTCAAGTTCAGTGATAGCACTGTCAACGAGGCAATAAAGAGCTTGCTTTTGCCAATCTGGAACGCATACTCCTTCTTCGTCACATATGCAAATATCGATGGTTACGAACCAAGTGAAACTGCATTCAAGAGTCTGAAGAATCCTATGGATAAGTGGATCATCTCTGCATCCAACCGCCTCATAGAGGAGGTAGGAAAGGCATTCGATGAATACGATGTCCAGGGTGTATGTACAGCTTTGATCAACTTTGTTGACGACCTCAACAATTGGTATATCCGCCGTTCTAGAAGAAGATTCTGGAAGAGTGAGAATGATGGAGACAAGAAGCAGGCTTATGATACCCTCTACAAGGTACTCATTACTTACGTAACAGTAGCTGCTCCTATGATTCCTTTCGTAACTGAAGAGATCTATCAGAACCTCAGAAATGATAAGATGCCAGAATCTGTACACCTCTGCAATTGGCCAGAGGCAGGAGAGCGAGACCTCGCTCTTGAAAACGAGATGAGCGTAATCATGAAGGCTGTTGCACTTGGAAGAAGCCTCAGAGCTAACTCCAAGCTCAAGGTTCGCCAGCCTCTTTCAAAGTACATCATCGTTGACCGTCTTGAGGAGCACAGGAGAATCTTGATGCAGAATCTCGAGATCATCCGTGAGGAGCTCAACGTAAAGAATGTTTCTCTCCAGGCAGATGAATCAGAGCTCGTAAGCTACTCTGCAAAGGCTAACTTCAAGGTGCTTGGCAAGAAGCTTGGCAAGAACATGAAGGAAGTTGCCGCAAAGATCCAGGCCTTCCACTCTGCACAGATTGCTAAACTACTCGAGAATGCAAAGGCTCGCATTGACTTCTCTGAGGGCACAATTGATATAGGTGAGGAGGATATCGTAATCCAGAGAACCGAAGCTGAGAATGTAAAGGTCCTCAACGAAGGTGACATGACAGTTGGTTATGATACTGAAATCACACCAGAGCTTGCTCAGGAAGGTATCGCAAGAGACGTTGTCCGTCTTGTTCAGACTACAAGAAAGGATATCGGACTTGAAGTTGCCGACCACATCAAGCTGACAATCTACGGCTCTGATTTCGTCAACAAGGCTGTTGAAGCATTTAGTGACTATATTGCAGGCGAAACTCTTGCTGATGATCTTACTATCGCAGAAAACGATGGCATAAAGGGTGAGGCAGGAGAAGAGGAAGTGACAGTCACTGTCTCAAAGGCCTGAACATGAAGAAGATTCTTCTCTTTTGCTTGGTTTTCCTTCTATTTCTTACAGGCTGTGTTCATCACAGCCCGTATGATAAGGAGTATTTTTTCCAGGCAATGGGAGAGGATTCTGAAATCATAATTACAATGGATGCTGACCGTTTGAAGGACGGCGGCTATCTTATTGGTTATGACGATCCACTCCTTAAGGAACTGATAAAGAGGAGTGAAAGAGTAAATATAGCCTTCCATACCGATACTGAAAACTATCCAAGCCAGTTTTCTGATTACAGTTACTATGGTGGACTTGAAGGAAACTACGGCCCGCTGGTTGTAAACAATGCACTTCGTTTCAACAAGGACTTTGAAGAGGTAGAATCTGATGGCATCAGCTTCTACAGAAGCGACTTGGTCGAAGCAAAGGTTCCAAGAGGTGGGCTTTTGGTGTTTTCAAGTGATGACTATCCTTCTGCATACCAAAAGACTGTAAAGAATAGAGAAATCTATATCGATCCAACCATTGCAAGTCGTCTTGGGGACAGTGTTATCGGACTCTATCTGAAAGACCCAAAAACCATTATCGATCTTGGCTTTGATCTTCCACAGCCTGTCATACAGAAGATGAGAGAAGCGATAGTATACATCCTGGAGGATGGTAGTGATCTTAGCTTGAATGCTGATATCACAATGGAAAATGAGAGTAGTGCAAGGACTATGACAACTCTTTTGAGAAACTGGGTGCTTTTCAATTTCAGAAAGATGGGAAAGAGACCAGATATCCAAGAACTTTCTAAAAAATACTACTATGAGGGAGATAGCGTGAAAGTGAGAAACCATACACTCACAAAAGAGACTCTCTCAAAGTTGACACGACCTGTCACAAAATAAGAGGAATAGAATGCCAATATATACATATCATTGCAACTCCTGTGGAAGAACTATGGATGTATCCCAGAGCTTTAGTGAGGACGTCCTGACCGATTGTCCTGAATGCAACGCAAAGAATGCCTTGAAAAAGGTCTTTGCTCCAGCTGCTGTCCTTTTCAAGGGATCTGGATTCTATTCAACAGACAATAAGCATTCAGCAGGTTGCAATTGTGCTTCCTGTAAGAAGTAATAACTTAGTCACAGTTAATCAATGATCAGAAGGGTAGAATATCGGACTATAGGTGAGCCCTGAGTCTTTTTTTAGTCAGTGGTAGAAATATTATGTGATATGTAACCCTCTCAAATCAGAGGGTTCTCTTATATCTCTGTTTTGTCCAAAATTACTATTTGTTGACCTAAATTTAGATTGAAAATTTTTTCCTTTACTTTTTGAAAATCACGCAACTAGACTGAAATTGTAATAATTTCAAAAAGGAGAAATTTATGAAAAAAATTCTATCTGTAATGCTCATTGTTCTCATGGCTTGTTCTTTCCTTTTTGCAGGTGGCCAGGCTGAGACAAAGAAAGCAGAACCAGTTAAGGAACTCACAGCAGTTCAGAAGATTATCAAGGAAGCTGAAGGAATGACTATGGAAGAGCTTGCCAAGAAGGCAATTGCTGAATCCAATGGTGCTACCTTCTATGGTGTTGGTAACTCCTCTCGTGGTAAGAGTGCTCTTCCTCTCTTTATCGATTATCTCAAGTCCATCGACCCAAGCTACAATCTAAAGTTCGAATGGCAGCAGCCAAAGAACAACTCTATCTTTGAAATGCTCGATGCAGACTCCAAGAAAGCTCAGGGAACATTCTCTATGACTCTCATCCAGGATGGTAACCAGATCGAGTCCAAGATGGTCCAGACTGGACTTCTTGATCGCTTTATCCCACTCGAATGGGCAAAGGCAAACGGTACAACAGCTGACAAGGTTGAAGGCTATCTCCCACTCCAGACCCTCAACAAGGTATTTATGTACAACTGCACAGGTAAGAAGACATATACCAATGTTTGGGATTTCGTAATGCCAGGCGAGCATGGTCTCTTCATGGGTATCCACTCTGAGCCAGTAGGCGTAAACTTCCTCTATATGCTCACAGCAGACAAGTATGCTGATGCTCTCAAGGAAGCTTGTGATGCTCTTCCAAAGGACAAGAAGGCTATCGTAGAGAAGGAAGTAAAGGCTCTTTCTAAGGAAGCTAAGGAATTTGGTCTTGGAAAGAATGGTGCTTATGGTCTTGCATGGATCAAGCTCTGGGTAACCAGCTACAACGAACAGACCGATGATGGTCCTATCTGTAACACTCTCGTATCATCATCCGCAACTGATCAGTTCGGTCTCCTCGTATACTCCAAGCTTAGAAGTGTCCAGGAATCCGATAGCGTTTCCAAGAACAACATCAAGGTTGCAGCTTATGAAGATGGATATAAGGGCTTTGGTGGCTATGGCTACTGCCATTACCTCTTCCTCACCGACAACTCCCCACTTCCTTGGACATCATGTGCATTCATCGCTTATATGACATGTACACAGAATGGTTTCAATGCTTGGGGCAAGGATATCGGCGGCTATTCATCCAACCCAGAAGTTGCTAAAGCAAACGAAGACAGACATCACCACAGTGTCAGCGGTATGGCTGAAGATGGCGTCACTGTCAAGTTCAAGGCTCTCAATGATAAGGGTCTTGACTGGTGGCTCAATGAAGGTGGTCTCGTAGTTGAAGATCCTGAATACTGCGCAAGCGTAGCATTCACAGTCGGAACTTGGATTGAAGGCCTTCGCAAGTAATTTAGCTTTTAGTTGAATGCCCCTCCAATTTAGAGGGGCATTCTTGGATTTAGATAATTTTAATAGACCAAATGAAACAACAAACTACTTCGATATCAAAGGGAGCATTGCTGCTGAATCATGTAAAGACCTTCCTGTCGAAGCCTCAGAATGTAATTCTGTTGCTTTTGGGTATAATCCTTACAGTCAGTACAGTAGCTCCAATCATAGCTATCGTGCATGATACGATCAAAATTCATCCTGGCACGATAGATGCTTACATCACAAAGAAGAGCTCTGGTTATTCACTTGTAAACTATACAGATCTCTTCACATCTAGACTTGCCAAGCAGAATCTTTGGATTCCTCTCTTGAATACAATTATTCTGGCTATTGGTTCCTGTGTTGTATCCATCCTATTTGGTGGAATCTTTGCATTCCTTGTCACAAGGACCAATCTGGCATGGAAGAAGTATCTTTCTTCAATCTTTATCTTCCCATATATCATGCCACAGTGGACGCTGGCTGTTGTATGGCAGCATGTCTTCTCATCCAACGTCATAACGGGTACATCTGATGGCCTTCTGGCCAGTATGGGTATCCTTATGCCAAGGTGGTGGTGCATGGGACTTTTCCCAAGTATAGTTGTACTGGGTCTCCATTATGCTCCATTTGCATACATCCTCGTTGGCGGTATCTTCAAGAATATGGATGCAAACCTTGAGGAGGCTGCAACCATTCTTGACACACCAAAGCATAAGATAATGTTCCGTGTAACACTTCCGATGGTGCGCCCAGCAATCCTATCTACCATCCTTCTGGTATTCGGTGGCGCAATGGGCTCTTATCCTGTACCACATTATCTGAACCTCGTAACACTTTCTACCAAGTATGTTTCATTGAATGTAAAGTACAAGGGTGAGGCTTCTATATTGGCAATCATAATGATGCTCTTCGGTGTCGCAATCATGTTCGTGAACCAGTTGTCACTCAAGAGCAGAAAGAACTATACAACAGTTACTGGAAAGAGTGGTCAGATTTCCAAGATCAACCTTGGAAAGAGAGGTAAGTACATCATCGCACTTATCTTTGTCATCCTGACATTCTTCACAAGTATCTTCCCAATTGTCTCCTTCGGTTTCGAGACCTTCCTTCCTAACCCTGGTGACTATAGCTTCCTGTATACAGGCAATGCAAGTAACCTCACTACAAAGTGGTGGACAGCAAGTGATCCGACAGCTGAAAATGGTCTCTATGGACAGCTCGGTATCCTTCACAACAAGACCATATGGCACGCTTTTGTTGGTACTATCTATACTGCCTTCATGTGTTCGATCATAGCAGGTACCCTTGGTACAATGATTGGCTATGCAGTAAGCAAGAATAGAAGAAGCAAGGGCGCAAACTACGTAAACAGCGTTGCCTTCCTGCCTTACCTGATGCCATCAGTAGCTGTAGGTGCTGCATTCTTCATCCTCTTCTCGGGTGAAAAGATCAACCTTTTCAATACCTATACGCTGTTGATCATAGTAGGTACTGTCAAGTACATTCCATTTGCAAGTAGAAGTGCACTCAATTCAATGCTCCAGCTTTCTGGAGAGATTGAAGAGTCTGCAATCATTCAGGACATCCCATGGGTAAAGCGAATGACCAAAATCATTATTCCAATCCAGAAGTCCTCGATCATAAGTGGCTATCTCATGCCATTCATGACCTGTCTAAGAGAGCTGTCTCTCTTCATGCTCCTCTGTGTACAGGGCTTCATTCTTGCAACTACACTGGACTACTTCGATGAAATGGGTCTTTACGCATTCTCATCAGGTATCAACTTGATACTCATCATAACAATTCTTATCTGTAACACAATTGTCAACAAGGTTACAGGTGCCAGCCTAGATTCTGGCATCGGAGGTTGAAAACATGCCAAAAATCGTACTTGAAAATATTACAAAACGCTGGGGTAAGTTCTACGGTGTAGACAACCTCAATCTAGTTATCGAAGATAATTCATTCGTCACTCTCCTAGGTCCTTCAGGTTGTGGTAAGACTACAACACTGAGACAGATTGCAGGTCTTGAGACTCCTACTTCTGGTAGGATCACAATTGGTGATAGGGTAGTATTCGACTCAGAGAAGGGAATCAACATCCCTGCAAACAAGAGAAAGGTTGGATTCCTCTTCCAGAACTACGCTCTCTGGCCAAACATGACAGTCTATCAGAATATCTCATTTGGACTTACAAATGTGAAGGAAGAGATGGACAAGATCGATTTCGATGCAAGAGTCAATGCTCGTCTTGCTGAAGTATTGTCAAATCCATCTGCAGTAAAGAAGGTTATTGCTGATTCTGTCGACAAGAAGGGTAAGGTGGATGAAAAGAGAGCTCTTTTGAATCTCATCGACTCCTTCACTCTATCAATGATGAGTGCAAAGAGACTTCTCCAGATGGATCTTGATAACGCTGAGAAGTATAGACAGGAGTGTGAAGCAGTTGTCGAACAGGCAAAGAAGGATGCTGAATCAAAGGGTTTCAAGCTCGATGATGCATTCCGATTCACAAAGGATGGCAAAGTTGTCAGAGAGGAAAGAAAGCTTTCAAAGGAAGAGATCGACCTTTCTGTTAGAAGAGTCAGCCGTCTTGTAAAGATTGGACCTTTCATGGATCGCTATCCTGCAGAGCTTTCTGGTGGACAACAGCAGAGAGTTGCAATTGCAAGAACATTGGCTCCAGAACCATCTGTTCTCTTCATGGATGAACCTCTTTCAAACCTCGATGCAAAGCTGAGACTCGAGATGAGATATGAGCTTCAGAGACTTCATGTAGAGACTGGCTCTACATTCGTCTATGTAACTCATGACCAGATGGAAGCTATGACCTTGGCAACTCAGATCTGTCTTATCAACAACGGTCTCTTGCAGCAATATGATGCTCCTCTCACAGTTTATGATAAGCCAAACAACCTTTTTGTTGCTGACTTCGTAGGAAACCCATCCATCAACTTTGCTGAAGCAAGTGGCTCTCAGAAAGGGGATGGCATTGAAATCACTCTCTTTGACAAGAAGGCTATATTCAAGCCAGTCAATAAACTCGATCTTGATGCATGGTTCAAGAATCGTGATGAAGAGAAGAAAAAGGCTGAAGAGCTTGAAGAAGAAAAGAGACAGCAGAAGGGATATGTCGAGAAGTCCAACAAGGATGAAATCTTCAAGTATCACATTGCCAAGATCAACGAGAATGAAATTGAGAAGGAGTATACACCAGTAAACGGTGACTTCGTCCTCGGTATCAGACCTGATTTAATCAACATCGATGAGAATGGTAAGCTTGATGGTGAAATCTACGGCTCCATGCCTACTGGTATGGAATCTACAATCAAGGTCAGAGTAAATGATCTTCTCCTCACTGGTGTTATCTTCGGTAACCTCAGCTTGAAGATTGGCTCCAAGGTAAAGCTTTCTGTCGATAGCGATAGAATAATGCTCTTCGATAGAGTTTCAGGAAAACTCATAACAACTGGCTCTGTCGAATTCGTATAATCTTTATTTCATTTGGTCGTGCAGCCCAGAAATGGGCTGCCTTTTTGATATCCTACATCCAAATAGAAATGGATTGATCAATTTATCTGCAATGGCACTCTTTCTGGTGCATTTAGTTCTCTTCGTTTTCTTTCACACTCAAGTTGGAATGAAACCATTCTATCAAAAACAGAGATCAAGTTATCAGCACCATCAGAAAAAGCAAGGCCTAGTTCACCCATTTCCTTTATAGTGTAGTAGCATGCTTCGATTGTAGATATTGCATCAGGAGTAGGCTCTCTCTTGAAGATGAATCTGGAGGAGTAGCCTTTGTTGAAGCTTAGGCGGTCTATAGACTGAAGGTTAGGGGAATATTTTAGCATTTTCTTTGCCTGTGACCAGGTCCCATCAAGGATTATGATCATAGGAATTTTGCCACTTATCTTCTCTTTAAATGCCTTGCTGTCAGTTGTAATTGCACCATTTCCAGGGTAGAGAAGGAATGGATGATAGGTAGGGTCTGACAGAAGTTTGACGACTCTTTCATTTTCATTGAAACTGCATCCTTGAATGAGTTCACTGTCCTTCAGAGAGAGGTGCGCAATGCGGCCAGTTCCTGTCTTCATTAGCCTTGCTTCACGAGGATGGATGAGGATTACAAACTTGACACCTGTATCAAGTTCCTTGATGTAGGAACATAGACAGGCTTCCTTTGATTTAAAGCAGCGATAGCAGATTCCACTCATTGGTTAATCCTCATGATGTGGAAAGTATACATGAAATAATCACCTTGGGTATATATACGAAAGGCCAGACACTACCTACAATGTCTGGCCAAAGGAGGTGCAAACCAAATCGGGTTTACAGGAATTACAGTTAAAGTATCAAGCCTAAATTTCAATACGTCAAGAAATTAAAAATTTAATTTTCTAGGTTCTCTCTTGCAACAGCAAGCATGAGTTTTATTCTATTTTCCTGGTTTACCTTTGTTGCTGATGGATCATAGTCTATTGGTACGATATTTGACTCAGGATAGAGTTCCTTTATCGGACGGACCATTCCTTTTGCAACGATATGGTTTGGAAGACAGCCAAAAGGTTGTGTGCAAACTATATTTCCATAGCCTTTCTTTATGAGTTCTATCATCTCGGCTGTCAGAAGCCAGCCTTCGCCCATTTTGCATCCTGTGTTGATTACCAACTTGCCAAGTTCTTCAAGTTCATCGATCGAAGCAGGTGCGATAAACTCCTCATGTCGCTTGATTGCCTTGTCAATTTTCTTCTCGAATTTCTTAAGTACTGGCATAAGTATCTTTGTTGCAAATGCGTGGTACATGTGTCTCTTGAAACCACCATAGAATTCATAGTCCCTTATGCCATTCGAGATGCCATAGAGGATGAAGCCAAGGAATGGAGGCATCATGACCTCGCACCCTTCGTTTTCAAGGAATTTCTCTAGGTTGTTGTTCCCAACAGGAGCATACTTCATGTAGATTTCGCCAACTACGCCAACCTTTACATGCTTTTCTTCTCTGTTTACAGGAATGTTTGCAAAGTCATCGCTGATGGAAGCAAGGTTCTTGTCCATATGGCTCCAGAAGTATCCCTTGTTATTTCTGTAGCAATTCTTGAGATAGTCAGACCACTTCTTTACAACAGCATCTGTGTCTCCCTTGTTGATCTCATAAGGTCTTACCTGATGTGAAAGAGTCATGAGAAGGTCACCATAGATGAGTCCTGATAGAAGCTGGAAGATAAGAGTAGGTGTAATTGCAAGGCCTGGGTTTGTGTTCATTCCCTTCAAGTTCAGTGATATTACAGGAATCTGAGGGTATCCAGCTCTCTCCAGGGCTTTCTTGAGAAGATAGTAATAGTTTGAGGCTCTGCAGCCACCACCTGTCTGTGTGATACCTACTGCACACTTGTTGGCATCTACTTTCCCTGATTTTATGTAATCGATCATCTGACCGATGACGATGAGAGCAGGGTAGCACATGTCGTTGTGGACATACTTCAGTCCCTCTTGGATTACCTGAGGCCCTGAATTGTCAAGCAGAAGTGCCTTGTAGCCATTTAGTCTCGCAGCTTCAATCATAAGATCGAAATGGATAGGAGACATGTTAGGAAGAAGAATTGTGTAATCCTTCTTCATCTCTTTTGTGAACGGTATATCGCTCATTGTCGCTCCTCCAGTGCTGCAAAGAGGCTTCTTAGACGGATATTGACGGCTCCCACATTTGTGATCTCATCGATCTTGATCTGTGTGTAAATCTTGTCCTTTTCCTTCAATATACTTCTAACTTCATCGGTAGTGACAGCATCAAGTCCACAGCCAAAGGAAACGAACTGAACAAGGTTCATGTTCTCGTGTTCAGTTACATATCTTGCTGCATCATAAAGTCTTGCGTGGTATGTCCATTGGTTCAGGACCTCTACAGACTTCTTGCTTTCAAGGTAGCTGAGACAATCTTCGCTGATTACAAGTGCACCAAGACCTGCAACCAGTCGGTCAATTCCATGATTTGTCTCCTGGTCGATATGGTATGGTCTACCGGACAGAACTATTATAGGTCGATCATTTGCACCAGCAATTATCTCTTTGCCCTTATCTATCACAGCCTTGTGATATCTATCGAGGCTCTCATATGCCTTCTTGATTGGGCCTCTAAGTTTTCTTCTTGGAATGCCCAATGCTTCAGAGAGTCTTTTTTCAAGGTAACGAGGAAATTCAAGTGAGAGGAACGGATCGAGGATCTCGGCACCTCTCAGGTCCTGATTTGCTCTGATAACTTCACCATAGTAAGCTACTACAGGACAATTGAAGTGGTTGTTTCCCTTTTTTTCATCGACATTGTATGAAGAGCAGGGGAGCCAGATCTTCTTTACACCTTTATCAAGCAGAGCTTCTATATGGCCATGCGCAAGCTTTGCAGGAAAGCATGCAGTATCTGATGGGATGCTTCCCTGTCCTGATACATAGAGGCGTCTTGTTGAATTTCCGGAACAGACTACCTTGTAGCCAAGTTCTCTGAAGAATGTATGCCAGAATGGCAAAAGCTCATACATGCCAAGAGCCATAGGAATTCCTATGGTGCCATTTATATCCTCTCCCTCATCAGCCATGATGGAGTCGAAATACTTCTGCTTGAAAGCGTAGATATTCTCTTCTTCGCTGACTCTCACTTTCTTTGCAAGAGGGCGCTCACAGCGGTTTCCGCTGATGAGTCTTCTATTTCCATCGAAGGTGTTTATTGTTAAAAGACAGTGGTTTGTACAGAGTCCACAATTTGTTGTTGAAACCTTGTGTCTAAGCTCCTGTACTTCACCTTGTGAAAGTATAGTGCTCTTTTCCTGACCTAGCTTCTTTGCTTTCTCGCGTGCATAAAGGGCTGCTCCAAATGCACCCATTATACCTGCGATGTCAGGTCTGATCACATTTACTCCCATCTCCTTTTCAAAGGCTCTGAGAACAGCATTGTTCATGAATGTGCCACCCTGGACAACGATGTTCCTGCCAAGGCTTTCTGCACTTGAGACTCTTATTACCTTGTAGAGAGCATTCTTTACAACAGATATTGCCAGTCCTGCTGAGATATCCTCAACAGAGGCACCATCTTTCTGTGCCTGCTTTACAGAGGAGTTCATGAATACAGTACATCTTGAACCAAGATCTACAGGTGCCTTTGCTTTGAGCGCGAGTTCTGCAAACTCGGAAACACCCTTACCCAATGCATTTGCGAATGTCTGTAAAAATGAGCCACAGCCCGAAGAGCAAGCTTCATTGAGGAATATATCGTCGATTGCACCATCACGGATACAGAAGCACTTCATATCCTGTCCTCCGATATCGATGATGAAATCGACATCAGGAAGGAAGAACCTTGCTCCCTTGAAGTGTGCTTGGGTCTCTACAAGGCCCCAATCGAGGCGGAATGCTGACTTCAGTAGCTCTTCTCCATAACCTGTAGAGGCAGATCCTGCAATCTGGATATATGGAAACTCCTCATAGAATTCATTGAGGAAGGATTTGACTGCCTGTATAGGATTTCCATTGTTTGTGCCATAGCGTGTCAAAAGGACGTTTCCATCCTCATCGATAAGACAGACCTTTATCGTGGTCGAGCCTGCATCGACACCGAAATAAGCCTTGCCATGGTAGGCCCTTGGGTCAGTTGCCTTTACTCTTGTTTCGCTGTGTCTCTGTATGAACTCTTGATACTCTGCCTCATTCTCGAATAGAGGTGGAAGGGTAACATAGTTTCCCTTTCCTCTATTGTTCTTGAGGCTTTCGATTGCTTCAGAAAGCAGGAATGTCTTTCCTGTCTTGGAAAGGGCAGTTCCCATTGCAACATAGTAGAGTGAGTTTTCTGGTAGGATGCCAGTTGTATCTAGTGTCTCATCGAATTGCTTTCTTAGAGTGGAGACGAAGGTGAGAGGTCCACCAAGGTAGACGACATTGCCCTTGATCTTTCTTCCCTGTGAAAGGCCTGCTACGGTCTGGTTTACAACAGCCTGGAGAATACTAGCTGCAATGTCTTCTGTCTTGGCGCCCTGATTTATAAGGGGCTGGACATCTGTCTTTGCAAATACACCACAGCGGGATGCAATTGTATAGAGTTTAGTTGCTCGCTGTGCAAAATAATCTATATCGTCTCTACCGACTCCCAAAAGTGTGGCCATCTGGTCGATGAATGCACCTGTGCCACCTGCGCAGGAACCATTCATCCTGACTTCTAGACCATTTGTCAGGAAAAGGATCTTTGCATCCTCTCCTCCTAGCTCAATTACGGCATCGATATCAGGTATATATCTCTGGACTGCTACTCTTGTTGCATAAACTTCCTGAATGAACGGGATATCACAGGCCTGGGCCATTCCCATGCCTGCAGATCCACTGATCGCCAGTGTAATTTTTTCATTTTTGATGAGTGGAATTATGCGAGTGAGCATTTCTTCGGATTTTTTGACGATTTCCGAGTAATGACGCTCGTAAGCACTGAAAAGAAGATCCCCCTCATCGTTTAGAACGACAACTTTTATAGTTGTCGAGCCGATGTCTATGCCTACGTGATTCATGTGAGTAAAATGTACATTTTTTTGTTGTTTAGAGCAACTTTATGCTCACAACTTATTCATTCTGAGACAGATTGAGAGGCACTTTCCGGAAAATACTCTTCTCCATTTGGATTGAAGAAGTAAACAGCTGTTTCCTTTACCGCCTTATCAAGGAGTTCGTCCATTTTAAGTTCATCAAAATGTTTTCTTGCAACCTCTTTGATAGGGCTGGTCAATGGGTGCTTTGGAGAGAAGATTACGCAGCAATCTTCGTAAGGAAGAATACTAGTTTCGTAGGTTCCGATCTCCTTGGATCTTCTTATGATCTCCTCCTTGTCCATGCCAACAAGTGGTCTGAGAACAAGGTAATCTGTCATGCTGTCTGTGAAGCTCATTGCCTTTAGTGTCTGTGATGCAACCTGGGAAAGGGCTTCGCCAGTGACTATGACTTCAAGACCCTTTTGTTTACATAGCCTTTCGGCTGTCTGCATCATGCACGCTCTGAACATCAAGGTTGTCTCATCTTCGTATGCATTATCCCTGAGATAGAGCTGTTGCTCTGTGAATGGAACAACAAAGAGGCGTGTTCCTCCAAGATATGGTGCGATAAGGGAGGTGAGGGTCTTTACCTTCTCAAGAGCAAGCTCTGATGTGTAAGGGTAGGCGTGGAAATAGAGGCAATCAAGCTTGCAGCCACGCTTTGCGATCTCGACACCTGCAACGGGGCTGTCTATTCCACCAGAGAGCAGCAGAAGTCCCTTACCTGCAGTACCTGTAGGAAGTCCTCCTGGACCCATCTGGCTGGATGTGTAGAGGTATATCTGGTCTCTGACTTCACAATGGAGTGCAAAATCTGGGTGTTTCAGATCGACCTTGAAGTCATTCTTGAAAGAAAATACTACGGATGCAAGCTCACAGGAGATATCGTAGCTTGAGAGTGGAAACTGCTTGTCCTCTCTCCTTGTGTCGATCTTGAAGGATGAGTATTTAGAAAGGTCTATACCTGAGAGAAGTTCCTTTGCTCTCTGAAGACAGGATTCCATATTCTTGTCACAGACAATTGCCTTGGCAAAGCCAGCAACACCAAAGGTTGTGCTCATGGCCTTTATTATCCTTTCTTCTGGGCACTCTTCATCGATGTAGAAGAAAAGACGACCCTTTCTCTTTGTACAGCTTGAGTGATAAGGTCTCAGCTTGTCCTTTATATTGTTCCTCAGACGCTTTTCAAAAAGTGGTCTGTTCAGACCCTTGAGTGATATTTCTCCAAGCTTTACAAGATATAGTTGCTTTGCCACTTTAGAACTCCCTTACGATTTTTATGATTTCCTCTGCAAGCTCCTTTGCTCTTAAAATGGAGGAGTAGTGGAAGAATGATATTCTTATCGCACCCCTTGAATCCTTTGCAGAAAAGCCCATTGCTTGCAGTATTCCCTCTCCCTTGCCCTTCGCGTTGTTAGAGCAGGCAGAGCCTGACGAGACACACCAGCCCTTGTCTATGAGCATCCTGGTAAGGACCTCGGAAGGAAGTGGTGTTGTTATTGAAAGAATGAATGGGGAAGTGTTAGTTTCAGGACTCAGTATCTTTATGCCATTTTCCTGAAAAATCTTCCTTGTTTCATTATAGATTTCTTCGATGTCGCTCATGTCTTCAGGACATGATAGATATGCTGAAGTGAAGGCGGCAATTGAAGGAAGATTTTCAGTTCCTCCCCTGACTCCTTTCTCCTGTCCTCCTGCCTTTGCAAGAGTCTGGATTTCGCCCTTTTTGAGATATAGGGCACCGATTCCTCTTGCCCCAGCTATCTTATGAGATGAAAAGCAGGCTCCATCGATATCGAGGCTTGCAAGAGAGAAAGGAATCTTGCCAAGAGCCTGAACGCAGTCACTGAAGAAGAATATCTTTCTTCCAAACTCCTTTTCCTTTCTTCTTGTCACCTTTACAAGTGTGTCGATATCCTGGATCGCACCAGTTACGTTGTTTACCATCATGATGGCAACAAGCCTGGTTTTTTCTGTGATGCTCTCTTCAAGTTCCTCAGGCGAGACAAAGCCACCTTTTGCCTTGAGTGTCTTTACGGCCCATCCCTTTTCTTTGAGTATTCCACTCCAGGAAGAGACTGCTTCATGTTCTATCTTGCTTATTATCACTTCTCCTGGACTCTTTGCCCACAAAAGGGATGAAAGAACTATCTGTATTGATTCTGTTGCACCACTTGTGAAGAAGAGCTGTTCTGGTTTTACTTTTAGCTTGGATGCAAAAAGTCTTCTTTCTTCTTCAAGTTTCTCATGTGCCCTCTGACCCTCTCTGTGGTTTGCAGAAGGGTTTCCCATATATTCTAGGGCACACTCTGAATATGATTTCAGTGCCTCAGGGCTAATTATGGTAGTTGCAGCATTGTCAAAATAGAACTCACTTAGCATAGCTAAGCATTTTGTTATTTTTATTCGTTAATTGCAACTACATATGTACCTTGCTTTTAGGTTATTCGTTTATGTATTATTTCGATTATGGAAAAAGCATTGGAAGTTAAGCTACAGGATGGAAAGAAGACAAACGTCCTCGTTGCAAAGGATATAAAGGATCTTTCACGTCACCTCTCTGCCTATGGCAACAACGTACTTTGGGTGTTCGATAGAAATTCGGCATCTCTTTTTACATCTCTGCCAGAGACGAGTGTAGTACTCGAACCTGGCGAGATTCATAAGGGGTGGAGAAGTATTGAGATAATACTCTCTGCTGCAGTCGAATATGGCCTTGCTAGAGACAGCATATTTATCGGCTTCGGTGGTGGAGTCATCTGTGACATGACAGCCTTGGCTTCCTCTCTTTATATGCGGGGTGCGCGCCTTGTGCTTGTTCCTACTACCTTGCTCTGTATGGTCGATGCCTCGGTCGGAGGAAAGACAGCAATCGATTTTGCCAATGCAAAGAACTTGATCGGCTCCTTCTATCCTGCGGAAGAGGTCCTCATCTGCACTGATACTCTTCGAACCCTCCCTGAAAATGAATATAGAAGTGGACTTGGAGAGGTTGTAAAGCATGCCTTCTTGACCAAGAATGATGATCTATATGACTTCTTGATGGAAAACAGAGATAAGATAATGGCACGAGATAGAGTGACAGTTGCCAAGATGGTCGAGCTGTCTATCGCTATAAAGGCTAGTTTCATAGAAAAAGATCCAACAGAGAAAAAGGGGATAAGGAGCTTTTTGAATCTGGGGCATACATTTGCTCATGCACTTGAATCTTCTGGCAACTTCTCTTCATTCTCACATGGTAAGGCCGTTGCCTGGGGTGTTTCGCGCGCTCTCGAGCTTGGAGTCTTGATGAAAGTGACAGACCAAAGCTACAGAGAAAAGTGTGATGCACTTCTCAAGTCCTATAAGTTCGATATCAACTACAGAATTGGTAGAGGTGATTGGATAAGCTTCTATCAGGCACTTAACAAGGACAAGAAGAAGCTTTCTGGTGAAGTCAAGTTTGTCCTTATGAAGGGACAGGGCGAACCTTTCCTTACTCCAGTAGATGTCTCTCTTTTGAAGAAGGTTGTTATTACCTATTATAGATGACCACCTGTCATATTACCATGAGCAGTGTGATAACTACTGTAATTAGACCTGCAAAGGTTATTGCGATAGAGGAGAAGGCTCCCTGAATCTCACCTAGCTCTATGGCCTTGCTAGTTCCAAGTGCATGGCTTGCAGTTCCGATCGCAAGGCCTTCTGCAACTGGATCTGTGAACCTAAAGAGCTTTATCAGGTATGGAGAGAGAATGTTGCCTGAGCACCCTGTGATAACAACACAGATTGCTGTAATGGCAATGTAGCCACCCAAGGAGTCGGAAATTGCCAGTGCGATTGCTGTAGTTACGCTCTTTGGGATTACAGAAGCTGTTGTTGGCCAATCGAGGCCAAAGAGTTTTGCAAGCACTATAACGCTGCCAATTGAAGTGATAGAACCTGCCAAGGTTCCGATTATGATAGGAAGGAGGTTTTCCTTTACCTTCTTTCTCTGGTTGTAGATCGAAATCGCAAGTACTGCAGTCACAGGTCCAAGACAACTTGTGATGATATTTGCGCCATTGTTGTAGTTCTCTACAGGAATCTTGAAGATAAGTAGTGTGCCAATAACAATTATGTATGCAATAAGTAGATTGTTAAGATATACCTTGCCTGTTTTCTTGTTGATGTATGTCCCGATTATATATGCAAGCAATGTGAGGAATACTCCAAAAAGTGGTGACCTTGTTACAGTTTCAATTATTTCCATTCTTCTTTCCTCCTTTTATCAATTTGATCGTAAGTATTACTGAAAACCCAGTGACAAAGAAGGTCAGGACCATGGAGATGAGACAGATGAGAACTAGCTTCCACCAGCTATCCTTCATGACAGAAGCATATTTTATTATCTGCACGCCTGAAGGGATGAAGAAAAGTACCATGTTGCCAAGCATCAAGGAGGAAACACCCTCGATGCTTTCAGGCTTTAGAAGCGGGGTGAAGAAGAGTGCAAGCAGTATGAGCATGCTGAGGACAGAAGAGGGGAAGGGGAATGGCAGCAATTGTGCTGAAATTTCTCCGAAAAGACATATACCAATTATGATGGCAAGTTCCTTGAAAGCTTTCATAAAACACAAATTACCATGAAAAGAGAAACAAAGAAACAAAATATCATAGGGCTAGCTTTCCTTTTTTCTGTTTTTCGAGAATGCAAAAAGGAGTGTCCATTTTCAGATTTCAACATCTCTTTTATGTGTGCGGGCGAATGTATATGAACGTAGTTTCAGTTAACAGGTAAGTTAAACCCTCTTTTTGGTTTTTGGTTTGAAAAATGTACAGGTTTTTGTTGGACGCATAAAAAAAGGCCATTATAATTATTGTTAAATACACTCCTGGGAGATACATAAAATGAGTGAAGATAAGAATAAGGCACATGAATTTATGGGATCGGCAGTAGAGAAGATAACACTGCTGATCGAATGCATCTTGTGTTTCATATTGGTTGCCGGAATTGCAGTTCAGCTCTATCAGTCTACTGAAGTAATCAAATTCACTGCTGTGACGAAGAATTTGCATTACATAATCAACTATGTAGCATCGATGATCATCGCAATCGAGTTGATTCGTCTCATCATCACTCAGAGTTTTTCCAATATCATCGAAATCCTTTCATTTGCAATTGTCAGGGAGCTCATCATCACAGAGCGCCCGATGTGGGAACTTTTAATTGGTGTAGTCTGTATTGCAGCACTCTTTGCGATCAAGAAGTACCTGATAAAGAAAGAAGAATGAGAGAAAGAATTCTCTAAAGTAAAAGCAAGAAGGCACTCATACAAGTCTTCTTGCTTTTTTATCAGAAATCCTCAAGCTCCTCAATTCTCTTGATATATGTATCTATCTTGCTAAGGAGAGACTTGTTAAGCTTCTTGTTTGTCTTTATCTCAAAGAGTGCTGCATAGGTTGAGTCGATAGATGCAGAGAGTGAATTGAAACTCCTGATGCTATATCTATCACCATTTCCACCGTGGCTCATGAGACCTAGGAAGCGGAGCTTGTTTTTGTAGTGTGAAATATTGAAAAGTTTTGAAATATTTCTTTCAAGCTCATTTATTCCCTTCTCATGAGAAATATCGATGCTTTTATCCCTTGGCCAGTCTATGGTTCCACTTTTTATGTTGAGGATACCACCTTCCTGTACGAGCTCCTTGAGAGAAATCGGAGTATCTAGCAAGGCATCCTTGTGTTTCAGAAGTATCTTGACACCTTTCTTGACTGAGCCTCTCTCGTAACCCTTCTTTATGATGAACGGTATGTCTGTGACAGGAACGATGGCTACAAGCTTTCCAGCCTTGTAGGTTCTTGTTGGATAGTCACGGTCAAAAATTGTGATGACATTCAGAGCAAGGCGCTTTCCTGTCTGTTTTTCTTCATTCTCCTCTTTCTTTGGCCTACTCTTGTGAAGCAGCCTGCTTCTGAGCTCAGGGTCGATTCTATCAAGCCACTCGGGCTTCAGAGGGGAGACAGTTCGTGCAAACATTCTGCTAGTCTGTACGATTTCACCTGCAAGAATGAACTTTGGAAGGTTTCTGAACCAGGCAGAGCCTGGGTGGATGTATATCTGGTCTGCTGTGAGTGAGCGGTATGCGTTCTTGCTGTAGTTGTAGCAGACATATTGCAACAATCCTGCAGAAAGACAGGTGAGGTAGTCACTGACAGGGCCACCACCCGAGAGAGGAAGGCCCATTCCCGAGACGATTTCACTCATCTGTTCATCGATGTGCAATATCTCGTTCATTGTCTGGAAATCGAGGAAGTACTTCTTGCAGAACTTCTCCTGGCTCTTCTGTCCTAGCTCTGCATTCTTTTCATACATCTTGAAAAGTCTTAAGTATCCGACGAAGTCCCCATATGTCTGATCTTGGAAAGCCTGTTGGCGTTCATGAGCAAGTGCCTCCTCTCCCTGAGGAAGCAAGAATGGTCCCTTTGTGGACAGAAATGAAACTGCGATAAGGACTTCCTCGATTACTTCTGGATAATTCAATATTGCTTCGACAATTATTCTTGAAAGTCGAGGAAGAAGAGGGAAGAGGACCATCTTTTCACCAATCTTTGTCAGATGCCTATTTTCATCAATTGCCTGGATGAACTTGAGTGTCTGCTCAGCAGATAACAGTGCATTCTTCTTAGGCTTCGTAATGAAAGGGAATCTGTCATAGTCGTAGATTCCGAGGTCACTCATCCTGAGCGCAACTTCTGCAAGATCTGAACGCAGGATTTCCTCCATGCTAAAGTCAGGTCGCGCCTGGAGATTTTCTTCACTGTAGAGGCGATAGCAGGTGCCTGGCTGTGTTCTACCAGCTCTACCTGCTCTCTGTCTGCAGCTTGCCTTGCTTATTGGAAGAGGAACGAGGGAGGATGTGAAATCTCTCTGGTTGTAGAAATTCATCTTGCATAGCCCTGAGTCGATTACACATGTTATTCCATCGATAGTGATACTTGTCTCAGCGATATTGGTGCTTATGACGACCTTTGTCTTTCCTTCTCCTGTTGGAGTGAAGACTCTCTCCTGCTCTTCCTTGCTGAGTCTTCCATAGAGTGGATAGATTTCAAGAGAGGAGGCAATTGGCAGACTCTTGAGCTCAGCTTCTGTCTGCTTGATATCATATTCGCCAGGAAGGAAGATTAGTATGTCGCCAAGCTTCTTTCTTGCTTGATATGTGACTATCTTGTTTATGCTGTCATAGAGCTCTTCTTCAAAGTCTCGCTTTCCACTTGGTGGGAGGTATTTGATGTCGATAGGGAAAACTTTCGCATCGATGCTTACAATCTTGGCTCCGTCAAAGAAGTCCGAAAAGCTCTGTGTGTTTATCGTCGCACTGCTTATAATGACCTTGAGGTCCTTTCTTACTGCTATGATGTCCTTCAAAAGTCCTAGGATGAAGTCGATATTCAAACTTCTCTCATGCGCTTCATCTACCATGATTACAGAGTAGCGGGAAAGATAGTGGTCAGCCTTGCATTCCTGAAGCAGAATTCCATCAGTCATTATCTTTATTCTGGTGTTTTCATCACTTGTGTCGTCAAAGCGCATTGTGTATGCGCAGTAGTTGTCTGTGATCTCAAGTTGTTTCTTTATGAATTCGCAGATGGATAGGGCAGCAATTCTTCTTGGCTGTGTTACGCCAATGATTCCACTATTGTCGTATCCAGCTTCCTTCAAGATCAGAGGAATCTGGGTTGTCTTACCAGAGCCAGTAGGGCTTTCGACAATAATTACTTGGTTTTCCTGTAAGCTTTTGAGTATTTCGTCCTTGTGACGATATACAGGTAGAGATTTGAAATCCTTCAAATAGTACTCCGTGAAAAATTTTGGGGAGGAATAGCTCCTCCCCTAAATTATAGGCCATTATCGGGCAATTTGACTACAGATATCACTAACTGAGGTAGTGTTTGTAATCTCTCTTGTCTCAAGATTCTTGAGACTGTATGAGCCATCCTCCTTGAAAGAGAGAGCATAGCGGATTCTATTCTTCGCAGCGTAATCATATTGCTGCTTTGCCTTCTTTTCAGGTGTGAGATAGACATCGACCTTGATACCTTTCTCTCTCAATTCTCTTGCCACTTTCATGGCATTCTTCTCTTCACCTGGGCGGTGGAGGATTACGATATCTGCAGAGGAGCTGTCAGCAAGCAGTGGGCTCTTGAGCTCTTCAAGAGCTGCAAGAAGTCTATCAAGACCGATTGAGGAGCCAACTCCAGGAAGGTGCTCTTTTGTATAGAGGGATGCTAGATTGTTATATCTTCCACCAGAGCAGACACTTCCGATCTGAGGACAGTCGGTAAGGAATGTCTCATAGACGATACCTGTGTAGTAATCGAGGCCACGGGTAATTGATGGGTCGAGTATGAAGTGCTCGTCGATTCCAAGTGCCTTCAAGAGATCGTGGATCTCAGTAAGGCGAATTGATGCTTCATTTTCTCCACCAGCTAGTGCTTCAAGTCGCTTGATTCCCTCTTCGAAGGTCTCATTTTCCGGCCTCTCGATATACTCACAGATTCTCTCTGCCTTTTCCTTTGATGAAGTAATTTCAGTAAGCTGCTCGATAACAGCATCCTTTCCAATCTTCCTGAGTTTGTCGACAGTGCGGAGAATCTCGACACTGTGCTCCTTGATTCCATTGAATTCAAGGAAGGCGTTGAAAAGACCTCTGTGTGCTACATGGAATGTATAGCCACCGACCTGAAGCATCTTGAATGAGGAGTCCATCAAGGAGAGAATCTCGAAATCGGATTCAGCATTGTCTGCGCCTACGATATCGAAATCGCACTGGATGAACTCTCTATAGCGACCCTTCTGAGGGTTCTCTCCTCTCCATACCTTGTTGATGTGATATCTTTTGAAGGGGAGGGCGAGGTTTGCATTGTGGGCTGCAAGGAAGCGAGCGAATGGAACAGTGAGATCGAATCTCATTGCAACCTCTCTGCCACCATTGTCTGTGAAGTGGAATATCTGCTTGTCAGTCTCTCCGCCACCCTTGCCAAGCAGTACGGAGGTATATTCAAGTGCAGGTGTATCTATAGGTACAAAGCCATAGGACTGGAATTGATCTTCCAGTGCTCTCATAATCTTCTTCTTTGGAATTTCTTGCTCAGGAAGGCTATCTCTGAATCCTTTGAGCACAATTGGTTCTATCAAGCTCATATAAACTCCAGTTGCACCAAATATTTTGGCACAGTACAATTTGTAGCATGTTTTCAATTAATTATGAAAGAGGAAACAGGGCAGTCAAGATTGTGTGGGATAAGGATAGACCATCTATTCTTTCTCTCACGCTCTATCTCAACTACTTTGATAACTTCTATCTTGTGAAAAATGAGACGGTCCCATATTCTGGACCAGAATTGGATGACCGCCTTTCGATCATGGATCTTGATAATGAAACAAGGTCCCTTCTCGTGTCCCTTTCCGAACATCTGTTTACACAAGAACTTCCGAAAGAACTGGTAGAAGAATTATCAAGAGTAGAGTGAAGATGAGAGCTACTCTGTTGTAGCTTCTTTTCTTCCTGTCCTTTACACTTGGATCTGATATAAGAGTTGTCTCAATCCTCTTCATCAAGCCACCTTTGCTTTCATAGAATGTCGTTATCATGCCAGATGACAGGGAAAGAACCTTTCCGATGAAGCCCTTTGTAATAATTTCAAGGTTCGAAAAACTCTGTGATATTGCAGTTAATGAAACAAGGCGTAACGCTCTTGTAAGGCTTTCTTCCAGAGCCTCTTCTGTTACGAACACGAAAAGTACCTTTCCCTCAGGGACTAGAAGTCCAAAGAAGGTGACTGCAAGTATTGTGATTATGTAGATTGACCACATGATCTTTCGTTTTGCAATCAAGCAGAGAATCAAGGAGAGTGCAAAACTTATAAGAAGGAAGAGCGGGGAAGGAAGAAGGAAGATCGAGATGATTGCAGCAAGATAGACAATCATTATAAAAAGATTGCTCTTGCTCTTTTCCTCCGTCTCTTCAAATTCAAGTGTTATATCCTCTCTTGGTTTGAAAACGTATGAGAGATGTGCAACCAGAAGGCCAGATAGTTCGTTTATCACAAGCATCAATGGAAGCAGTCTCAAAACGCTGTTTTTCAATATTATCGATGCGATATATAGCTGAACTATGGCGCTTATCATTGCACCGAGCTGACTTATCAGATATCGCGAAACTTTCCCTTTTGAAATCTTGTAGACAAGATACATCAAAATGGCTGATGAGAATGTGTTTCCTGCTCCCATCAATGCAAATGGGGAGAGAAGGGTTCCCGAAACAAATGAACCACAGATCCATTTCCCGGTTGCCAAAAGTAGGTATTCAGGAAATGTTAGGCTCGTAAGTGCCCACAGTAGTGGAAGGTTTGCAAACCCAAGACGGAAAAATGGTACAGGTCTTGGCAGAGTGTTTTCGATGACGCTCAGAAGCAGACATAGGGCTGTGAGGTAGATTATATAGTCTTTCTTAGAAGCTTGTTGCATCTATCTCTCCTTTTCCCTCTGCATAGAGTGAGACGTGATTTGGAAGGCATACTATCGTGTCGGGGTATGCTTCGACATACCCGTGGTAGCAGGTATGGTTGGGGCAGGGGCTCTTTGTTATGTAGGCCCTGCCGTTGCGGATTTCTACTTCGGTTATTCCAAGGGGCCCCTCGAATGAGAGTGACCTGTCCTCGGAAAGGGAATATCGATAGCTCTGACTATCGGTCTCAATTCTGACAGTCCCGCCCTTTTGCCTCTGTAAGAACACAGTGAAAAGGGATGCAAATAGTAGTAGAACGATGAAGAAAAGTTCTGTCTTTGAGATTTTCATACGTTCAACTGTAGCACGAAGGAAGAGAAAAAAGTAGCATCGGCACGGCGTTAATGTAGATTCTGTGAAGTTATGAGATATTTTATTGATAATGGAAATTGGTGATGTTAAATATCAACTTATGAAGTTGATTTACATTGTTGAAGATCACGATGTCATTAGAAACGGCGTGAGCCAGTACCTTGAGCTCTCAGGATTTGAGGTAAAGGGGCAGGCAAATCTTGCACAGGCTAAGGAAGCAATCAAGGATCGTCTTCCCGATCTCATCATCCAGGATGTCATGCTTCCAGACGGCGATGGCTTTGTTTTCATAAAGAATCTGAAGAAGGATTATCCAAATCTTCCTGTAATATTCATGACTGCGAGAACTGAAGAAAGTGATCGAATCCTAGGCTTTGAACTTGGAGCCGATGACTATATCTCGAAACCTTTCTCTCCAAAAGAGCTGGTCTTGAGAGTCCAGGCGCTTTTCAGAAGACTCGATTCTCCTATAGAAAGCAGTAGTGATAACCCTGTTTATGCAAGCGAGGAGGGAAACAGACTCTCAATCGATGAAGGTCAGCACCTGATCCGGATCGATGAGGGTGAAATCTCTCTTACTGCAGCAGAATGGAGAATTCTCCTGACTCTCTCTAAAAATGCAGGTGAGCTAGTTGTCAGGAACAAGATACTTGAGGAATGCTTTGACTACTCCTTTGAAAGCTACGAGAGAGTTGTCGATACCCATATCAAGAATATAAGAGCCAAACTGAGACCAGGTAGCTGGATTGAAACAGTTAGAGGTTATGGCTACAAGTTTGTAGGTAAGAGGGTATAGGATGATTCTTTCAAGAAGGCAATTCATAAGGACCTTCACGACCGTACTTGGTATTGCGCTCGTAATTCTTCTTTTCCAGATTGCAGGTCTTTTAGCTGCAGGTTTCATAACGAGCCATTCGTGGCCTAAGTATGTTACCCGTGATTACATGGCGGCGATCAAGGAAAAGATTATCGAGACTGAAGCCATTACACCCGAGATGATAATGGATATAGCAGGAGATGCTGTTGATGGGCAGGTTTCTGGCTTGATCCTCCATGCTCCTGACTACAGCAAGGTTGTATTCTTTGGTACGACACCAAAGGGAGACTTGAAGGGAAATGATATTTCTGGTGTCTCTCAGCTCAGAAGCTATGCAGGCTTGAATCCAAATAACCTCAACAGTGGCTATAAGAATATCTATATAGCGACCTATGATATATATGAAAGCGAGGATGCGATAAACCTGGTTTATTACGATGAACTCATGTATGAGAACAGAGAGATCAGGGTTCCTCAGGGTATGAACCCAAATGATGTTTCTGGAAGAATCATCATCAGCTACAACAATAGCGAGAGTGTAATCATAGAGGTTCTGGTATCGACACTTGGTTTCTATGGACCAACTAGGTTCTTCTTGGACCACATGGTCACATCCATTATATCGGTCCTTCTGGTTGCAATTGTTGTTGCAATGGTCTCCTCATTCCTCTATTCAAGGAGAAACACCAGAAAGATCGATGCAATAAAGAATACAGTTTCTGCATTGAGTCACGGAAAGTTCGATGTCGAATTCAAGAAGACAGGTGTATATGAGCTTGATGAGATCAGCGACTCTCTTTCTTCGCTAGCGCACACACTTGAGACAAATAGAAAGAACCGTCAGGAGTGGGTAAGGAGTATCGGACACGATCTCAATACTCCAATAACTAGCATGAACCTGCTTTTGGATGGTGCTAGAGATGGAATTTTCAAAGTGGATGAGAAACTTGTCGATTCCATTTCTGATGAATGCAAGGTCCTTTCTTCCAGAATCGACTCGATAAGATATTATTCATTCATTTCAGACCCAGACCTTGTGGTTGAAAGAAGCGAGATAGGACTCTTTGATCTTGTCGATGATGCACTTTCCTCTTTGAAGGTAAAGAGTGGTGTCATCAAGCTAGATATCGAAGAAGGGTGCGTTCTGAATGTTGACCAGAAGCTAGTTGAAAGAGCAATCAAGGAAGTTGTTGCCAATGCGCTTCATGAAGCACCTGATGGGCCAATTGTGATCTCATCTCATGGCGCTGTGATAACAATAAAGAACCCAGGAAAGCTTCCTTCCTCTGTTCCTCAATTCTTCGAACCATGGTCTCGTGGCGATCTTTCAAGACATGAAGGCGGTTCGGGAATGGGACTCCCTATCACAGGAAAGATCATGGAGCTGCACGGAGGATCTGCTTCTATCAGTGAAACTGACGGAGCTGTAGTCGTAGTTCTTGATTTCAAGATCGATAAACTTTAGATAGCAGAAGGCTTCCATGTGGAAGCCTTCAAACATTAGATATCGATACTCATCATCTCTTCTTGGTCTTTCAGTCTCTTTACAGTAAAGACTCCATCCTCGTAGATTCCATAGGATGCAGGAAAACCATTCTTTGGTATCGTTGTCGAGCCCGGGTTGAATATAACTCTTCCGTTCAATTTCTTGGCAACTGGAATATGAGTGTGTCCATATAAAAAGCATCCATTTCCAGGTGGAAGATTCTCTTCGTTATATATGTGGCCATGACTCATTATCATCTCTGCCTTTCCATCGAAGACAATGGCAGTTGTAGATAGGCAAGGGAATGCGAGTACCATCTGATCTACCTCTGCTTCACAGTTTCCTCTGACAGCAATTATCTTGTCAGATAGAGAGTTCATTATCTCGATAACACTCTTTGGCGCATAA
The DNA here is from genome assembly GCA_017478205.1 of Spirochaetales bacterium. Classification (GTDB taxonomy): domain Bacteria; phylum Spirochaetota; class Spirochaetia; order Sphaerochaetales; family Sphaerochaetaceae; genus Bullifex. The sequence goes on along the minus strand of JAFVDZ010000019.1, from coordinate 19,001 downwards.
GATTGTGGAAGATCGTTTCTTGGGCCATGGTAGAGGATGTCACCAAGAAGCAGTAGCTTGTCAGCCTTTTCCATTTCAAAGAGTTCCTTGACTCTATTGGCGGCTGCTTGGGAGCCGTGAATGTCGGATGCAATAAGAAATCTCATATTGTGATGGTAATTTCTCATCAACATATTTGCAACAATCAAAAGATGGATTAGATTTCTATGTATTGTTATTCAACATATGCAGAAAAGAGTGTGATATGTATAAATTCATTTGTCCGTAAAGCTTTTTTCCTAAGCGTTGGATAGGAATATAATTGAAAAAGAGGACGCTTCAGCACACTGGAGTGAAGAAACAAACATAGGTATGAAAATCGAAGAATTCAATGTCGGTAAGATAGGCGCAAAAGTAATATGTTATCTTCATGATAGCTTGGTAGGAATCTGTGAGACTAATGCACTTCGTCCTGCAGTGCTTCTTATCGCAGGTGGTGGCTATGAACGTATAAGTTTGAGGGAATCAGATCCTGTTGCAATGAAATTCTTTGCACATGGCATCAATGTGTTTCTCTTGAAGTATTCTGTTGCCGATAATATAAAAGCATCAAAGCCAATCTTTGAAGCTGCCGAGGCCATGTGCAAGATAAGAGAAAGAGCTGAGGAATTCTCTGTAGATGAAAACAAGGTCGCTGTTCTTGGTTTCTCTGCAGGTGGACACCTTGCTTTGAGTGTTGCTGCCTTGAGCTGTGAGAGTATCCTATCTTCATATCCTAAGTGCCGCCCTGATGCAGCACTTCTCATTTATCCTGTTGTCACATCGGGAAAGTATGCTCACAAGGGCTCTTTCGACAACCTTTGTGAAACAGAGGAGGAGAGGGAGTTCTATTCGCTTGAAAATAGAGTGAATGAAAAGATGATGCCAGTATTTCTGGTGCATGCTGCCAACGATCCTTCTGTTCCTGTCGAAAACTCATTGATGCTTGCAAGTGCTCTTTCAAGATATAAGGTTCCTTTTGAGATGCACATCTATCCTGAGGGCGCTCATGGCTTTGCAACTGCAACTAAGGAAGTAGGGACTAAAATATCCTATGACAGCGAGTGGATAGAAATTGCCACAAGATGGCTCTTTACCCAATTTGATTACACCGAATAAGTTGGAAAATTGGTGTTAAAACTGTAGAATGAATTATCTGGAGGTCGTATGCTGCTTGAAAGAAGAATGGCAAGAAATCCTATAACAGTCTCTCCTGAACTCAGAGCACAGGAAGCTTTTGAGCTCATGAAGAAGGAGAAGGTGCGTCGTTTCCCTGTTCTTGATATGAGGAAGAATCTTGTCGGTCTACTTTGCGAGAGAGACCTTCTGAAGGTCCCATCCCTTACACAATATCTTGTAAAGGATCTGATGACCACGGAGCTTGTAACTGTCGATAGGCAGACTCCTTGTGAGGATGCAGCAAGAATAATGATCGACCAGGAGATCTCTACGCTCCCAGTAATGGATAATGGAAAACTAATTGGTCTAATCACAAAGAGTGACCTTTTCAATATCATCCTTGAACTCTTTGGTGCGCGCCACTTTGGTGTCAGAGTCGAGTGTATCGTTGAAAACCGTCCAGGTATGATTGCAACTCTCGCTCATTCAATTGCGATCATGGGCTGGGATATCATCTCCTTTGGAACCTTCCAAGGTAATGATCCCGCTTCTGCTCTCTGTACCATAAAGGTTGAAGGGTGCACACCTGATGAGCTCAAGGAAGTCCTATCCAGTCTTTGCCGTGAGATTCTCGATATAAGGGAAGCCTAATGGGAAAGAAGAAAAAGAAAGGATTCTCACAGCAGGATAGCATCTTTGAGGAAAAGAGAAGACAGAGAGCAGAAGAGAAGGAGATAAAGGAAGAATCTCCATTCAAGAACATAGTGCTGAAAGAAAAGAAAGAGACACCTTCTAAAAGTAAAGGTGCCAAGGCTCCTGTTCAGAAAAAACCGAGTGAAATTGTTCAGGGGTACAACCCTAATGCAAACTTTGCCGATATCCTTGCATCCTGGGAGACAACAGGAAATCCATATGCTCTTCCTGACAGAAAGAGAGCAGAAGAGATAAAGAAGAGCCAGACGAGCTTTGCTGAAATCTTTGCAGCCTGGGAAGGCAAGAGTGCGCCCAAGAAAACCCATAGTGGTGAAGTGAAGAGAGAGAGTGAACCATATAAACCAAAGAAGAGTTTTGAGGATATTCTCTCTCAATATGAAGGTAAAGGATCACAGCATAAAGAAGAAGAAAAGATACAAAAACCGGTAAGCCAGACTCCTTACAAGAGACAGAGCGAAAAGTATGAAGGCAGTATAAGCTTTGGTGAAATCCTATCGAGCTATGAAGAGAAGAAGAACTTCGTAAAACCTGATAGGAAGCAGGTTGAAAAGACTACATTCTTCAAGGAGATGGAAGAAGATGATGAGAGACCTGAATCTGTCGCATGGTCTGTCTTTGGTGACAATAAAAAAGTTGAGCGAAAGGAAGTAAAGATAGACTCAGAGGAAGAGAAGTCCAAGTATGAAAGAGTAAGTCCTAAGTACGAACCAAAGAAGGACTTTGCTGAGATCCTCAATGAGTATTCTAAGAGAGAAAAGGCTCCAGAAGTTGTTGTTCCAGATAAGAAGGAAGAAGAGAAGGTCGAGAAGCCAACCTTCTTTAAAAAGATGGAAGAAGATGATGAACGAGCAGAAAACGTTGCTTGGTCTATCTTTGGTGACAACAAGGAAATCGAGAGAAAGGAAGTCTCTCCTGAAGTCGAAAGAGAGGATGAAGAGAAGGTTCCATACGAGAGAAAGAGTCCAAAGTATGAACCCAAGAAGGTTTTTGCTGAAATTCTCAATGAGTATGCCAAGAGTGAAAAATCACCAGAACTTGCAACTTTGCCAAAGAAGGAAGAGAAGGCTGACAAGGCATCGTTTTTCAAGAAGATGGATGAATCTGATGAGCGTCCTGAAAATGTTGCATGGTCCATTTATGGAAACAACAAACCTATAGAGCGAAAGGCAGAGGAAAAGAAAGAGACTGAGCCTGAGACGACAAATGCTCCAAGACACAATGAGAAGGCTATAGAGTCAAAGCTTTTCAAATCATCTGTCTCGGCAATCGAAAACAAGAGCTTTGAAGAACTTTTCAAAGAAAAGGGCGAGCTTGAGAAGAAGAAAAAGAAGAGAACGATAACAGAACTTAGGTGCATGCTGCCTGAGGTTTTCATCGATCTTCATGGAATGAAGCAGGATGAAGCAGAGCGTGAACTTTCCAATTTCCTTGATGAAGCAATCAAGGAGGGTTTTGAGAAGGTTTCCATAATCCATGGTAAGGGTCTTCACTCGGAAGATGGTCATGGTGTCATGAAAGCTCTTGCTCTTCGTGTGCTTGAAAGCAAGGAATGCGTCAGAGAGCTATATGCACCAAAGGAAATGTATGGTGGGGATGGGGTTCTCTGGGTAATTCTGAAAACACAGTAGAACAAATTTAAATGTAATTTTGAGATAAAATAACACGCGAGAGGTTTCTTCTCCTGCGTGTTTTCTCTGTTTTCAGAATTAGCTTCACTTTACCCTTAAGTGAAGAGAGTCTTTCTCATTAGCGCTCTCTATAAACGATGCGACCCTTGGAAAGATCATATGGTGAAAGCTCTACCTTGACGATGTCGCCAGGTACGATTCTGATATAATGCTTTCTCATCTTTCCTGAAAGGTGTGCGATGATAACGAGCTTGTTTGTAAGCTCTACGCGAAATTTTGTGTTAGGGAGAGCTTCTTTGACAACTCCTTCTACTTCTATAGCTTCTTCTTTAGCCACATTTCCTCCGAAATAATTACTTTTTATAAAAGTCCTTAATGAGTATAGATTTTATAATCCTACGCTGTCAAGAATTCTCTATTTGGCTTGAAAAGTGAAAAACATCGTGTAAAATTTCTGTGATGGATAACAACATGAGAAAACTCTTTATCATCATTTTTCTTCAAGTTCTCCTTTTATCTCTATTTGCCAGAGGCTCGATGGAAGAGGAGAAGATTGTCATCGAATATTGGACACATGATGATGTAAACAGACAGGTTCTTGAGGATAGGTATGCCAAAGAGTTCATGCAGATGCACCCCAATGTTTTCATAGACATAAAGAGGTTTTCTTCTTTCAAGATGCTTTCCTTGGTCCGCAATGCCTTTATTGCAGGAGCAGGTCCTACAATTTTCAATCTCTCCAGTGTCGAAGCATATCAATTCATTGATGCAGAAAAGGTATCTCCTGTCGACTACAAGAGTGTAGGGTATTCAAGTCTTAAGGCGCTTGAAGATGCATACATCCCAGGCTCTCTTGAGCCATGCATGTTTGAGGGAAAGCCATATGGTCTTCCTCTTGAAATGACCAATTGGTCCATTTTCATAAACAAGAGAGTTTTCAGAGAAGCCGGAATCGATCCTGAGACAGAGTATCCAAGGACCTGGGAAGATATGGTGGAACTATCAAAGAGACTGGTAGTAAGGGATACAAATGGAATCATAGTACGCCGTGGTTTCGATTTCAGATATCCATACTATCTTGAAGCTATGATTCCAATGGTCGAACAGCTTGGAGGAAGTCTGATCAGTGAAGATGGAAAAGAAGCGATTGTTGGAAAGGAAGCTTGGGTAAAGTGGCTTACATTCATGAGAGATTGGGGTCCGTTCGGTTTAAATCTTGGATCTCCAACTTACAAGAATGCCAGGTATCTTTTCAATTTGAATGATGGACAGGTTGCTATGGCAAATACTGGATTATATCAGGAAGCAAGAATCAAGAGTGAAAACCCGGAATTCTATATCAGTGATGACTGGATGGTTGTACCTTTTCCACGTTTCAAGGATAGCGTAAGGGATGTAGCAGCCTGCTACTATGGGCAGTATTTCATGGTAAATTCATCAAAGAGTGAAAAGACACAGCGTCTTGCGTGGGAATTTATTGGCTATATGCTCTCTCATTCAGTTGAATACCTTGAAAGAGTTAATCTTGTTCAGCCGACCCATGAGCTCATAGGGTCAAGTACGTATCAAAATATTCCATACTCGAAGGTCTTTGCTGATGACATGCGAAAGAGTCATGCACTTTACAGTTCTCCAAATTCCAATGCACTGCAAAAGCTTATTGGCGATGCGGTTGAATCGGTAATGCTTCAAGGTGTGGAGCCAGAGACTGCATATATCTTCCTTAAAAGTAGCGCACAGGAACTCCTTGATGAGAATCAGAAGCGGGAATCTCTGAACTGAGTAGGGGACTGTCCCAAGAAACGTTTGAATATCTTGGCAAAGTAACCAGGGGTCGGAAAGCCACAGCTGGTTGCGATCTCGCTGATGTTTATACCTTCCTTTTTCATAAGTTCAACAGCCTTGTTGATCCTGTATGCGTTGAGATATTGCAGGAAGTTTATCCCTGATTCTTCCCTGAATAGGGTAGAAAGGTGGTTTTCAGATAACTTTGCAAATTCTGCTGCATCTGAAAGACCAATTGGAGATGCATAGTTTTCTCTGATGAAGCCAATTACACAATTGACCTGATGGTTGTTGACAGTTCGAGGTAGCTTTATTGCTTCACCTGTGCCTCCTGTCCGCATCGAGCTTTCCTTCTCATGTTCCTCTCTGATTCTTTTTGAGAGCTTTTTCAATATATTTTCTAGTTCTTCATCGTCTACAGGCTTTTCAAGGTAGTCGTAGATTCCGAGCTGGATCGCCTTTCTTGTGTATTTGAAATCTGTATAGCCAGAGAGGACAATGACATTCTGATAGAGAAGATTGCAATCTGCGATCATCTCAAGGCCATCCTTCTTTGGCAGCTTTATATCAGTAATTACGATATCTGGAGCAGTCTCCTTGATAAGTCTTTCTCCTTCCTCTCCATCGGTGGCAGTCGCTGTTACCATGATACCGAGCTCATTCCAGGAGATAGTATTCATAAGCTCCCTGAGCAGGATCTTTTCATCTTCAACTATTATCAACGACAGTTTTTCTTGCTCACTCATGGTTTTCATCTCCTTTTTTCTCAGCTGGAAGAACAATTCTTGATATTGTGCCTTTGTCTCCATTCTGGATAGAGAACTCGAAATTGTCACCATATTTGAGTTTGAGGCGCATATAGATATTGTAGATACCGACATGGCCAGAGTTTTCAAGTTTTGAAAAATCTTTGAAAAGCTCTGGGTTATCAAGTCCTTTTCCATCATCTAGAACGACAATTTCGAGTTTGCCATCATGTTTCTTGACTGATATGGTGACGCACCCTTGAGATAGGGATTCTTCAAGCCCGTGGATTACTGCATTTTCAACTAGTGGCTGTATGATAAGTTTAGGTATCGTCAGATCAAGAGTTTCTTCATCTGCATCGATCTTATAATCCAATGTATCCTCGAAACGGATTTTCTGTATCTTCAGCCATCCCTCACAGAGCTTGAGTGCTTCCCTTACTGTGCTCTCTGGTGATGTGTTTGTAAGCGAGGAGCGGAGCAATCTTCCAAGCTCCACGCTGATTGTATATATCTTGTCCTCTCCATCTAGTCTCGCAAGGGACTTGATGGTCGAGAGTGTATTGAAGATGAAGTGAGGATTTAACTGGCTTTCGAATGCCTTTCTTTCTGCCTCCCTGAGTTTCCTTTCCTCCTCTGACCTTGCTTCGATCAGGTGAGATATCCTGCCAACCATCAAATTGAAGGAGCCAGCTAGAGTGTCGAATTCGGTAATTCCGGTTTCCTTTTCAAGTGTAAGATCAAGCTCTCCATTTTCAATCCTTCTCATCGTCATGATCATCTTGTTGAGGCGCTTTGAGATCGAGTTGGAGAAGATCAGCGTGAATATGACAGATATGAGGACTCCAAAGACAAGTGTGATGGAAAGTGCCTTGTATATGGTCTTTCCTGTGTTCCTGAAAGGTTCAGGGTTTATTACAGAAATGAGGGAGAAGGAGTTGAAGTCGAGCTTCGAGACGACCATATTCTTATCATCTATATCAGGGAACTTGTCCATGGTGCCTGCAAGGTCAGTGTGGAGCAGTGAATAGCCAAGATAACTGTTCTTGTCCATTAGAATTTCGTCAGCAAAGAGCTCGCTGCCCTTGAGTTTTGGAATGACCGCTTCAGAGTATACATCGATGATTGTATATCCAAGTAGATTGGAATTCTTGTCCAAGATGCTTCTCAAGATCGAAAATAGAACTCTGTAGCCTCTATATGAAATCCTATTCTGTCCTAGTGTAATTATCGAAGATCTCGGATCTTTGTTTTGTCCCATAACTTCACTGAGAACATTTCCCTGTTCTCTGTCGTTGTTATGTACCCTGATATCATAACTTTCAGGGAAGATACTGGTCGAAATCCTTATCGAACCATCTTTTGATATTACATATGCATCGGCAAGGTATGTATCTCCCTTCATCACATCGAACAGTGTTGCATACACATCAGAAAGGTTTGATTCCTTGCCTTCAAGAATTGAGAGAATATTTTCAGATGATGAGATGACATAGGCTTTGTGCCTATATGTATCCATCGCTTCCATTATTGTGTCTCTATCTGTTTCCAGCCTGAGTGCTGCCTGGTGGCTCAGGTCATCTCTCAGCCTGTTCTCTCTCGCTATAACGTTATAGACGGTAAGCGAAAAGGTTGGAAATATGAGAATTAACAGGAAGTAGGATAGAAGGCGTGTAAAGATACTTGTCTTCGGTTTTCTCATCATTTCAGTTTACCATAGTGGAATTAGCTCTGCCAACTTGATATGAAACCAAAATAGGCATACTCTATGCCCATGGATTCGTTAACAAAGTATATTGAGAAGAATGGTGGAAGAATAAATGCCGAAATGGCAATGTATCTTGGTGCACTTGAGAACATCAGGAAAGTATCTCCTGAAATTGCAAGCAATATAGTGCGTGAACTTTCAGATCAGAGAACTGAGTATCTCAAACTTATTGCCAGTGAGAACTTTTCTTCTATCGCTTGCCAGAGTGCCATGGGCAACCTGCTTACAGATAAATATGCAGAAGGTTATCCAATGCACCGCTTCTATGCGGGGTGCGACAATGTCGATGCAATAGAAGAGAGAGCCTGCCATCTTGCATGCAAGCTCTTTGGTGCAGAGCATGCATATGTCCAGCCGCACTCGGGTGCAGATGCAAATCTGTGTGCATATTGGGCAATCCTCTCGCAGAGGGTTGAGATGCCAGCCTTGGAAGCAATGGGAGTGACGAATGTTTCCAATATGAGCCAGGAGGATTGGACCAAGATCAGAGAGCTTTGTCACAACCAGCGTCTTATGGGTCTCGATTATTATTCAGGTGGCCATTTGACTCACGGCTACAGACAGAATATCTCTGCACAGCTTTTCGAATCCTACTCATATACAGTTGATAGAGAGACTGGCCTGATCGATTACGATGAGTTACAGAGACAGGCAGAGGAAGTTAGACCTCTAATTCTGCTTGCTGGATATTCAGCTTACCCAAGAAAGCTCGACTTTAGGAGAATGGCTGAAATTGCACACTCTGTTGGCGCAGTCTTCATGGTCGACATGGCACACTTTGCAGGTCTTGTTGCAGGAGGTGTCTTTGTTGATGAATACAACCCTGTCCTCTGGGCAGATGTAGTAACTACGACCACTCACAAGACTCTTCGTGGACCTAGAGGTGGCATGATACTATGTAAGAGTGAATTTGCAGATGCTGTTGATAAGGGGTGTCCACTGGTGATCGGTGGCCCACTTCCTCATGTAATCGCAGCAAAGGCAATTGCATTCGAAGAGGCACTTTCTGATAAATATAAAGATTACGCAAGAAGGATAGTTGAAAACTCCAAGGCGATGGCCAATGCCTTTGCAGAGGAGCACATTCCTGTTGCAACCGATGGAACTGATAACCATCTGATGCTTATCGATGTAACTGGCTTTGGCCTAAATGGCCGTCAGGCAGAGAGCATCTTGAGAGAGTGTGGGATCACACTGAATAGAAATGCACTTCCATTTGACAAGAATGGTCCTTGGTATACTTCTGGACTCAGAATCGGAACTCCTGCAGTCACTACATTGGGTATGGGACAAAATGAGATGAAGCAGATTGCTTCTATCATCGCTGTCGTTCTAAAGAACAGTAAGCCAAAACTGCTTACAAAAGGTGAGAATGCAGGAAAGCTGAGCAAGAACAAGGCTGAGTGCCATGAGGAAGTGATCAGGGAAGCCAACTTGAGAGTTCGTGAGCTATTAAAGAAGTTCCCTCTCTATCCAGAACTTGACCTCGATTTTATCAAGGAAGAATTCCTATAAGAGGCATAGAACAAGAAAGCGTCCCAAGTCTTTTTCTCGGGACGCTTTACTTTTCTTAGTGTCTTGATATCGAAATCCATGAATGTACTATCATTCTCCAACTTGATGCAAACAAAGATGAAGGATAAGGAAAATAATACCGATATCAATGATTTTTTAATTACCTAAAATTTTCTTTTGTTTAGTGAATAATTCTGCATTTTCAATAGAATTTTGTTCTATATTGCAGATTTTGCTCCCAGAATTGTTGCTCGAGATCCAATATTGTTGCAATTTGTTGCAAAATCCTTTGACTTATCACTATTTCGGCTTGATAATTAAGTGAACAACAACTTTTTCGTTAAAAAAGGAGCAGGCTATGGCAGATATCATGCGACCGATTCCTTTCGGGAATCTAGTAGAGAGAGTGATAGGGGAATTAAAAAATCAGAAATCCATATTTGGAATCCACTATGATGAATTCTATCATGATGAGGGTAAACACAAAGTACCTGTATTCAATCAATACTGCACTATGCCTCTTGGTCCTGCAGCTGGACCACACACACAATTAGCTCAGAATATAATCACCAGCTACCTAGTTGGTTCGAGATTCATCGAACTCAAGACTGTCCAGATCATGGACACTCTTGAAATTGAAAAGCCTTGTATCGATGCACGAGACGAAGGCTACAACGTCGAGTGGTCTACTGAGTATACTATTCCAAAGGCTTTCGATGAGTACCTCAAGGCTTGGATCGTAGTACACATGCTCCAGTGCTGTCAGCAGAATGGAGAATTCACAAGTCCATCATTCATCTTCAATATGTCTGTTGGTTACAACCTCGAAGGCATAAAGCAGGAGAGGATGCAATGGTATATCGATTCTATGATTGACTGCTCAAAGGTCCCAACCTTTGAAAAGTATAAGAATGAATTGTGTGAACTTCTGGACAAGGGACTTCTTTCAGGAACTCCTTATGATGGACTTGAAGAGAAAGTTAAGGCAATGCTTCCACTCATTTCTCCACACATCAGTCCAAATGTCACTATTTCGACAATGCATGGCTGTCCCCCAAAGGAAATCGAGGCAATCTGTACTTACATGCTTACTGAAAAGCACCTCGATACCTTCGTCAAACTCAACCCAACACTCTTGGGCTACGATACAGTGAGAGGAATCCTCGACGACCTCGGATTTAACTATGTAGGTCTCAGGAGAGATACCTTTACAAAAGATTTGCAATATCCAGATGCAGTTAGCATGCTGACAAGGCTCATTGCGCTTGGAAAGAAAGAGAAGAAGGTCTTTGGCGTAAAGCTTACCAATACACTTGGAAGTGTAAATGACCAGGGACAGCTTCCAGGAGAAGAGATGTATATGTCCGGAAGGACACTGCTTCCTATCTCAACTACAGTTGCAAGAAAGCTTTCACATGAATTTGGTGGACTCTTGCCAATTTCCTATTCTGGTGGTGCAACAGCTCTCACAGTGAAGGATCTTTTCGAAACTGGTATCAGACCTATTACACTTGCAACCGATATGCTCAAGCCAGGTGGATATTCAAGACTTACTCAGCTTGCTGACATCTTGAATGGAAGCGATGCCTGGGATATGAATATAATCGACCTTGATAAGCTCGATAAGCTGAATGACAAGGCAAGGGACCCTGAATACATTACTAACAAAGATTTCAGAGGAACCGATAGAGCAAAGATTGGAACACCTCTTTCTCTCATCGACTGTTATGTTGCTCCTTGTGTTGTGGCTTGTCCAATTCATCAGGATATCCCTGAATACATCCAGCTCATGGGTGCTGGAGCCAAGGCAGAAGCTCTTTCTGTGATATTGGAAAAGAATGCTCTTCCTAATATAACAGGTTGGATCTGTGATCATCAGTGTCAGCTTCACTGTACCAGAATGGACTATGAGGGAGCTATCCACATCAGAGAAGTAAAGAGACTTGCAGCCGAAGAGGGCAGAGAAGAGTATCTTTCTACGATCTGGGAAAAGCCTGAAGAGCCAACTGAGATAAAGGCAGCTGTAATAGGAGCAGGTCCTGCAGGTCTTGCTTCCTGTCTGTTCCTTGCTCGTGCAGGTTTCGATGTAACACTCTTTGAAAGAGAAAAGACTGCAGGCGGTGTTGTAAGACAGGTAATTCCTGAATTCAGAATCCCAGAAGAGATCGTGCAGAGAGATGTCGACTTCATCCTTTCTCACGGTGTAAAGACTCACTTTGGAGCAAAGGCTGAAGAGACTACAGTAGATGCTTTGAAGAAAGCTGGTTTTGATTATCTCTTCTATGCAACAGGTGCAGAAAAGGAGAGAGGCCTCAAGCTTACTGGTAACGGAAAAGTAGTCGATGCTATTGAATATCTTGCATCTTTAAAGAAGGGAGAGGATCTCAAGCTTGGCAAAAATGTAGTAGTTGTAGGCGGTGGTAACACAGCAATGGATGCAGCTAGAGCACTTTTAAAGAGTGGCAAGAATGTAACCGATATCTACAGAAGAAGTGTCTCTGAAATGCCTGCAGACAAGGAAGAGTACAAGCTTGCAAAGAATGAGGGCGTCAAGTTCATGTTCCTTGCAAATCCATCAGACTTGACCGATGGCATTCTCACAGTAGACAAGATGGCTCTTGGTGAGAAGGATTCATCTGGTAGAAGAAGACCTGTAGAGACAGGGGGAAAAGAAACGATCCCTTGCGATGCAGTTGTTGCTGCTGTAGGTGAAATGCCTCATGGTGAAAGACTTTCAGCTCTCGGCCTTGTCCTCAATGAAAAGGGATATCCACTTGGTGATGAATCGAGAGGTATCTACGTCGTCGGTGATATGGCATCTGGCCCATCTACAGTCGTTCGCTGTATGGCAAGTGCTAGAAAGGCTGTCGATGAGTGTATCGCTTCCATCAACGAAGAGGTTGAAGATAACACAGAAGAGGAGATTACCGAACTCAGCGAAAGCGAACTTGATGAACTTACAAAGGCTGAAAACCTCTACTTCAGAGAACTCAGAGAAAAGAAGCATCACATCTGTACAAGCTGTAATACTCCTTGTGGTGATGAGCTTTTGAAGAGAGAAGCAAAGAGATGTCTCGAGTGTTCATACCTTTGCAACAAGTGTACTGAAGTCTGTCCAAACAGAGCCAATGTAGCTGTTGATGTAAGAAATTATGGCTTCTTCGAGAACCCATACCAGATTCTGCACATCGATGCATATTGTAATGAATGTGGAAACTGTGAAGCTTTCTGTCCTCACGATGGTGGCCCATACCTCAAGAAGTTCACACTCTTCTCAAGACAGGATGACTTTGAGAACAGTACCAACTCTGGATTCTTGAAGGATGGAGAGCAGATCATTCTCCGTCTGGATGGAAAGGTGAGCAAGGGTTCGATCAAGAACAATGCAATAGAGCTTGATGCTCCAAATGAGATCCTGGCTCTGATCAACGAAGTATTCGTTTCTTACTCATATCTTCTTAACAAGGTAGACGAATAAGGGGGGGGGAGAATGATAACTGTAATTAAAAATGTCAGAGTGATGCAGACTGAACCACCTTTCGAGGTGCTTGAGGGCGTAGATGTTGTCATCACTGATGATATGATCACAGGTGTTGGAAAAGGTATCGCTGGTGATATAAGATCTGACAAGGTGATCGAGGGAAAGAATAGAGTCCTGATTCCAGGCAATGTCTGCTCCCATCATCACTACTACTCGGGTCTTGCTAGAGGTATGCTCATCAGCGCAGGTCCACAGACTGATTTCATCCAGGTTCTAAAGGAATGGTGGTGGCGTCTTGATAGAGGCCTTGATGAAGAGGCCTGCTACTACTCATCACTTATCTGCTCCCTCGATGCAATTGCTGCAGGCACGACAACCTGTATCGACCATCATGCATCTCCTTATTACATAAAGGGTTCCCTTTCGACCATAGCCAAAGGAATGGAAGAGGTCGGAGTCAGAGGTGCAACCTGCTATGAGGTCACTGATAGAAATGGTGGTCTTAAGGAAGTTGAAGAGGGTGTTGAAGAGAATGTCCGCTTTGCCAAGGAAGTCGATGCGAAAAGAAAGAGAGGAGAGCGTGTTCTCTGTGAAGCGATGATTGGTGGTCATGCTCCATTCACAATTCCTGATGAAGGACTTGAAATGATGAGCAAGGCTGTCAAGGAAACTGGCAGAGGAATGCATCTTCACTGTGCTGAAGACAAGTATGATGTAATCCATTCACATCACATCTACGGCAAGGATATCATGAAGCGACTTGAAGAGAAGGAGCTACTTTCTGACAAGACCTTGATAGTCCATGGACTCTTTTTGAATGATGATGAAATCAGGACAGTCAACGATAACAAGTGTTTCTTTGCTCACAATGGAAGATCCAATATGAACAATGGTGTTGGATACTTAAAGAGAATCTGTGACGTTGAGAAGCTTGTAATCGGAACTGATGGTTGCGGTGGCAATATGTTCGAAGAGCTTAAGATTGCATTCTTCAAGCATAAGGATGAACACCTTCCATTCTGGCCTGCTGATTATGTAAAGGCCCTCAATAGAGGCAATAGACTTGTTGAAACCTGCTTTGGAGATGGCAGGAAGTGGGGAAGAGTAGAAAAGGGTTATACAGCTGACCTTGTTCTTCTCAACTACCACAATCCAACACCACTGAAGAAGGAGAATGCTGCTGGACACTTTGTCTGGGGTATGGCAAGTGGCCATGTCGACACAGTTCTTGTCGATGGAAAGGTTATCATGGAAGATAGAGTTTTCCCTGGAATCGATGTCGATGCTGTCTACAAGAAGGCCTCAGAAATTGCTCAGCGAGTTTGGACTATCGTTGACAAGATCAAGGCATAACTTATCTTGTTTGGCTTAAAGGGGCTCAAGCTATTTTGAGCTCCTTTACTTGAGAGTGGGATAGTTTTTTATCTCCTGTTTCTTTACAACAAAATGCAACAGAATTAGACAAGTTTTCGTTTTTCCAAGCACATTTTGGTGTATACTAAGGTTGATTATTAAGCTCTGCACCATTATTTAATTCCTTATATAATGGTGTGTTGCGGAGGATTTATGGCAGTTACTCACATTACTGATAAGATGAAGCGTGTGGATGCATATGAAAAGGCCAGAGGTGAAGCAAAATACCTTTGTGATTTCCACCTCCCTGGAATGCTGTATGCAAGGATGGTCCGTTCCACAATTCCTAGAGGAAACATACTTTCCATCAATTTGCCAGAGCTACCTGATGGTTACTATTTCATATCTGCAAAGGATATTCCTGAAGGTGGAAAGAATGCTCTTCATATGATTGCTGAGGATTACAGGTGCTTTGCTGATGGAGATGTCAAATTCATTGGTGAGACGATCGGTATCCTGGTCGGCAGCGATAGAGGAGTACTCTATGAGCTTGAGAAGATGGTTGAGGTCACCTATGAGGAACTTCCTGCTGTAACCACAATCGATGATGCGCTTGAGAAGAAGGCTATTATCAGTGGCGAAGACAATATAATGTGCAAGCTCGAATGTGAGATGGGCGAGAATGTTGATGAGGTGCTCAGCAAGGCTGACAGCATCATCGAGGAGACATTTGAAACTGGCTATCAGGAGCATGTACATCTTGAGACCAACTCTGTTGCTTGTGCATACGAGGATGGGAAGTTCGTCATCTACGCCTCTGCTCAGTGTCCATTCTATATCAGGACTTCAATTGCTTGCACGATGGGCATAAAGAGTGATGATATCATCGTCCGTCAGATGACTACTGGTGGTGCCTTCGGTGGAAAGGAGCACTTCCCAGATGTCATTGCAGGTCCACTCATCGTTGCCTGCAACAAGATCAGAAAGCCAATCTTCATGATCTTCGATAGAGAAGAAGACATGGAGTTCAGTGTAAAGAGACACCCATCGAGAACTGTATTCAGAACAGGTCTCGACAAGGACGGTAACATCCTTGGTACTGATATAAAGATCTACTACAATGTTGGCGCATATCTTACAAGTTCATATGTTGTATTGCAGCGTGGTGTGTTCCATTCAACTGGTGTATACCGCTTCCCAGGCGCAAGGGCTTGGGGCTTTGGCGTTGCAACCAACTGCTTCCCAACCTGTGCATTCAGAGGATTCGGTGCGCCTCAGACTCTTTACGCTATAGAGATGCATCTGGACCACATTGCAAGAAAGTTCGGATACGACCCAGCAGAGTACAAGAAAAAGTATTTCCTCAAGCAGGGTGAAGAAACTATCACTCAGGGACACATCGTCGAAAAGGTAATGCTTGAAGAGATGATGAAGCAGATTACTGATGCTTCCGACTACTACAGAAAGGTCAAGGAATATGCGATTGGTTCTGGAAAGGGTATCGGAATTAGCTTCTATAACCACGGTGGTGCCTTCACTGGAAATGGTGAGCAGGCGATCATCAAGGCAAAGCTCAAGCTGAAGAAGGAAGGAGAGAAGGTCTCCATCCTCTGTGGTTCTACCGAAATGGGTCAGGGCTTCAGATCTATCATGAGAAAGATCGTCTCCGATACAGTCGGCATCGATATCGATAATGTCTTCTACGACAATCCAGATACTTCAAAGGTAGTAGACTCGGGTCCTACTGCTGCAAGCCGTTCTACGATGGTAGTTGGCTTCCTCTGTGAGAAGGCAGCAAAGGAAATGAAGGAAAGATGGAACGAGGGAGACTTCGAAGTTATAAAGCAATATGAGCATCCAGAGGGTCATCCTTGGGATCAGACAACCTTCAGAGGAGATGCATATCTTGGCTATGGATGGGGCGCATGTGTTGTCGAAGTAGAAGTCGATAAGCTGACTAAAGAGGTTACGACAAAGGGTATCTGGTCGAGCCATGATATCGGAAGACCTATCGATGAGCTTATCGTACACGGCCAGGTCAATGGTGGTATCATCCAGTCTCTAGGTTATGCTGCTCTTGAAAAGCTGGAATGCAAGGATGGACGCTTCAAGCAAAGAAGTATTTCATCCTATATCATCCCAACCAGTATGGACTTCCCTCATCAGGAATACTTCTTTGTAGATAATCCATATCCATGGGGACCATATGGTGCCAAGGGCATGGGAGAGCTGGTATTCAATGGTGCAGATTCTGCCTACATGGGTGCCGTGGAGAGAGCTATAGGTAGGGACACCTTCAAGATTCCAATGCCACCAGAAGATATTCAGGGGGTAGTAGATAGAAAATGAGCAAGATTGAATTTACCTTGAATGGAAAAAATGTCGTCTATGATGGCGACCCACTTAGAAGATTGGTCGATGTCCTCAGAGAGGGCTTTCAGCTTACCGGAACAAAGGAAGGCTGTGGAGAAGGTGAGTGTGGTGCATGTTCTGTTCTGAAGAACGGAAAGTTGGTCACCTCCTGTATAATTCCTGTTGGATCTGTTGGTGGAGACGAGATAGTCACCATCGAAGGGCTTAGGGAAACTGAGCAGGGAAAATGTATTATCGATTCCTTTGCCGAAGGCGGTGCTGTCCAGTGTGGTTTCTGTATCCCAGGTATGGTTATGGCATCTCAGGCACTCTTGCTTACAAATCCACACCCAACAGAGGATGATATCAGAGTTGCAATAAGCGGAAACCTCTGCCGTTGCACAGGCTACGATCTCATAGTCGAATCCATTCTTCTAGCTAGCAGGAAAGGAGAAGGCCTATGGTAAACACATGCTATATCCCAAAGACTCTTGAAGAGGCTCTTGTTTTGAGAAAGGAAAAGAAGGCAGTTCCTCTTGCTGGTGGCACTGACCTCATGGTCGCTTACAAGAGAGGTGTTGGAATTACACCTATCTTTCCTTTTCCTGTGATGATAGTCACACATCTAGATGAGCTGAAGGGAATAAGAGTAGAAGAGGATGGTACAGTTGTAATCGGTGCTCTCACAACAAGTGTTGAGATCGCTAGAGATGAGAGAGTTCCATACTTTGTGAGAATGGCTGCATCTAAGATGGGTGCTGTCTCTCTCAGAAACACTGCAACTATCGGTGGAAACATTGGAAACTCTTCTCCTAAGGGTGATCTTCCTCAGCCTCTTATTCTTCTTGATGCAACTGTTGTTCTTCAGAGCATTGATAAAAAGAGAGAGATGACTGTTGATGAATTCATCATCAAGGCAAAGAAGAACCGCCTTAACGATGATGAGATCATCACAGAAATAAGAATCCCAAAACCTGATTACACTTACGGATACTTTAGAAAGATTGGAACAAGAAAGGCCAATGCGATCAGTAAGCTCACACTTTCTGCAATCATGAAGGTCGAGTCTGGTGTAATCAAGGACTTCAGAGCCTCCTCGGGTGCTGCAGGCCCTAAGGTTGCAAGAAGCCGAGAGGTTGAAAAACTACTCATTGGAAAACTAGTCTTCGACCTTCCAAGTCTTGTCGAAGACTTCGTCGATGCTTGGGATGGCGTCATTTCCCCTCATGCAATGCCTGAATTCAGACGTGCTACGACAAAGAACATGCTCAGGTACTTCCTCTTAGAGTGTGCGAAGCTGCCAAAGAGCGGAATTATTGAATAAAAGGAGAGAATATGGTCATTCATCATCCAAGGACCCCACTTGATGCCGTTATGTTGAAAAAGGAGAGAGAGGATGCCCTCTATCTTGCCGGTGGAACAGAGGATCTTAGACTGAATGGTCCAATGGGCGAGGCAACTGAGCTCATAGATATCAATGGTCTAGTTCCTTCTACAATCGAGAAGAGAGAAGATGGATTAATCAAGGTAGGTGCTCTTGTAACTCTTCAGGAGATGATCGAGAGTGATCTGATACCTGAATACTTCAAGACTGCCTGTCGTTTCTGCTCCTCGTTCGAGAAGAGAAATGCCGCAACAATCGGAGGCAATGTAGGTGCAAGAAGAGATGATAGCTATCTTATCGCAGCACTTGCTGCTGCTGATGTTTCCTTCATGTCCATAACTCCACATGGAGAAGAGCTGAAGAGTGTAAGTGAATATGCAAATACTCACTGCAAGCGACTCATTGAATACTTCCTCATCGATCCTGATACCAAGGGCTATGTCCATCGTTTTGGTATTACAGCAAACACACACGCTGCAGTAATTGCTGCAAGAGTGGGAAAGAGATATGCACTCTCAGTCAAGGGTTCTAACCTTGTTTGTGGCAATACTCCTGATATCTACAAGGATGTTGATTACAAGGACACACTCGAAGGAAGTGCTGAATATAAGAGATATCTTGCAAGTACAGTATTTACGCTGAAGGAGGCCAAATGAACATCAGATGTAGAATCAATGGTGAGAATGTAACACTGTGTGCAGATGAATGTGCAAGACTCAGAGATGTTCTCTTCCTTTATGGCTATAACAGTGTAAGGGATAGTGATGATGCAGAGGGCTTTGCTGGCTCTGATACCATTATCTTCAACGGAAAGCTCCGCTACTCGAACCTAATATTGTTCTATCAGGCAGAGGGTGCTGAAATTAGGACTGCTGAATCGCTCCTCAATGGACGTGAACTCAATTATGTCCAGAAAGCGATGGTCAGCTCTGGTGTTGTCCAGAGTGCATACAATGCACCAGCTGCTGCATTGATACTCACCTGGCTTTTGGAGCATAAACCAAATCCAACAAGAGAAGAGATAAAGGAAGTTCTTAGCGGTATCTTCATTCGTGATGCTGGCTATGAACACTATTATCTTGCTGTCAAACTTGCAACTGAGCTTAGAGATTATGGTGAATACAGAAGTGAAATTGCT
>JAFVDZ010000018.1 GCA_017478205.1 Spirochaetales bacterium | reverse complement strand
TGTGATAAATTCATTCATGCGGAGTTTTGTTCCTTTTTTGTGATGTTGTGGTTAACACCAATTATAGGACAAATTCCGCTTTTTCGTTTATGTATAGCTAATTCTTGTTATCGATTTCCAACCACTTTTTGAAGAGAACCATCAAGATGACAGCCACAATCTGCTTTGGCATCATTAAGATGCAAGCCTCTCAATCTTGATGGAAGTGCATCATCAACTCTGTCAAAGAAGGCTTTGGCCTTCTCTGGTGTTGATATATCATATCCAGCTTGGAATGCATGGCAGGTGTCGATGCAGATTCCAATCCTGCTATCATTTCCTGCAAGTTCTATTATCTCTTTAAGCTCTTCAATGCTTGAGCCTAGATTGCTTCCCATACCTGCTGTTATTTCAAGAATTGGCTGGACAGTGGGAACTGCTTCCATTGCTTCCACAAGGGCTTCTGCGATCAAGATCATGCACTCTCTTTTTGTTATTGCATTTAAATGACTTCCTGGGTGGAAGTTCAGATATTTAAGTCCCAGTGCACTTACTCTTTTCTCTTCTTCTATGAAGGCATCTATACTCTTTCTTCTTTTCTCCCTGTCTGGGCATCCTAGGTTTATAAGATAGCTGTCGTGAGGAAGCACCATGTCTGCTGTGTATCCATTTTCCTTCATAGCTTTCTTGAAGCTTTCTATTTCATCATCCGTCAAAGCTTTGGAAACCCATTGCCTTTGGTTTCTTGTGAACATACCAAAACCTGTTGCATTCAATTCTCTTGCTCTTACTGGTGCAAGAGCGATAGAGCTGCTAATTGATACATGTGGGCCAACATAGAACATGTTGGTAGGATAATTTTTATCCTAGGCAGTTGTCAAAGCTATCTCTTTATAGTTACTTTTCAACACATGGACTTCAAGAAGATCGACAATTCATATCTCGAGGATTATAACGCAGAAGCTAATCTGTATAGACATAAAAGTGGCATGGAAGTGTACCATGTGCTTGCAGATGACAAGGAGCTCTATTTTGCATACTCCTTTGTCACACTCCCTGAAAACAGCAGTGGTGTCTTTCATATAATTGAGCACACAGTTCTTTCAGGTAGCAAGAAATATCCAGTAAAGGATCCATTTACTGCTCTGTCTGCATCCAGCTGCAATACATATATGAATGCTCTGACTTATCCAACAAGGACTGTCTATCCTGCAGCCTCTCCTGTAAAGAAGGACTTTGATAACATCTTTTCAGTCTATACAGATGCTGTCTTTCAGCCATTGATGAGGAAGGTCTCATTTTTAGGCGAAGGTGTGAGACTTACAAAGAAGGGTGACAGCTTTACATATGATGGCGTTGTATTCAATGAGATGAGAGGTGATGAAAGCCAAAGTGAATCAGTTGTCGCAAGAGAGTGTTCTTCGCGGCTCTTCGATGATGGTCCCTGTAGCCAGAATGCTGGTGGAAAGCCCATTGAAATTGCATCTTTGACATATGAAAAATATCTTGAGACCTTCAAAAGGTTCTACACTCCATCCAATTGCAGGCTTTTTTTGTATGGCAAGGATATTGATATAGACAATGTTCTGGATATTCTTGATGGTTACCTTTCTTCCTTTGATGAAACAGGTTTTGCTCCAATGCTCGAAGAGAGTACAAGGTGGGAAAAGCCACGCAATATAACAATTCCTGCAGCCGCAAGTGAAGGTGAAAGTGAAGGGACCTTGATGCTTTCCTTCCTCACACCCTGCCACAATGATAGAAGGGAGGATATAACCTTCTTGAGCCTGCTTGTCGATATCTTGCTCGGCTCTCCAGCCTGCCCGCTACACAAGGCAATACTCACAAGTGGAATTGGTAAAGATATCTCTTCGCAGTGCGGTATCGCCCCAGACTACTTCGAAATCCCTTTTTCTGTTGGAATGACAGGAGTTGAGGAAGAAAGGAGCAAGGAAGCAGAAAAGTTCATCCTTGAAAGTCTTATGAGGATAGCTAGAGAGGGAATAGATAAGGATATAATCGAATCGTCGATGAGAAGATTTGAGTTTTCACTGAAGGAAATTCCCGGAGGAGTTCCAAATGGAAGTCTCCTCTTTTCCAAGTGTATCAGAGGTTGGGAAAGGGGAAAGAACCCTTCTTTGATGCTCCACCCAAAAAGGGAGTTTGAGGACTTGAAAGCAAGGCTCGATGAAAATCCTCGACTCTTTGAGGATTGGATCGAAAGAAATTTGCTTGATAATCCTCATCGCATTACGCTGTATGTAAAGCCTGAAAGCGACTATCTTTCTTCTGAGACAGAGGCTCTTGATGAAAAAGCAAGGAAAAACTCATACCTATACAGCGAGAAGGAAGATAGAGAGGCCAAGGCCTTTATCAAGGAAGAGGACAGTGTAGAAGCAAAGAATACTATCCCTGTTCTCCACCTTGAGGATATTCCTGCAAAGAGTGAAGCCATTTTGCAGGAGATTAAAGACCAGATTATCATCCAGAGACAGCTCACTGGTTCTATCGTCTATGTCGATATCGCAATTTGCCTTGATGATCTGACTGTCGATGAACTCAGGTACATGAATATTCTTACTCGCACGCTTTCTCTTGTTGGCTTGAAGGGTGACAAGGATAAGGATTCGATCCACAGGAAACTTAGACTCGAGACAGGTGGACACTGGATATATATCGAGACAGGAAGAAGTACATCAGGAGACGTAAAGGCTATGATGGTCTTCAGAATGAAGTGTCTCGAAGAGAGGGTACAAGATGCTTATGATAGCATCTTCAGCCTGTTTACCCAGGCTGAAATGGATGATGATGAGGCTATCAAGCTATCGGTCGATGATATTCTTGGCGAGTACTCAGAGAATGTAGAATATTCAGGCTCTTCATTTGCTGCATATGCATCCTCCGCTCCTTTGACACCATCTCTTTCACTTGGCGAAAGTGTCATGGGCCTCACAGCATGGAAATTCTATGATTCCATCTCGCTTGAAAAAGCCAGAAAGAGTGTTGTCAAGCTATATGGACTAATGAATCAGAAAGCACGATATAAGGTCCATATCACATGTGAAGAAAAGCAGGCTGAAGATGAAATAAAGTTTGCTGACAGCTTCCTTTCAAGGCTTGCAGAATCTGAAAGTGTTAAACCAATCGAAAGAAGTCTAATGAAGGAAAATGGTAGTTGTCTTTATGACCTTCCTTCATTTGTTGCATACAATGCGATCTCGGTTGCTTCATCACCATGGGGAGAAAAGGGCTTGGAAGCAGAAGAACTGCTTGGTGTAATTCTCTCATCTGGTTCCCTCTATCAGAGCGTTAGGGGTGAGGGAGGCGCCTATGGTGTCATGGCAAGAGTTGATACTATGGAAGGCTTCTTTGGCTTTACAAGTTACCGAGACCCTTCCATAAAGCGCACATATGATGCATTCAGAAGTTGTCTTGAGAATTTTACTATTACAGAAAAAGAGCTTGAGGATGCAAAGCTGCAAATCCTTGGAAGCTACATAAGACCAATTGCTCCAGGACAGAGGTCCATCCTTGGCTTTAGAAGGTACCTTTATGATATTACAGATGAAGAGAGATCTAAGCGACTTGAGCGCTTTGTCAGTATGAAGAGAGAGGATGTTATAAAGGCAGCAAGGCGTATACTCTCATCTCTCGATTCCGGCTTCAAGGTAAGCTTGGGACCTGAAAGGCTCATGAAGGATGAAGAGCTTGATTTCGAAGTGAGAAAGCTACCAGTAAAGAAGGCATCCTTCATGTCTCTTGGTGATGATGAGTATTGAAGCAAAGGAATCTATTTCTTGTGCTGATGGACACTTTTTACTAAGTTAGCACTTATTCTTGTATAGAGTTTTTTGTGATTTAAAGTTGAAAAGCAGAGCCATTTTTGGCCTATCAATGTAGTTATGAACATCTGAAGTTTAGTTTGCCCCCTGTCTTTGTATGCCTTATAATTTCCGTTTAGAGGAAATTATGGCTAGGTATATCGGAGCAATCGATCAAGGGACAACAAGTACAAGATTCATCCTATTCGATGATAGTGGAAATCTTTTGACCTCTCACCAGCTTGAGCACAGGCAATATTTTCCAAATCCGGGCTGGGTCGAGCATGATGGAGAGGAAATCTGGAGAAATACAGTTTCCACTATCGAAGAGACACTTCTGAAAATGAAGGCCAATGCTTCTGAAATAATGGCAATTGGAATCACCAACCAAAGGGAGACTATAATCCCTTTCAATCCAAAGACTGGAGAGATATACCACAGGGCAATTGTCTGGCAGGATTTGAGGGGCAGTGAGATAATCGACAGCCTAAAAAAGAGCGTGGATGAAGAGTGGCTCAGAAAAAAGACAGGTCTTCTCTTCTCTCCATACTTTTCAGGTTCAAAGATCAGATGGCTACTTGATAATATAGATGGCCTGAGGGAGAAGGCAGAGAGAGGAGAGTGTGTATTTGGCACTATCGATTGCTTCCTTCTATACAAGCTGACAGGAAAGATATTTACAGATGTCACGAATGCATCTCGCTACATGCTGATGAATATCAACACTCTTTCCTGGGACTCTGAACTGTGCGATATGCTTTCAATTCCAATGAAAGCTCTTCCAGAGATTGTTCCATCGATAGGCAGAGTGTATGGTGAATGTACTCTATTTGGCTCTTCGATCCCGGTCTGTGGAATTTTGGGAGACCAGCAAGCTGCACTTTTTGGTCAAGCGTGCTTTGAAAGTGGCGAAGCTAAGTGCACATATGGAACTGGTTGCTTCATGCTTGAGAATACAGGCGAAAAGCTCTGCCTTTCAAAGCATGGCCTTATTTCCACTGTTGCATATCAGATAGAGGGAGAAAAGCCAGTCTATGCACTTGAAGGCTCGATTGCTGTAGCAGGCTCCTTGGTACAGTGGGTGAGAGATAATCTCAAGTTGGTTAAAAATGCACGAGAACTCGATGAACTTGCAATGAGTGTATCTGATTGCGGTGGTGTCTATATCGTTCCTGCTTTTGCAGGTCTGTTTGCTCCATATTGGAGAAGTGATGCGCGCGGTGTAATTGCAGGCCTGACTGGGTATGCTGACCGCAGGCATTTGTGCCGTGCAGTACTTGAAGCAACTGCATTCCAGGCCTATGACATCTTCGAAGCGATGGCAAAGGACAGTGGAATATCACTATCATCTCTCAAGGTAGATGGTGGGCTTACGAACTCTTCTCCTTTGATGGCTTTCCAGTCTGATCTTTTGGGAATTCCGGTTATCAGACCAAAGGTGATAGAAACTACAGCACTTGGTGCTGCATATGCTGCTGGTTTGAGCATTGGTATTTGGCAAAATAGGAAAAATCTGTCAAGATATTGGAAGGAACAGTTGAGGTGGACACCTGGGATGGATGAGAATGTGCGCTCTGAAAAGATTGCACGCTGGTCAAAGGCTGTGTCCCGAACATTGGACTGGGAAAAAGAGAAGGACTGATTCAAGATGTGGAATTTCGGAAATCCTGCTATGTTTCTTGATTTTGCACGCGATGGTGTGCAGATTCTGATCCTTGCATGGGTATTGTACTTCCTATATGAGATCATTGCTGACACAAAGATAACTCAGGTAGTACCAATTATCATTCTATATGCTCTCGGCTTTGGAGTGTGCTATATCTTCAGCTTCGATATGCTCCTTCTTGTATATCGACATGCAACACTTCCTCTTTTCATGTTCCTGTGTGTCCTTTACCACCCAGAACTGAGAAGATCCTTCTCGACTCTTGCAACCAGAAGAGGTCGTTTTTTCCGTATGAGCCAGAGCACATCTGCAGATCAGATCGACTCTATCCTTGCTGCTTGTGAATCTCTGGTTGAAAAAAAGCGTGGTGCACTCATAATCTTCCCACGACATACTGATATCAAGACAGTCATAGATTCTGGAACGAGACTCAATGCTGAGCTCTCTTCTGCACTGATCAACACCATCTTCGACCACGATACCCCGCTTCACGACGGTGCTGTCGTAGTTCAGGGTGGAAGGATAATAGCAGCTTCCTGCTATCTTCCTCTTTCAGAGCAGACTAATGTCAGAGCCTCCTTCGGTACAAGACATAGAGCTGCTCTGGGTCTTTCTGAGGAGTCTGATGCTGTAATCATCATCGTATCTGAGGAAAGTGGTGCCATTTCACTTGCATACAATGCAAACATCTACTATGACCTTACAAAGGATACAATTAAGAGACTGCTCTTATCACTTTTTAACTATCATGATGTAAGACCACAGGATCTTGAAAAGGAGAAAAAGGATGAAGAGGCAAAACAAGTCAAATAACTTTTCTCTCAACACCATTTCAAAGTGGGTTCCGAAGATGCTTGCACTTTTGTGTGCAATTCTGATCTACATCTCAATCAGGTTTTTCAATATGGATAGCCGTATCGTCATGATTCCTCTCGATGTAAAGCTTCCACCTAGTGAATATGTAGTTGCTGAATCCTTGGTTCCTGAATCGATCAGCATAGTTATCAGTGGAAAGAACAGCTTGATCTACCTTGTCGACCCAGATGGAATCGATGCGTATGCAGATTTCTCTTCTGTTAGGGAAGAGGGCATTTCAAGAGTCCCTGTCTCTCTTTCTTACAATGGAAAGGTCTTCAAGGATGCAGCTCTTACCTTGAGTGCCAAGCCAGATGTTGTGAAGGTTCTCTTCAAGAAAAGCTGAGAGAAGCCACGATGGCAAGAAGTGATTGGCACAGACCACAGGTAGAGCCTGTTGATGAAAATAGTAGAAGGATAAAACTTGTAATTAGCTATGACGGCACAGCCTTCCATGGCTGGCAGAGTCAGAATAATGGCATTTCTGTTCAGAATGTAATCGAGAGTGCATTGAAGGAGATTACAGGTATCGATATATCTGTCCAGGGGAGTGGAAGAACAGACCGCGGGGTACATGCTCTTGGACAGGTTGCACACTTTGATGTGCCGAAAAGTATCACGATTCCTGCAGAAAAGTATTCACTTGCGATTAATTCAAAGTTACCAAAGAGTGTGAGGATCCTATCATCAGAGGAGCCTGAAGGTCTTTTCCATGCACGCTTTACAGCTATGGCCAGGGAGTATAAGTATTTTGTCAAAGCAAACTGGGATATGCTTCCATTTGATGAGAAACACATCACAGGTATTCATCATCTTCCGTCTCTTGATGTATTGAATTCCTATGCAGAGCTAATTAAAGGCACTCATGATTTTACTTCTTTCTGCTCTGCTCGAGATGATTGCCAATCCAAGTTTCGTGATATCTATGAATCATACTGGACTGAAACGAGGGATATATATGGCAAGAGAGTCTTTGTCTACACAGTCTGTGGGAATGCTTTCTTGTACCATCAGGTGAGGAGTATGGTGGGCACAATGCTCACTCTTGCCCAGAGGGAGGCTGATAGCAGCCTCTTTAAGGAGATCCTTGAAAGTAAAGATCGTTCAAGAGCTCTTCAGACTGCTTTGTCAGACGGCCTATATCTAGCTAGAATAAGCTATGATGAAGATGAGTATCGTTGGTTCGAGGGGGAGAGTAAATGATAAATAAAGAAGCATATAGCTATTTCCTCTCTCTCCTAGATGAAGCAGAGAGAGTTGTCACAAAGGATAAGCTTGCAGAGAAACTCCCGGTATATAGCTATGTAGTCACTCCAGCTTTGAAAGAGGAACCTGAAGTCAAAAGGCCGGCCCAGAAGGGAAGTCTTTCTCCTCTAGCTCTTGTCAAGGATTGCTTCCTCAACTGCCACTCATGTCCTCTTTGGAAAAATAGAGTCCCTGATGACCACACAGGAGTTGGTTCATCCCATCCACTTATCCTCTTTGTCGTCGATAAAAGACTTTGTGATGGCTCCTTCTTGTCAAAAAAAGACTTGGCATATCTTGAAAGCTGGATTAAGGCTCTCTGCCTTGAAAAGAGTGAAGTGCACATTTCCAGTATCATAAAGTGCCCAGGTGGAGAATTCGATATCTATGAAAATTGTGTAAAGATCTTCAAATCTGAAGTCGATGCCCTGAAGCCCAAGGCTATTATCTTCCTTGGGGAGGCAGCTTCTTACATCGCAACAGAAAATTCAAATATCGATGAGACACGAGGCAAGTTGTTCAGATTCAGAAATATTCCATCTGTTGTAACATACTCACCCGCAATGGTCTTAGCTAATCAGAATCTCAAGAGACCAGTTTGGGATGATTTGCGTCTCGCAGGAGATACTGTTGGTCTGAAAGAAAGGAGAGAGGCTGCTAGAAGATGATGTTTCTCACCTGTCTTGTGCCTCTTCCAGTCGAGGGAGAATACACATATAGCTATGATGAAGAGAAACAGGTCGTAAGGCCTGGCTTCAGAGTTACTGTCCCTTTTGGTAAAAGGACAGTGACAGGTTATGTAATTTCTACTTCAAATGAGTGCACATCTGAGTTTGAGATAAAGGAAATAAGGAAGGTAATAGACAAGAGAGAAGTATTCACACCCGAGCTCGTATCTCTTGCAACCTGGATGGCATCCTTTTACATGTGTACACCAGGACAGGTTCTCTCTGTCATGGTACCTTCTGGAAAGAGAGAGAGCGAGAATTCGATCTTCGACATTGATGAAAGCTTTGTTCCTGTCAAAGAGCTTCACTTCCAGCAAGAGGAGGCGATAAAGCGCATACAAGCAAAGACAGGACTCTATTATCTCTTTGGCGCTACTGGCTCAGGAAAGAGCGAAGTATACCTCAGAGTTTGCGAGGATGTGATAAAAAAAGGACGCCAGGCAATATATCTCGTGCCTGAAATAACACTGACACATCAGCTGGCAAATGATGTAATGAACCGTTTCAAGAATCGTGTTGCTATTCTGCACTCAGCCCTCACACCAAGTCAGAGGCTCAAGTATTGGCACGATATCATGGATCACAAGGTGGATCTCATAATTGGAGCACGCTCTGCCGTCTTCGCTCCTTGCAAGGACCTAGGACTCATAATATTGGATGAGGAACATGAGAACAGCTACAAGAGTGGAAATACTCCTCGCTACCATGCAAGGCAGGTTGCTCAGCAGCGTGCTAAAAAATGTAACGCCACAATGATCATGGGCTCTGCAACCCCATCGATGGAAGCTTATTATATGATGAGCAAGAATCTTGTTGAAAGGATAGACATGCCATACAAGGTTGCAGGAGGAAAGGAACCAAAGGTCGAAATAGTAAGTCTGCTTGGTGAAGAGAGAAGTATCTCAAGGCCACTTGAAAGAGCGATAGGGCAAGCGCTTCAGGAAAAAAGAGGAGTCATACTCTTTTTAAACCGCAGGGGATACACATACTACTACCATTGCAACAGCTGTGGTGAAGTTGCAACCTGCCCAAATTGCTCAGTTGCACTTACATATCACAAGAATCTCAATTCACTCCATTGCCATTATTGTGGTTATACTACAAGGCTTATGACTGTCTGCCCAAAGTGTGGCTCGACAGATCTTTCTGTCTCAGGTTTTGGAACTGAGAAGGTTGAGGAAGAGGTCAAGAAACTCTTTCCTCTTGCAAAAGTCGAAAGACTCGATACAGATAGCGTGAGTGGTGATAGAGAGAAGGCGAAGAGGGTAATTGAGGATTTCAAGAAAGGTGAAATCGATATACTCCTTGGCACACAGATGGTTGCAAAGGGCCTTAATTTCCCACTCCTTAAGCTTGTTGGTGTTATAAATGCAGACAGCACACTCTCTGTCCCTGATTTCAGAGCTGAGGAGAGGACCTTTGCTCTTTTGAAACAGGTTGCCGGAAGAGCTGGAAGATATCGCGATGATGGTAGGGTAATAATCCAGACCAATAGAAGTGAAGATGAGGCGATTAAGGCAGTAATGTTCTCTCGCACAAAGGAGTTCTATGACAGGGAGCTTGAGATAAGGAAGTTGCTTGGCTATCCTCCTTACTCAAGACTGCTTGCACTGACTCTGAGATCGAAGAGTGAAGAAAGAAGCGAGAGCTCTGCAAGAGAACTTGGTGATGTGATCGAAAAGATTACTCTGACCATTGCTAAGGAAAAGAGGCCGAAGATAATCGGTATACAGCCCTGCATCATCTCAAAGAAAGCAGGCTCATACCGTCACCAGATCCTGATCTCTTCAGTCTCTGCTGCATTGCTACCACGTATTGTTTCCAAGGCTCTAGAACTCTATAAAGTTCCACATGGTGTCTATCTTGAAGTAGATATAGATCCACTATCTCTTCTTTAGAGTCAGTTGAAATATCAACATGTTGTTGTTAAATTTATAGCATGCTAGATATTTATAAGCTTGGAGAGGATGTACTCTCCGAACAGACAACTAAAGTTACCGAATTCGACAGCGCTCTAAAGATGCTTGTCGATGCAATGTTTGAAACTATGGATGAAGCAGAGGGTGTAGGCCTTGCTGCTCCTCAAGTCGGTGTCAGCAAGAGACTTTTTGTAGTTGACACTCACCAGAATGAAAATGAAAGACTTTGCTTCATCAATCCTGAAATACTCGAAACAAGTCCAGATCTTGTACACTATGAAGAGGGATGCCTTTCAATTCCTGGTGTCTACCATGATGTAGAAAGACCTTCCCACGTCACAGTGCATGCACAGGATATCAACGGCAAGGCCTTCACTGTAAAGGCAGAAGGATTGCTTGCAAGAGTAATCCAGCACGAGAATGACCATCTCTATGGCAAGCTGTTCATAGACCGCCTTGAGAAGGATGATCGTGATTTGATGGTCCGCCTCTACGAGAGACAGGAAAAGAATCATGGCAAGGGAAAGAAGAAGAGGGTGAGAAGGTGAGAATTCTATTTGCAGCTACAGGTCAGATTGCAGTTCCAACATTGACAGCTTTGGCTAGTGAAGGCTTGGTTGGTGCAGTCCTTACAGCTCCAGATGCTCCAGGAAAGAGAGGAAAGAGCCTCATTCCTTCCCCAATAAAGGTGGAAGCTGAAAGGCTTTCTCTTCCTGTCCTGACGCCTGAGCACCTTGGCTCTGCTGCTAGAGCTGAGGTTTCTGCCTTTGGCTGTGATACTCTTGTTTCATTCTGCTATGGAAAGATCTTTGGACCTAAATTCCTTGCTCTCTTTTCTCAGACTTGCAATATCCACCCATCTGCATTGCCAAAGTATAGAGGGCCTTCTCCTGTCTTTGCTGCAATTCTGAACAAAGATAGAAGTTTTTCTATCTCGCTTCAGGAAATCGCACTTAAATGTGATGAAGGAAGACTCTATCTTCAGAAGGAATTTCCACTTGATGGAAATGAGAACAACGAGAGTCTAGAAAATAGGATAGCAAATCTTGTTCCAGAGCTTGCAAAGCCTCTCTTCATGTCTAGCTGTCTACCAGAGCCTGTAGAACAGATTGGAGAAGCTAGCTGGGCTGGCTTTATCAAAAAGGAAGATGGTGTTCTTGATTTTAACAAGGATGCAAAGACTCTCCATGCCCAGATCAGAGCTGTATACCCATGGCCAAAGGCCGTAACCCAATACAATGGTCTTCCATTGTATCTGTGTTCTGTCTCTGGCTCTGTTTTTGATATAGATGAGTGTGAGTGTGATGAAAAGCCTGGAACTGTAGTCTGTCATGAGAAGAATAGAGGCTTCAAGATCGCGACAGCTTCTGGGTATCTATATGTTGACCGTCTGCAGCTTCCAACAAAGAAGGAGATGGATAGCCTGTCCTTCCTGAATGGAAACAAAGGAGTTATTGGAACAGTTCTTGGATGAAAAAGCTTCTTGTCATTTTACTTCTTCTAGTTTTTTCGTTACCTATTTTTTCTAAGCCCAAGGTTGCTCTTGTGCTTTCCGGTGGTGGAGCCAAGGGCTGTGCGCATGTTCCAATTATCAAGGAGCTTGAGAGAAGGGGGATATACCCAGACTTGATAGTTGGAACCAGTATGGGTGGCCTCGTCGGTGGCTTGTATGCAGCTGGCTACAGTGGAGTAGAGCTTGAGCAATATATACTTGAAAGTGATATTGCTGATGCGATCAGGAGTCTATCAAAGCCAACCGATATGGAAAGGGAGAGGCCTTATTCTATCTTTGCATCGAACGTCTACTCCTTTTCAAACCAGAACTCTCTTCTAGATGACAGAAGAGTAAATGAAATGATTCACAAGGCAATCTACAAAGTTGAGTCTTTCAAGGATCTCTCGATTCCTTTCTATGCAATTGCCATGGATGCTAAAAATGGAAATGAGGTCGTACTCTCATCTGGGTCTCTTTTTGAAGCGATGAGAAGTACGATGTCGATTCCTGTTGTGTTTGCTCCTTTCCAGCTCTCTTCAAAGGAGCTTGTTTCAGATGGTGGAACTATAATGAACCTTGGTGCATCAAAGGCGAAGGCGTTGGGAGCTGATATAGTAATTGCTGTCGATGTTGTAGAAGATAATATAGAAAACAGTGATGTAACTACGATTATGGGAGCGATCAATCAATTTATTGCTGTCTCATCCCAGATAAATGCCCACAGAGAGTATGACAGTGTCGACTACTTGATCCTTCCTGAGCTTTCCGCATTCCCTTTCATGGATTTTGGCCATGCAGAAGCTATCATGCAAAAGGGGGAAGAGTTTGTAAGAAACAACCAGAAGCTCTTTGATGAAATTGAACAAAGGGTTGGAAAGAGTGATGTCAGGATTGAGCCTTACAGTGAAAAGGAAAAGAAAACCGTTTTATCTGTAAATGTTCCAGATGAGCTGATGGAATATAGCAATCTTTTCGATTCCTATATTGGCAAAGAGTACGATGAAATCATGGTAAGTTCTCTTTCCCAGATTCTCTATTCGATCAAGAGATGGAAGAATCTAGGTCAGCTGACATATACATTCCTTGATGGAACAATCTATCTCAATATGGCTGAAGGCTCGAATAGCAACATGAGCCTTGATATCGGACTTGTCGATGGCCCGATTCTCTCACTCTCTGCCAGGTATGAAAAGATTATCGCAGCTTTGAGCTTTGGACAGAATATAGCATCAAAGGTGGGCTATGAATTCACACCTTCAGTATCTCTTTCTGTAAAGGGCTCATACGGTTGTCTTTCAGCTGCCAGCACTTGGTATTTGAAGGATAGGATATTGACAACAGATATCTCTGCTGGCACCGAAGTCTCCTTCAAGAAGCGAATCTACAGAGAGAAATATATCTATCTTGGTGCTTCCCTTGATTACTACAAACTCGGAAGAGCAAGAAACAGAGTTGGAGAGAGCAGGATCTGGGATGATGAAGAGTTCATAGTCCCTTCAGCCTTTGTCAGTGGAAAGCTTGAAAAATTGCTCTCCTTTGCCAACCTCTATGGACAGTATGAGTTGAGATTGGGATACAGAGATAAGCTCTTATATAGCTTCAGGGGAGACAGTCTATTGAGCCTTTCTCTTGGTCATAGAAATTCTGTAAATATTTCTTTCTCTCTCTTTTCATCTCGCTTCCCATATGAACTATCCTCATCCTATTTCTCTGACGATTTTGGCATTCTCAATCGTGATTACATCTCCATGAAGCTGCTCTATGAACGTGTGATAGCTGGAGAGAGTGGCCCAAGATTCTCAGTTGGTCCTTTTATCAGCAAGGGAGAAGAGGATAGAAGCTTTGATTTTGCAGATGAGAAGGGTGGCAGTGCCTTAAAATATCTTGAAAAGGTCCGCTTCGGTCTCTGTTCTGCGATCGGCTACAGGGCAAGTTTTGGCTACTATGCGATCAAGCTTGCAATTTCGCAGGATGGACTTGTTTCCTTGAGGCTCACATTCAGATGAGCTACCCCTGGTATACACATTCTGAGTACCTCAAAAAGCGTTTTGGCCAGAGCGTCTACAGAATAGGAGTAGATGCAGGCTTCTCATGCCCAAATCGAAATTGCGATAGAAGTGGTGGCTGTATCTATTGTGATGGAACAGGTGCAGTTGCTGTGTATCAAAGAGAGGAAGAGAAATCCGGAGAGAGGTCCGAGAAAGCCTTCCTTGAGCGTCTTGAGAGTATCGAAAAACAGATAGAGAGGGGAAAGCGGTTCATCCACTACCGCTATAAGGCAAATCTTGCATCCCTTTATTTTCAGTCCTGGAGCAATACTTTTGCACCTGTAGATAGACTTAAGAAGATATATGACCATGCACTTTCTCTTGGAGACTTCTGTGAGCTGGTTGTCTCAACTCGCCCAGATCTGCTTGATGATGAAGTGTGTGCACTGCTTGAAAGTTATCAGACACCAGATAGGGATGTCTGGGTAGAAGTTGGGCTTCAAAGTGCAAATGATGAGACACTTAGGAAGATAAATAGAGGGCACGACAGAGAGTGCTATATCAGATCTATCGAAAGACTTCATCGCCATGGTCTCAAGGTATGCACCCATCTTCTCCTGATGCCATGTTTTGATAGACGAAAAACATATCTTGATGCGATCGAGCTATTGAATGCACTCAAAGTCGAGGCTGTGAAGATACATAATCTGCACATAACATACCACACAGAGCTTGAGAGAGCCTTCCTTGAGGATGGGTGCATATCTCCTTCTTCTATTTCTAGGCATGTAGAGGATGTTGCATTGATGCTATCTCACCTTCACTCAGAGTGCATTGTCGAGCGATTGCTTGCAGAGACGACGAAGGCGCGTCTTCTCTGTCCAAGACATTTTCCTGACAAGAGAGATATCCTTGAGATGATAGCTAAGAAGATGGCTCAAAATGGTTGGGTGCAAGGAAGCGAGATAAAATAAAGTGTCACCTTCCTCCCTTAGTGTTGTTTAGAGTATATATGGTAGTTAGGTTGACACGAATACTTAGGATAATTGGGCAGACACTTTTATTGCTTTGTCTTGTCCTCATTGCCTATTTTTCCCTTTGCAAGATTGCAAGTGGCATTGCAGAAGTAACAGGTGACAAGTTCATGCACTCAACAGCCTACGCAGCTCTCGGCTTTTCAATGTATCTATCTTTCATGCCACTAGAAAAGAAGGTTGGAAAGGAAAAGGATATGAACATACATCTTTCAAACAGTCATACCTTTATAATCCTGAAGCTCTTCTTTTATGGTCTTGCCTACGGTCTTTTGATGGAGATTCTCCAGAGCTTTGTTGGAAGAAGTTGTAGCCTGATGGATCTTGCTGCTGATGGTATTGGCCTGATCGTAGGATTTGCAACCTGCTACCTCTTCCTTGGCTTTGTGAACAAGCTGTTTTCTTATCTTCCTTAGTGAATTCTTCTGTGATAACATTTTCCCCATGGAACTTAGTAAAAGCATTGAAGATGTTCTATCGAAAGCTGTCCGTATCCTCCCTGATGATGTTGAAAAGGCAATAAGAGAGGCCTTGAAGAGTGAAAGAGACAGCAAGGGTCGTCTCGTTCTAGAAAAGATTGTACAGAATATTGAAGTATCGTCATCTACCACACTGCCTCTCTGTCAGGACTGTGGCATGTTCTATGTCTGGGTAGAGGTTGGCGACAGGGCACGTTTTTCTATGTCCGCTTTGGAGGATGAAATCTACAAGGGGTGTGAGAATGCTGCCAAAAATGCATTCTACAGAAAGAGTATCGTGAACGAGCCTGTCTTTGAAAGAGATAATTCAAAGACAAATCTACCTCCTGTCATAAACTACGAACTCAAGAGAGGAAGTAGTGATATCTCTATACATTTCCTTTTAAAGGGTTTTGGGAGTGAGAACTGTAGCTCAGTGAGGATGATAAACCCAACCGCAGGAGAAGAGGGCGTTGTCAATGCTGTCCTTGATATGATGAAGAAGGCTGGTGGAAAGCCATGCCCTCCTGTCTTTTTGGGTGTTGGCATCGGTGGGACGATGGATAGAGCTGCCATGCTTTCAAAGAAAGCGCTCATGAGAGATGTGGATAGTTTTAATCCTGATAAACGTTATCATCTCTTGGAAGAAAGGCTGATTAGGGAGATCAATGCACTTGGTATAGGCCCTGGTGGCCTTGGTGGAGACAATACCTGCCTTTCTGTAAAGATTGAAACAGCTCCGACACATATTGCAGGTCTTCCTGTCTCTCTCAGTGTAAATTGTTGGGCAGACAGGAAAGCAACTTTGATTATCCCGGGAGGCTATGATGGCATTTCTTCATCTACCATTTGAAGAGAAAGAACTTGAAAAGATAAATGCAGGAGATGAGGTAATCCTATCTGGAAAACTGTATGTTGGCAGAGATCAGGTTCACCTTCGATTCAAGGAACTTTTGGACAAGGGGGAAAAGCTTCCTATAGACTTCATGGGTAACGGGATCTATTACATGGGACCTTCTCCTGCGCCTGATGGGTATGAAATTGGTGCCTGTGGACCGACAACTAGTCAGAGGATGGATCCTTTTTCTCCTCTCATGCTATCGAAAGGCCTCAGAGTGATGGTCGGAAAGGGACCGCGAGCTAAAGCTGTGATCGAGGCTGTAAAAGATTATCATGGTCTTTATCTTCAAGCCTTTGGTGGCTGTGGTGCTCTCTATGCTTCCTGTGTGAGGAAAAAGAGCGTTGTTGCCTATCCTGAGCTCGGTCCTGAAGCACTTCTTCTTCTCGAAATCGAGAACTTTCCTACTATCTGCATGATAGATAGCAGGGGAAATTACCTCCCAAGTGCGGTTTTTGTTTGACCGCTCTTGGAAACCTTTGATATAGTAATTTCTAGTTCATTCTGGTGGGAAGATGGAAGGAACTGATATGCATAGATGCACTATTTTCTTTTTTTTGATAGTTCTTGTACTTTTTTCCTCCTGCTTAAGAAATGAAAGCACAGAAAAAGCAACGCCTTTAGAGGTGACTGTCAATACAGATACTACTATCACTTCACTTAAAAAGCCTGAAGGTATTGCCCCTCAATTTAGCTATGTATATGGTCAGCAGATAGCGAAGACATTGAAGAGCAACTATCCAGATGTTGACCTCGAATACCTTGCAAGGGGTGTCTATGATGCCTGCAAGAAGGAATCCTTCTTTTCTGAGGATGAGTGTCTTGATATCCTCACAACATTCCAACGGAAGGTTTATGAAGAGGCAGACAAGATCTTGAGTGAGAGAGCTGAAAAGAACCTGCTAGAGGCTGAAACCTTCCTTTTGGCAAATTCCAAGAGGACAAACGTAAAGAGTTTTTCAGATAAGTTGCAATATGAAATCCTGAGAGAGGGAAGAGAGGATGGAAGAGTTCCATCAAAGAATGCAACTGTAGCTATTTCATACATGCTCAAGGACCTTTCTGGAACTATAAAGGATTCTTCATATGTCAGGGGAGAAGCTTCTGTTCTGAAGCTTTCCCAGACTGTTGATGGCTTTGCTCAGGCTGTGACGCTGATGAGGGAGGGTGAAAAGATCAGAGTATGGCTACATCCAGATCTTGGCTATGGCAGTGTTGGAAACAGCCTCATCGGACCAAATGAACTACTCATCTTCGACATTGAGCTTATTGAGGTCATAGAAGATCAGAAATAGAGAAGCGAGAGGATTTCAGCATAGCTTCCAGCTTCGTATGTATACATATCACTAGAAGCAAGGCAAGGGGTGTCAAGGTGAAGATATAAGGTGTCAATTTCGCTATCTC
Source organism: Spirochaetales bacterium (assembly GCA_017478205.1). Lineage (GTDB taxonomy): Bacteria > Spirochaetota > Spirochaetia > Sphaerochaetales > Sphaerochaetaceae > Bullifex. The sequence continues at coordinate 8,597 of JAFVDZ010000018.1, read as the reverse complement.
TTCCTCCTTTGATATCAGAAGAAAGTCCATCACCAATTATGAGGCACTCCTCTTTCTTTGCATTTGCTATTTCAAGCGCCTTCTCAAAAAAACGCACATCAGGTTTCTGGTATCCTATCTCTTCGCTGATCACAATTGCATCGAAGTAGTTTGTTGTGTTTGATACATCAAGTCTTCCTCGCTGGACTGATGCAATTCCATTTGTGACTATCACAAGCTTGTATCTCTCTTTCAGCTTCTTTATAAGATCGAGTGCACCATCGATCAGGATACCTTCTTTTGACAGGTATTCGATAAAGAGATCTGAGAGCTCTTGTGCGTCCAACTTGAGTCCAAGTTCTTTCAGAAACTCTTCAAATCTTCGCGTCTTGAGTCTTTCCATTGTGATGATGCCATTTTCGTAATCCTGCCAACAGAGCATGTTGACTCTGTGGTAGATTTCTTTTTTTTCTTCATCCATTTCAAGTCTTATGTGGTTCAATAGCTTTTTTAGTGCTATCCTTTCAGTTGAGCCGAAGTCGAAAAGTGTTCCATCGAGATCTAAAAGCAGTGTTGTATAGCTCTTCATGGATTCACGCTACAATAAATACGATCAGTAGGCAAGGAGATGGAAAATGAAAAAGTATTACTCATGGATTTTGACAGGTGTTCTGACTGTACTGCTTGGTCTTTTTATTCTTGCAAACACCTCACGTGCCATTGTTATCATGGTTCTGGGTTTTGGCCTCTACACCCTGTTCAATGGTATTCTCAGCTTCATCCTTTCCTTCAAGCTGAGAGATATTAGCCCATATGCTTTTGCAATCAATCTTATAAAGTCCTCTCTTAACACTCTTGTAGGTGTAACAGCTACCTTGATGGCTTTAGGCAGTGATGGACAGGAGCTAGGTGCCTTCATCGTATATATCATCGCATTTACGCTTCTTGTCTCTGCTGTATCTGAAATCCTTGAGTCGATAATCCTCTACTCAAACAGTGCTGAGTTCACTTTGGTGGGACCTGGAATCATCTCATTGGTGCTTTCATTCATCATGTTCCTCTTTCCGAAGTTCATCAGCTCTGGCTTTGTTCTCTTCATCGGCTTTAGCATAGTTATTATTGGTGTTGCCAATATTATCTGGGGCATCAGGCTTTTCAACATCGTAAGGGCGCTTAATAAGGCATCTAGGTCACAGAATGTTGCAGAAGCTGAATTTAGCGAAAAATAGAGCTCTTTCTCATTGACGCTAAATAGAGTATGTGTTTAGAATTTGGCCATGACTAATAGAAAGCACCATCACCACCATTTCCTTACGTAACCATCAAGGGCATGGCTGGGCTTTCTGCATATAGATTGGAACCTCCGCATGTCGGAGGTTTATTTTTTAGCATGGCTAAAAGGAGAAAAATAGATGAGCGAGAAGAGATTGAGAATCGCACTTCAAAAGAAGGGAAGACTGAGCGAGAAGAGTCAGGATCTGATCAAGGCATGTGGAATTGACTTCGGAGTCGACGAGAGAGTCCTGAGGGATGTAGCATCGAACTTCCCACTCGAGTTTCTGTTTGTCCGCGATGATGATATCCCGACGCTTGTAAATGACAATGTGGCAGATATCGGTATCGTCGGCAGAAATGGCTATGATGAATCTGGCTACGAGCTCGATGTTATCAAAGACTTGGGCTTTGCTAAATGTCGACTTTCGATCGCCGTTCCAAATGAGATGGAGTACACGGGTTTAAAGGACCTTGAAGGCAAGAGGATTGCAACAAGCTATCCTAGGATCACAGGAAATATATTGAAAGAAAATGGTGTTTCTGCATCCTTTGTCGAGGTTGCTGGCTCTGTTGAGATAACTCCTCAAATTGGCATTGCTGATTGTATCTGCGACCTTGTAAGTACAGGTACTACCTTGAAGATGAATGGCCTCAAGGAGGTCGAAGTCATCTATAGGACTTCAGCTGTCATGATCGCAAGGAAGAATATGAAGGATAACGATAGCGAGAGATGGAACATCCTTCAGAGATTGCTTACCAGGATGGAAGCTGTCAACCTTGCAAAGAATAAGAAATATATTCTTTTCAACCTGCCAAAGGAGAACCTTGAGAAGGCTGCAAGTATCATTGGAGGAATGAAGAGCCCTACTGTAACACCGCTGATGGATGATGCTTGGGTTTCTGTACAGACAGTAGTCAGTGAAGATAGATTCTGGTCTGTCTTCGAAAGCCTCAGATCGATTGGAGCTGAGGGAATCCTTGTAATGAATATCGAGAAGATGACGGAGTGAGTATGAGCACAATACCTTTATATCTGAATCCATCAAGAGAGGTTTATTCTCCACTTTTGATGAGAAGTCTTTCTGATGACAGTGATGTCGAAAAAAGCGTTGACGATATTCTTTACAACGTAAAAATGCATGGAGATGAAGCCTTGAGGGAGTATGAGAGACGCTTTGGTGGAAATGACCTCGATGAACTCTTTGTGAGCGAAGAGGAGTTTGAAAATGCCGAAAAGTCTGTCAGTGAGGATGTAAAGAGGGCAATCGAGGTCGCATATAAAAACATAACAGCCTTCCACTCTGCGCAGCTTAGGGAAGGGGAAAGAGTCACAACGATGGAAGGTGTCGACTGCTGGAGAAAGGTTGTCCCGATCCAGAGAGTTGGCCTTTATATCCCTGGTGGCACAGCACCTCTATTTTCAACTGTTCTGATGCTTGCAATACCTGCAAAGGTAGCAGGCTGTCCAAGCATCACACTTGCAACTCCTGCAAAGGGTGGCACAGTTAATCCTGTCGTCCTGTATGCAGCTAGAAGATGCAATGTAGATAGAGTTCTGAAGGTCGGTGGAGCACAGGCAATTGCAGCTCTTGCCTATGGAACAGAGAGTGTCGAGAGAGTCGATAAGATTTTTGGGCCCGGAAATCGCTTCGTTGCCTTTGCAAAGACAAGAGTTTCCTCTTTCTGTGCAATAGATATGGTCGCAGGACCAAGTGAAGTTATGGTAATTGCTGATGAGAAGGCAGATCCTCTCTTCGTTGCAACAGATCTCCTTTCCCAGGCTGAGCATGGAAAGGACAGTCAGGTGGTGCTATTGATCCGCGCAAAGGATGAGGATAGTGCTAAAAAGATCTTTGAAAGGATTGATACTGAGCTGGTAGCTGAGCTTGATAAACTTGATAGGAAGGAATATATGCTTCCTTCTCTTTCTCACTCTGTAGCAATTGCAGTATACGATGATGATAAGTTGATGAGAGTTGCAAATGAATATGCACCAGAGCACCTTATCATAAACACTGAAAACTATATGGAGCTATCAAATAAGGTTGTATCTGCTGGTTCTGTTTTCTTGGGACCATACTCTCCTGAGTCTGCAGGAGACTACGCTTCTGGAACTAACCACACACTGCCAACAAGTGGACATGCTAGGGCATCCTCTGGTGTGAGTGTGGATAGCTATATCAAGAAGATTACCTTCCAGCACCTTTCTAAAAAAGGTATAGACAGCTTGGCACCTACTGTAATAACAATGGCATTGTCAGAGGACCTCAGTGCACACGCTGAGGCTGCAAGAGTGAGGATGAAATGAGTATTGAAGAGCTGATGAGAGATAATATTGTTGCCCTTGAGCCATATCGCTGTGCAAGGGATGAGTTCGAGGGAGTTGCGGAAGTATATCTCGATGCAAATGAATACTGGAGAAGTTATATAGACTTCCCTGGCGATATCAATCGTTATCCAGATCCACGCTCAAGTCTTCTGAGGAAGGCTATCGATGATGTCCTTGGCCTTGATTATGATATGACCATTGTTGGAAATGGTTCTGATGAAATCATAGATCTGCTATTCAGGATTTTCTGTAACCCAGGAAAGGACAGCGCGCTTTTGATGGGTCCAACATATGGAGCCTACAAGGTCTTTGCTTCGATCAATGATGTGAAAGTAAATGTTGCACCACTGACAGAGGAGTTTGCTGTAGATGTAAATCTTGTCAAGAAAATGATCGATGAGACAAAGCCAAAGCTTGTTTTCCTTTGTTCACCAAACAATCCAACAGGCAATAAAATTGATTATGATACGATCAAGGAAATTGCTACATATAATCAGGCAATTACAGTTGTCGATGAGGCATATTGGGATTTTTCATCTGAAAGAAGTGCAAGTGATCTTGTAAAGGAAAACGAGCGTGTCGTCTTGATGAGAACCCTCAGCAAGGCATGGGGCCTTGCATCAGCACGAATTGGAATTGCGATGTGCTCAAAGAAGATCCATGAAGCGATGTACAACGTTAAGTATCCTTACAACGTTGGTCTTCCTTCATCAACTGAAGCACTCAAGGCTTTGAGTAATAGTGACAAGGTCAGAGAGGGTGTCGAGTATACGAAGAAGGAAAGAGAACGACTTGTGAAATTGCTTAAAAGCTGTGACAAGGTAGTCAAGGTATATCCTTCCGATGCCAACTTCCTGCTTGTAAAGGTCACTGATGCTGACTCAATCTATATTGAACTTCAGAAGAGGGGCATAGTAGTCAGAAACAGAAGTCGTGAACTGAACTGCGCAAACTGTCTAAGAATTACAGTAGGCTCGAGAGAAGAAAATGATCGCCTTATTAAGGCTCTTGGGGAGCTCTGATATGGAAAAAAGACGAGTTTTGTTCATCTATAGTGACACTCTAGGGTTTATGGATGGGAAGGGCTTTCACTATGAAAAGATGCTATTTTCAGCCCTGAGAGAAATTAGAAGAATGGGTGATATCGAGCTAGTTCTTGTCAAAAGAGAGACACTTCCTGAAATCGTTTATGAAAACCTACTCGGGGAAGATATCTACTTTGATTCTGAGATCGATAATCTAGATCTTGAGAATGTCGATGTTGATAACTCATATGTGGTTTCAAAGGATGAAAACCTTCCTTTGAAAGCTTTTTCATCTTTTACAGATCTTCTTGAATTCTTCAGTCCAGAAAAGGCATTGAAGCACAGAACATTCAGAATTGAAAGGAATACAAAGGAGACACAGATTTCACTTTCTCTCGATCTTGATGGAAGTGGAAAGGGTGAATTGAAGACTGGTGTTGGTTTCTTTGACCACATGCTTGAACAGGTGATAAAGCACTCTCGATGTGATATTACAGGACATGTAGATGGGGACCTTGAGGTTGATGAACACCACACTGTTGAAGATCTTGGTATCACTCTAGGACAGGCCTTCAAGTCTGCTCTTGGGGATAAGATGGGAATTAATCGCTATGGCCATGATATTCTCATCATGGATGATGTCCTTGCGACAGTCTGTGTAGATTTTTCAGGTCGTCCATATCTTCTCTGGAAGGTCAATTTCAAGCGTCAGGAGGTTGGAGGATTCCCAACTGAGATGTTCGAGCACTTCTTCAAATCCTTTTCTGATGCAGCGCAGTGCAACCTCTCTATTGAGGTCAGTGATGGCAATACACATCATCAAGCGGAGGCAATCTTCAAAGCCTTTGCACGTGCAGTGAGGATGGCAATCAGGAGACTTCCAGGTTCGAGGGAGCTTCCATCTACAAAGGGAGTCCTCTGATGATAGCTGTTGTCGATTACAATGCTGGAAATATTCGCTCAGTGCTTTGTGCCCTTGAGCGCCTTGGCGCCAAGGCAGAGCTCACATGCGAAAGAGATAAGATACTTTCTGCAGATAGAGTAATCTTTCCTGGAGTCGGGCAGGCTGAAAGTGCTATGGCAGAGCTTGAAAAGAGAGGTCTTGTTGAAACACTTAGACAGGTGAAAAGACCATTTCTTGGAATATGTTTGGGCATGCAATTGATGAATGCTTTCTCTGAAGAAGGGGATGTAAACCTGCTTTCTCTGTTTGACAATAGAGTGTCTCTCTTTCCATCTGATCTTGGCTTCAAGATTCCTCATGTTGGCTGGAATAGCATATCTTTCAACACTTCTCCCCTTTTTGAGGGTATAGAGAGTGGAAGCTATGTATACTATGTTCACTCCTACTATGTACCACTTTCCTCTAGTACGATTGCTTCTACCGATTATGACAATCTTACTTTTACAGCAAGTATGGCCAAAGATAACTTCTTTGGATGTCAGTTCCACCCTGAAAAGAGTGGTGAAGTTGGTGAGAGGATTTTAAAGAACTTCCTTTCTCTGGAGGTGGAAAAATGAGAATAATACCTGCAATCGATATAATCGGAGGGGAGGCAGTTCGCCTCACTAAGGGAGATTATTCCACTAGGACTGTCTATTATCATGACCCATTGGAGGCAGCGAAAGCTTTTGAAGATGTTGGGATCAGAAATCTTCATCTTGTAGATCTTGAAGGTGCAAAGGCAGGTCACATCGTAAACATCAGGACACTTGAACGAATTGCATCGAATACAAAGCTTGAAATTGACTTTGGAGGCGGAGTCAAAAGTACTGAAGAGCTAGAAAGGGCTTTCAATGCAGGAGCAAGTCAGGTTACTTGTGGCTCGATCGCCATCAAGAATAGATCGTTGGTGCTCGAGTGGCTTGAGAGGTTTGGATCTGAGAGGTTGATTTTAGGTGCCGATTGCAGAAATGGCTTTGTTTCTGCATCTGGTTGGCTTGAAGATAGCTCTCTAGAAGTAACTTCATTCATTTCTTCATATAGCCAGAAGGGAATGAAATATTGTATCAGCACCGATATTGCAAAAGATGGGATGCTGATGGGACCATCTATCGATTTATATGAAGAGATTCTGAAAAGGACACCTGAGATAAAGCTCATTGCATCTGGCGGGGTTTCCTGTCTTGATGACCTTTACCGTCTGAAGGCTGCTGGTCTTTATGGTGCGATAGTGGGAAAGGCGTTCTATGAAAATAGGATAACTCTTTCTGAGCTTGGGGAGGTTTCAAGTGCTAGCTAAGAGAATAATACCCTGCCTTGATATAAAGGATGGTCGAACTGTAAAAGGAATAAACTTCCTTTCTCTTCGCGATGCAGGAGATGCTGTCGAGAATGCTGCAAGATATTGCGAGGCCGGAGCTGATGAACTTGTATTTCTTGATATCACAGCGACTGTTGAGAATCGTGATACTCTCTCATCCCTTGTCAGAAGGATTGCTGATAGGATAAACATCCCATTCACTGTTGGTGGAGGGATCAAGAGTGTGGAGGATGCATATAGAATTCTCGATGCAGGTGCAGATAAGATTTCTATAAACAGTAGAGCTGTCAGAGAGCCTGAGTTGATAAAGTCCCTTTCTTACCACTTTGGATCTCAATGTGTAGTGTGTGCAATAGATGTGAGAAAGAATCCTGCCTTCGATAGTGAAGAGGGAGAGGGGTGGGAGGTCTATCTCGATGGTGGAAGAACTCCAACTGGAATCGATGGAATAAAGTGGGCAAAGAGGGTCGAAGAGCTAGGAGCTGGTGAAATATTGCTTACCAGCATGAATCATGATGGCACGAAATCGGGCTTTGCTCTTGATCTTACCAAAAGGGTCAGCACATCACTTTCGATCCCTGTAATTGCATCAGGTGGGGCTGGAAAGATAGAGCACTTTGAAGAAGTTTTTACTTCAGGATATGCAGATGCAGGACTTGCTGCCTCTATCTTTCATTATCATGAGGTCGATATAATGAAATTAAAGCGTTATCTCGCATCAAAAGGCATACCTGTCAGGATATAGTTCCTTGCTGTTCTAGGAATTATCCTTTGTTAAAAGAAGTGTTGCAGTATTTACAAAAGTAATTCTGTACTCTATGATACCTTCATCATTTGGGAGATGATGATGAATATTGATTTTGAAAAAGGTAACGGCCTTGTCCCCGCCGTTGTACAAGATGCTGTAACAAATCGTGTCCTTATGCTTGGATACATGAATGAAGAGGCTTATCGAACAACACTTGAGAGAGGTCTTGTAACCTTCTGGTCTAGAAGTAGAAAGCGACTTTGGACAAAAGGGGAGTCTAGTGGAAATTTTCTCCATTTGCGTGAGATACTCGTTGATTGTGATGGAGATACTCTGCTTGTAAAGGCTGTTCCTGATGGCCCTGTGTGTCATACAGGCTCAGATACTTGCTTTTCTGAGGTCAATAACCCAGATGCCATGGAGAATACTCAGTTCCTTACTTACCTTGAGAGTGTTATCCAGGATAGGAGAAACAGCCCTCAGAATGGCTCATATACCAACCATCTCTTCTCTAGGGGACTTAATCGAATTGCCCAGAAGGTAGGAGAGGAATCTGTCGAGCTCATAATTGCTGCAATGGATGAGGATAAGGATGTGTTCCTTGGTGAGTGTGCAGATCTCATGTATCACTTCCTAGTTCTCCTCGAAGAGAAGAACTGTACCCTTGCTGATGTCACAGAGGTCCTCAAGGATAGACATACAAGATAATTCGTTTAATACATTTTTTATGAAGAGGTGTTCCTTTCGTGGACACCTTTTTTTCATTCAAAATATAATTTCAAAAATATTTTTTCAGATACACCTCCATTTTTAGTACAGTATTTCATTTTTTGGATGAAAGAAGAGTGGAGGTATTATTATGTGTACCGTTAAACACTCAGAAAGAAAAGCGAAAGCCATCAATAACCTTACGTTGATGGATGACAAGTTCTTTCGCTTCTTCTTCAAGGACAATCCCGAAGCCCTTGAAGATGTGA
>JAFVDZ010000017.1 GCA_017478205.1 Spirochaetales bacterium | reverse complement strand
GCAGATATAGTTCTCTCCACTACCCCAGGCTTGGATGTCTACCAGTGGAAGAGAAGCAGATATGTAAAGTTCTATATCCACATCCCTCATGTAGTAGATGATCTCTCTACATACCGTATGTTCGGTCTCGACCACTACGATTCAATCCTCACAACAGGACCATGCCAGGTAGATTTCGTCAAGAGAATCGAGGAGATGAGACCTGCAATAAAGAAGAAGGAGCTTGTCACTGTTGGTTCTATCCAGCTTGATAATCTCAAGGACAAACTTGACAAGGCAGGAGAAAGAGAAGAGAACGAGAAGACAGTTGTCCTGGTTGCACCAAGCTGGGGAAAGAGCGCAATCCTATCACGATATGGAGAGAAGATTCTCGATGCACTCAAGAAGACAGGATATGAGATAATAGTTCGCCCTCACCCACAGTCATTCGAGTCTGAAAGAGAGCTGATGGATACTCTCATGAGCAAGTATCCAGATATCGAATGGAACCGTGACAATGATAACTTTGCCATTCTCAACAAGGCAGATATCATAATTTCTGACTTCTCAGGTGTAAATTATGACTACTCTCTAGTATTCGACAGACCGATCATCTATGCAGATACATCCTTCGATCCAGCACCATATGATGCAGCCTGGACAGGGATGCCGATATGGTCATTCAAGGTACTTCCACTACTTGGTAATCCATTGAGGGAAGCTGAGTTTGACGACATCAAGAGGATAATCGATGAGACTATCAAGAGCACGAACCTCGAGAAAGGAAGAGAGAGCGTAAGGAATCAGAACTGGAGCAACATTGGTAAGAGTGCTGAACTTGCTTCTGATTACATCATCAAGAAACACAGTGAACTTAAGGGAGAAACAAAGTGATCGAGTATACACCCAAGAAAGCAGATAACCTAAAAGATGCATTTTTCAATCTCTATGAGATACTTACACTTCTACGCTCTCCTGAAGGATGTCCCTATGATAGAGCATTGACTCCTAAATCTTCTCTTCAGAATGTTCTAGATGAAGCATATGAATATCTTGATGGTGTCAACAAGATGGATAAGATGCTTTGTAAGGAAGAGCTTGGTGATGTTCTTCTCAATGCTTTGATGTTGCTTAGAATCCATGAGGAGCAAAAAGATTTTGACCCTGTAGATGCAATCAACGATGTCGTAGATAAGATCTACAGGAGACATGATCATGTATTTGGAAATGTCTCTGTACACAATGAGGAAGAAGCACTTGCTGCCTTTAACAGAGCCAAGGCTCAGAAGGAAGGCAGAAAGGCTGATGCAAGATCGATATTCGAGCACATCCCTTCTTCCCTTCCTCCACTAGAAAAGAGTTATGAGATACAGAAAAAGCTCTCTAAATTCGGTTTCGATTGGCCTGATGTAAATGGAGTTGTCGATAAAGTCCATGAAGAGCTAAAAGAAGTCGAGGAAGCTCTTGGAGAAGATAATCAAGAACACCTTGAAGAAGAGCTTGGGGATCTCTTAACAGCTGTTGTAAATCTCTGTAGATATGTAAAAATCAGACCTAACCAAGCTATGGAAAGAGCAAACAGGAAGATGACTGAAAGATTCACAGGTGTCTTCAATCTTGCAGATGAAAGAAGTATTCCTGTCGATAAGGACCATGTAATGGAACTTAACGAGCTCTGGGATGAAGTAAAACAAGCTAAAGAATAAAAAATAGGAGGTAGCTTTTACACTATCTCCTAAATAAAAACAAACTGTGGCTAGCAATAAGCCGGGTTCTGTATAACGGCAATCATCTATCCTGGTCGGCAGTTACCTGACGACTCTAGCGTTCTACCCGAGAAGTATTGTCTGAGACGGGACACTTCCCATACTTGAACTTGCTCCGGACGAGGTTTACAATGCCTTCTCCATCACTGGAGAAGCGGTAGGCTCTTACCCTGCCTTTTCACCCTTACCCTTTCAGGCGGTATACTTTCTGTTGCACTTTCTGTCGCATTACTGCGCCTGGTCGTTAACCAGCATCCTGTCCCATGGAGCCCGGACTTTCCTCTCCAACTTAATGAAGCGATTGCCTAGCTGACCACAGATAATTTTAAATATTGTCCAGATCGATATCGACATCCTGACCAAAGTCTGCTGTAACATTCTGGTCGTCCTCTTCGAAGTTCTGGAGCTCTGCTGAGTAATCGACAGCATCCTCGCTTTCTTCGTAGAAGAGAATTCTAGAACAGTATGGGCAGTACATTGTTGAGTTGCCAATATGTACATCGTTTACGAACTGTACAGGAAGAATCATATTACAGCCCTGACATACTTGTCCATGAACTGGAACGATTCCAAGACCATTCTTATTCTTAACGATAGAAGCAAACTTGGAGTAGATAGAATCAGCAATACCCTGAGCCTTGATCTCCTGGCAAGTTTCTTCATAACTTGCGATTTCAGCCTTCTTTTCGTTGACCTGAGCTTCAAGTTCAGCTTCCTGACTAGAAACCTCTGCAGTCATAGCATCCAAAGCAGCCTGCTTCTCGCTAACAAGTGCTGCAAGGTTATCAACCTCTTCCTGAGTTGCCTTCTTAGCCTTGTTAAGACCAGTTTCTGTGATCTTTGCCTCTTCGATCTCCTTAGAAAGAGCATCGAACTCTCTCTGAGTAGTTACAGACTCCATCTTCTTTTCAGAGCTTACTCTCTGGTTGAATGCGGTCTCGTAATCAAGAGCTGTCCTATTTGCAGTCTCTTTAGCAAGATTATACTTTTTGGTGAGAGCCAAAAACTCTTCATTAGCCTTGATAAGCTCTGATCTCTTGCCACTAAGATTCTTTGGAAGCTCTTCGATTTCTCTTTCCAAAGCAAACTTCTTCTTAAGCACATCCTGAAGCTGGATAAGAAGATTGTGAATCTGCTGTAATTCATTCTCAGCCATTATATAAACTCCTATAGATTACTGTTGTACGTAATCTTGCAACTTTCTACTTCTCTTTGGGTGTCTCAGTCTTCTCAAGGCCTTGGCCTCAATCTGTCTGATACGCTCACGTGTAACATCAAAATACAATCCAACCTCTTCCAAGGTCAATGGATATCCATCATCAAGACCAAATCTCATGCGCAGAACTTCCTGTTCTCTAGGAGGCAAGGTCTTGAGAACCTCTTTGATCTGCTCCTGAAGAAGAACATACGCAGTCTGAGTTGCAGGATTCTCGACATCCTTGTCCTCGATGAAATCGGAAAGAAGTGAATCTTCCTCTTCTCCAACTGGTGTTTCAAGAGAGATTGGCTCTCTGGAAACAGATTTGACAGACTTGACCTTCTTTTCGTCCCATCCGAGATTGTTAGCGATCTCCTCATCGGTCGGCTCTCTTCCGAGCTGCTGAAGAAGAGTTCTGGACTCTCTTACAACCTTGTTGATCTGTTCGATCATATGAACAGGAACACGGATTGTTCTTGCCTGGTCACTGATAGAACGGGTGATTGCCTGTCTGATCCACCAGGTAGCATATGTGGAGAACTTGAAGCCCTTTCTGTACTCGAACTTCTCAACTGCCTTGATAAGGCCGATGTTACCTTCCTGTACAAGATCGAAGAACTGTAGTCCCCTATTGGTATACTTCTTTGCAATAGAAACTACAAGACGTAGGTTTGCCTTGATAAGCTTATCCTTGGCATCCTTCATAGTCTTCTGGCCCTTCTTGATGAGTTTTACATCATCTTGAATCTTCTGGGTACCAGTTCTGAGAACCTCATTCTCTTTACCAGTAGGTCTATCATCAAAGGATTCGAACTCATAGCAGATGGACTTGATATTCTTCTCTGTGAGCTGGAGTTCCTTGATGTATTCCTTGATCTGGTCAGCATCGAGGCCAAGCTCCTCTTCTACACTTGCTCTTGAGCTTGTTGCAAGCTCACGGCCAAGCTTTCTGAGAGCCTTTGCAATATCCTGATCCTGAGAGATATGGAGAATCTGAGTAATTCTCTTCTCCTTCAGATTGCACTCGTTGATAAGTTCATCAGCCTTGATGAACTTTTCTGTAAGTTCATCGATCTCATCCTGATGAAGCAATATTGGATAATACCAGATAGGAAGCTTTTCAGATTCTACCTGAGCAAGGCTATCAACGGCCCTGATATAATCCTCATCGACCTTGAGTGCACCACCATCCTCAACAGAAAGACCTTCACTATCAGAGCTCTCAGTATCAGTAAGAACAGTTTCACCGTTCTCAATCTCTTCCTGTATAGCATCAGCCTCAGCCTGCTTATCGAGCTCAGCAAATACACTGTTCTCGTTCTTATCTATGATATGGAAGCGATTGACAATGAGCTTTCCACCAAATGGATTAGGAATACCTACATATGTGTTGTAATCCTTTCTGGTAGGCTCACCACCAACTACCTTGGAAAGCTCCTTGGCATTTGCTTCAGTAAAGAATTCGATATCCTCTCTCTTTACTTCGAAGCCACCAAGACCAAGAGTCATGAGCTCATTTCTCATTGCGTTGAACTTATCATCATTCAGTAGTTCTTCACCTGTGAGCTTAGCTCTCTCGATCTGCTCATTATATTCCTTAAGGAGCTTCTGGCAACCCTTCAAACTCTCTTTGTAATGGTTGTTATAATGCTTGTGGAGTGCAAGCTTGGCTTTTAGTTCTTCAGGAGAGATATCCTCATCCTCATCTACCTTGGTAGCTATATCTTGAGCGACCTTGGTAAAAAGAGATATAAGGAGTCCACTCTTTCTGATAACGGATCTGATTACTTCATCACCAGACTCCATTCTCTTCGAGAGAATGACTTCCTGGCTTGCATCAAGCAGATTCTCTTTACCGATTTCCCTGAGATAAAGTCTGATTGGATCATCACCGGAAGCCTCTGTCTTGTCATTGCCAAGGATGGTCATCTGGCGATCAGCTTCATGGGACTCTCCGACCATATTTGGGTCGATGTAGCTCTCAGTTGAGCCTACTCTCTCATCATCAACAGCCCAGGAAGAAAGAGATGGAGCATCAGAGTGAAGATCTTCATCCTCCTCGTCCTCATCATCATCTTCGTCATCATCCTCGTCTTCATCGTCCAGAAGTGGGTCATTTGGAACCATTTCGAATGCATTATCAGCCTCATCAGCCTCGAGAGCTTCTTCATCAAGTTCATCATCCTCTTCGAGAACTTCAAGAGAGACTTCTCCATCTGGACTGGTCATTATGTCGACGTTATCTTCATGATAGACAATATCTATCTTCTCAAGCTCAGAAACAATATCATCGAAATCTTCGCTGTTGAACTTGTTCTTGAGATACTTTCCCAGAGAACACTCAACCTCATTCTTGGTTATATAGTTCTCTCCATCTCTCTCAACAGCTATGCACTTCAGATCTTTGATAATCTGTGCTCTAATATCATCCGTCATTGCCATCTTTTTCCTTCTTCCTGCCTGTGCGCAGTCGATTTCTCATCTCCAGAATCTCTTTGTCGACATCCATCTTCTCGGCAAGCAGCTCGTCAAGGTCCTCTTCACCAAACCCTTCCAATTCTCCACGCTGAAGCTGTGAACTGACTTGCTTCTGTCTCTCCTCTAGTCTTCTAAGCTTCAGACGGTCAAGTAACTCATCTATGACCTCTTCGGGCCTCTCTGGTTTGAACTCATCCAGTTCAAACGATGCAGAGACATCAGATCTGACCTCGTCATCAGCAAATAGACTAAGGAAGACTTCATCAGTCTTTCCATCATCTTCCCTACGGACATTTTCAAGTGCCACGTATATAAGTTGTGCTTCCATGTCGTGTATATCTCTAAATTTCAAAACAGAGGTATAACGTGGAAACAGCTCCCTATGATTTGCCAGCATTAACATGAGGTAGAGATCAGGAGAAGCTGCTGCAGCACTGAAGGATCTAGATCTGTGGTTGCTCTCTTCTTCGGGTCTTTCATAGCGAGTATTTCCACTACTCTTGACTCGGTTCAGATCGCTCTCGACCTTATCCTCCTGGATGCCAGAAAGCTCAGAAACCAGTCTAATATAGCTTGCCCTTTCCACTTCGCTTGTTGTAGCATTGATATAGGGTGCCATATATGACAGAAATTCTGTTAATCCTTTTGGCGTCCGTATATTATATAATTTCAATCCATTATCTTCAAGATATCTATACCCTGATACGGCTGTTGAAACGATATTTTTTACTTCTTCTGCACCTTTTTTTTCAAGAAGTTCAGATGCATCCTTTGCTCCATCGATATGAAGCACCTCCTGTTCGATTCCAAGGCCCTGAAGCATTATCAAGGAATCCCTTGTAGCCTTCATGCCTGCAGTATCGGAGTCGAACAGCAACTGGATCTTGTTGCAATATCTTGAGATCAACTTTGCCTGGTCTACAGTAAATGCAGTACCAAATGGAGCAACTGCATTCTCAACTCCCGCCTGATGGAGCGAGATCGCATCAAAGTTACCTTCACATACAATTGCTACATGGTTCTTGTTCCATTCCTTCAAGGATTCGTTGATACCATATAGGTTGTGCTTCTTTGAGTAGATCATCGTCTCATTGGTGTTGATATACTTTGGGCTATTTTCCCTACCAGAAAGATCTCTTGCACCGAAAGCGACTACCTTTCCCTGGAAATTTCTTACAGGGAACATGAGACGGTCAGCAAAGAGTGGCCATGGATACTTGTTCCTCGAGAAGAATCCGCTCTCCTTCAAAAATTCATCGCTGTAGCCATTCTTTTTCAGAAATCCATATAGCCAAGAGGTATCAGCTGGAGCATAACCAAGAGAGAACTTTTCGCTTATCTCTGCGTTGATATGTCTCTTTTCAAGGTATTCACGTGCCTTTTTACCTCTAGAATCATTCAATAGGATATGCCTGAAGGTCTTCTGTATTCTTTCATACAGATCGTACATCGCTCCAATGTCATCCCTACGCTTTCTATCTTCGGCTGTCATCTCCTCAAGCTCGACTCCTGCCTTGTCAGCAAGAATCTTTATCGCCTCTGGATAACTCACCTTATCCATCTTCATGACGAAATCGAACATGGAACCATGTTCTTTACAGCCAAAGCAGTAATAACTGCCTCTTTCAAGGTTCAGCTTGCAGGATGGTGTTCTTTCATTACCACCACCATGAAATGGACACTTGATCCATTCACCATTTCTATGGAATACCTGAGTATAGGTAGATACAACATCTACGATGCTGAGCTTACTTTTAATTTCTTCAATGGTCTTATCTGAAAATCTTGCCAAAAGAACCTATACCCCTATTTTTAAAGTTAGAATCAATAGTGCGACAAATCAAGCATAATTACTTCAAAATCTGCTTATTTTCATGTTTTGCTTCTAGAGAGAGTATCTCATCAATCTCTCTCTTAGAGTGATGCTCTCCCCTATTGATTCCGGGGCATGCCTTCATCTCCTCATTCCATAGTGCTCTATCAGAAAATAGATAACCCCAGAAAGGATATGTAGTACATTGCTGTGGCTTTACAGAGTAGACCATGCAGCCACGATCAGAAAGAAGGATGCAGGAGTAATTGGCTCTCTCACGAAGAGAAATTTCATAGTGGTCTCCCATATCAATCTTTCTTGTATAGACTTCAAGGAACTCTTCTCTCTTCATCTCAAGGAAAGCAGATAATCTATCAATCTCTTCATCTGAAAGAAAGACGAAGCCTGGTTCTCCACTACAACAGTGACCACAGCGTTGACATGTAAAATCCACACCCTTATCGTACCAGGCCAAGAGAAACCTCCAGAGACAAAAAAAGCTCTTCAATGTGAAGAGCTCTTTGTGGAGAGAGAAGGATTCGGACCTTCGAAGGCGTAGCCAACAGATTTACAGTCTGCCCCCTTTGACCGCTCGGGAACCTCTCCATGTTGTCAAACAACACGACATATTTAAGACAATTTACTTAAATGAGTCAATAGCTTTGCAAAAAGAAATTAATTTTTTCAGTTCTTCTTTCCAATCTTCTCCCCTACAAGCCTTGCAACACGCTCTGGGACCATATTGGAAATATCTGCACCAAAGGCTGCAAGCTCCTTGATCTGAGAGGATCTGATAAGGAAATACTTTGCATCTGTTGGCATGAAAAGGATCTCAAGGCCTGGGCAGATCTGCCTGTTCATCATAGCAAGTTCAAATTCATATGTGAAATCACCCATGGCTCTAACACCACGAATCATTACTCCCACATCATTCTTGGAAGCAAACTCAACCATGAGTCCTGGATACTTGACAACTTCAACAGTTGGATAATCGACAAGCTCAGCTGAAAGCATCTCTACACGCTCAGTGGCTGTGAAGAGATTCTTTTTTGAAATGTTATCGGCAACAACTACATAGAGCTTGTCGTAGAGCATTGCCGACCTCTTTATGATGTCCATGTGACCTAGGGTTGGTGGATCGAAAGAACCGGGAAACATTGCAATTCTTGAATTCATCATACCTTGAGACTCTCCACGTAATTTTTCATCTTCTCGTTACTCTCACTAGACTCGTAAGGGATTCTCTCAACGATCATCCACTTACCATCCTCAGTTTTCTCACATAGAGCAAAGTTTCCTCTACCGATATAACTTATAGTCTGGTTTTCACGAGGTCTATAGCTTTCTTTGAGAGTTCTTATTGCACAGTCGAAATGAACATATTCTCCAGATGGATCTGTGAGTGCTTCACTGATCAGGTCGATCTTCTCTTTGCAGATATGGCAAATAACATGTGGCTCCTTGACAACCTTTTCTGGTGGAACAGAAAGCCTTGAATGAAAGACAGTCTTGGGAGGAAGGCCTGATACCTGGCTCAAGGTAGAAAAGCCTACGAGCTTTGAATTCTGCTCGACATTCTTATTCTTCTTTATTTTCTTATCAGGTCTCTGCTTTGAATGCATACGACCTCTATTATTTTCCTTTGGCATAGCTAGATGATAATTCGTTTTTATACAGTTGAACAAGGTAAAAATAAAACCGGCTGAATACATGACCCAACCGGTTTCATCTGAACTAGATAGCATTTAGTTCTTAGCGCGGATAAGCTCCTTGACTTTAGCAGCCTTACCGACCTTGCCACGGAGATAGTAGAGCTTAGCTCTTCTGACCTTACCGTATCTAACAACTGCAATGCTTTCGATTCTAGGAGAGTGCAGAGGGAAGATTCTTTCGACGCCAACACCATAAGAAATCTTTCTTACAGTGAAGGTTCTTCTAACACCGCTATTGTTGAGTGCAATAACAGTACCTTCGAATGCCTGTACTCTCTCAGTAGTTCCTTCAACAATCTTGAAGTTAACTCTTACAGTATCACCTACGCTGAAGTTCTCAGCGTCCTTCTTAATCTGCTTAGCTTCGATAGCTCTGATCATGTCCATTTTTGACAAGTCCCCTTGTTATCTAATAGTTCTATAAGTTTTCTTCGCTCTTCAGTGTCGAGAGAGGCACTGTCCAGCACTTCCGGTCGGCTCAGCATCGTTTTTTCGAGCCTACGGAATTCACGCCAGGTAGCAATTCTGTCGTGATGACCGGATAATAATACCTCAGGTACGCTTTTATTGCAATACCTTTCAGGCCGTGTATATTGAGGATATTCCAAGAGTTCTCCGGTAAAACTCTCGTCCTCAAGACTGTCAGATGAGATGACTCCATCTATCAGTCTATAGATTGCATCTATAATGACGAGTGAACTGTTCTCACCAGAGGAGATTACATAATCTCCAATGCTGATTTCATCATCGACATACTCATCTATGATCCTCTGGTCAATTCCCTCATAGTGGCCACAGATAAATACTAGATTCTCCTCTTTGGAAAGTTCATATGCCATCTTCTGGTCAAGCAATTTTCCAGAAGGAGTTGCATAGATAACTCTCTTACTCCTGGCAGATACACTTTCAAGTGCCTTTGAAAGTGGCTCTGGCTTTATGACCATACCAGCACCGCCACCGTAAGGGACATCATCACATGTGTGATGTCTATCGGTAGTGAAATCTCGCCAGTTGATGATATTGTAGGTCACGAGGCCATTCTCTACTGCCTTCGACATAATCGAATTGGTAAAGAAATTCTCGACCATATCAGGAAATAGTGTGAGGATATCGATATGCATCAGTCCAGTAGTTCTCCTACAAGCAGCTCGATCGTCCCCTTTTCAAGATCTGGTCTCGAGACATAGACAGGAAGATATGGAACAATTCTCATATCCCCATCATTCTTCTTTACATTAAGGAACATAGCCTGGGCTCCATCGGATACGAATTCCACCTTCCCTACGACCTTTCCATCAAAAATGACATCAAGACCAAAGAGGTCAGCAACATAAACTTCCCCCTTCTTTAGCGGTGGAGCATCCTTTCTATCTATGTACATCACAGAACCAGAAAGGAAACGTGCCTTTTCAGGTGAATCATAGCCAACGAAACGAACCAGGAGCGAGTCAGAGAGAGACTTCATAGACTCAATCTCGACAGTTAGCTCTTTCTTTTCCTTTGTCACTAGAACACAAGAAGAGAGCCTTCTCAAATGAGCTGTCTCTCCCGAAAGAGAAACAAGCCTAAGAAAGCCCTCTACTCCATGAGTTCTACCAACTGTGGCTGTAGCGAGGAACGCTTTATCCATCAGTCCAGAATCTCCAATACAGCATGCTTGCCGTCTTTGGTTGCAGAAGCAGAAAGAATAGTTCTGATTGCCTTTGCAATACGGCCCTGCTTGCCTATTACCTTGCCTACATCGTCTTCGGCTACATGAAGCTCGAGGATGGTAGACTTTTCCCCCTCGATAACATTCACGGAAACCTCTTCTGGTCTGTCGACAAGTGATTTGACAACAAATTCAACCAGTTCCTTTTCCATATGCTAACCTCTATTGATTAAAGATTAGTTCTGAGAGGTTCTGGTAAGAAAAATACCCTTCTGATTGAAGATCTTCTTTACTGTGTCTGAAGGAACTGCACCCTTGTTGATCCACTCTGTTGCCTTTGCAGCATCAATTGTGACCTGATTGTCTGCATCTGCAATTGGATTGTAGGTACCGATCTCATCGATAGTCTTACCCTTGGTAGCAATTCTGCCATCCTGAACAACAACTCTGAAGTATGGTCTTGCCTTTGCACCAAAACGCTTAAGTCTGATAGTAACCATTTTCTAGCTTTACTCCTTATACTACTTGATAGTCTTACATGCCCATATATTTTAGCATGTCAGACTGAAATTTCTTATTGGTTGCAAGCTTCTTCATCAAAAGCTTGCTCTTTTCAAACTTCTTGAGAAGTCTGTTTACTTCGGCAACAGAAGTTCCAGAACCCTTTGCGATTCTCTTCCTTCTGCTAGGTCCGATAATTCTGAAGTTCGCTCTCTCGAACTTGGTCATCGAGCGGATTATAGCCTTCTCGCTTTCAAGTTCTTCAAGATGCAGATCCTCTTCACTGATATTTCCCTTTGCTCCAGGAATCATCTCAAGAAGCTTATCTGCAGAACCCATCTTATTCATGTTTTCCAGCTGATCGAGGTAGTCCTGAAGATCGAAGGTATTCTTCTGGATCTTCTTGGCCATTCTCTCAGCCTCTTCCTGATCATAGACCTGCTGAGCCTTCTCTACAAGAGAGACGACATCACCCATGCCCAAAATTCTGGAAGCAATTCTATCTGGATGGAAGGTTTCGAGATCCTCTGGCTTTTCTCCCATACCAATGAACTTGATTGGCTTTCCAACAACACTCTTTAAAGAGAGAGCAGCACCGCCTCTTGTATCAGAGTCGAACTTGGAAAGGATTACACCTGTAATTCCAACCTTCGATTCAAACTCCTGTGCAATTGAGACAGCGTTCTGACCAGTCATTGCATCGGCAACGAAGAGAGTCTCATCTGGTCTGATAGCAGATGCGATATCCTGAATTTCCTTCATAAGGACATCGTCAAGATGCATTCTACCAGAGGTATCGACAATTACTGTGTCGTATAATTCATGCTTTGCTGTCTTGACAGCTTCAGTTGCAACCTTTACAGGATTTTTTTCACCTGGGATTGTAAAGACTCTTACACCAACCTTTTCGCCAAGCACACAAAGTTGCTGGACAGCTGCAGGTCTGACAAGGTCTGCTGCGACGAGCATTACCTTTCTACCCTCTTTTGTAAGCTTGTATGCAAGCTTGCTTGCGGTTGTGGTCTTACCAGAACCCTGAAGACCCATCATCAGGATAATAGTTGTGGCATCCTTGCCCTTGAGCTTTAAAAGTGAAGCATCTCCATCACCAAGCAATGCAACCATTCTGTCATAGACAATCTTGGTAAACTGCTGACCTGGATCGACAGACAGCAAGACCTTCTCGCCAAGTGCCTCTTCCAAAGTTCCGTTGATGAAGCGACGAACTACTCTGAGGTTGACATCAGCATCAAGCAAAGAAATTTTAATTTCTTCGACTGCGTCACGAATATTCTTCTCGGTAATTTTTCCCTTACCAGAGAGATTTTTCATGATTGAACTGAATTTAGTACTAATACTATCGAACATTCATTATCCTCAGTGCACAATGCAACTTCGTATTTATACTAATAAATAGCAAATACGTCAATTAGGTGCGCCTTCCTTCATCATCAAAATCAACCATTTCCTGGTCGTCATTCAATATTACAGCTTCACCCTCTACATGCGCAAGCTTATAGGTGACAGTTGTTGAAACACCAGCCTCCATCTGAGTTACACCTAGAAGCGAGTTAGAGCCAAGAACTGTATGCTTGTTATGCGTTATGATAATGAACTGGCTCGTCTTTCCAAAGTCCTCAAGAACTGACAGGAAGTAGCCAATATTCTTATCATCGAGCGCTGCATCGATCTCATCAAGGATACAGAATGGTGAAGGCTTTACCATATATGTTGCAAATAGAAGTGCAACAGCAGTCATACTTCTCTCTCCACCAGAGAGAAGTGAAAGAGAAATGAGCTTCTTTCCTGGTGGCTGAGCAAAGATATCGATGCCACTTGTAAGCACATTCTCAGGATCCTGGAGTGTGATTTCAGCCCTGCCTCCATTGAAAAGACGCTTGAACATCTCTTGAAAATTGTCGCTTATCTTCTTATATGTCTCCAAAAAGAGCTGTTCACTCTTTCCCTGGATTTCAGAGAGTACCTTTTCAAGGTCGGCCTTTGCCTTATTAAGATCATCAAGCTGACCAACGTAGAAATCATATCTATCCTTGGCTTCCTTGAAATCATCGACAGCCATGTGGTTGATATTCGGGCCAAGGGCTTGTATCTGCTTTCTGATTTCAGAAAGTTCATTCTCAAGCAACACCTGATCTGGCAGCTCAGTTTCTGCCCTATCCTTGAATTCCTGAAGGTTTCTTGAATAGGTGTTGTAGAAGTTTGAAAAGAGTTCAGTGATGTGCTCATCACAGTTACCGATAAGCATCTCATTTTTCTCGATATCGTTCTTGATAGTGTTTATACTCTCAAGAACGTTGTTTCTCTCCTGCTCCTTACGAGTGAGATCCTGATAACGCTTACTGATTTCAGCCTGAACTTCAGAAAGCTCTTTTCTTATTTCATCAGCCTTCTTCTTCAGATCGAGCTTTTCCTGGTCAGCCTTCTTCAAAAGTTCATTGGACTCTTGGATTCTCAAATCGGCAACTGCTGATGCACTCTGAGCATCAGAAAGATCCATCTTCTTTTCTTCGATAGACCTCTCGAGGTTCCTAGTTGTTGTCTCAGATTGAGAAAGGATACCAGTAAGATTTGCAACCTGCATGTTCATCTGCTCGACAGTGGTTCTAAGAGAATCTATCTCAGCTTGAAGCTCTGCGCTGCTCTGGCGATATGAAAGTATCTTCTCCCTACTCTTTTCATTGGCACTTCTTGCCTTCTCTTCTCTCTCTGAGATACTTCTCTTCTTTGTGAGAAGACCTTCAGGAGCAAGCAAGGAATCGAGGAAGGGAGGAATTGTATTCTTGTAGTTATCAAATTCCTTTGAAAGATTAGAAAGCTCGGCAAGAACTGAATCGAGGTCTGAAGCGAAAGAAGAGAAGGTATCTGCACCGATAGCATTAAGGTTCTGATAGAATTTCTTCTTTTCTCCAAAACGGTTGATAAGGCTTGAAAGACGATCTCTGAAAAGCTTTTCTGCAGCAGTTCTCCTATTAAGGGAATACTCCTCGCCCATCTTTTCATCAAGTTCGTGAGCAAGGTCTTCAATAACATCTTTAAGCTCGATAGAAAGAGAAGCAAGAGTCATATCATTATCGCTGATTGCTTCCTCTTCCTTCTCGATGAGGGATGAGAAGGAAGCAATCTGCTTCTGGTCATCTGATATGATTCCATTTGCCCTTCTCACTTGATTATTGAGTTCAGCAAGCTGCTCTTTCTTGTCAGCAAGCTGCTCCTTCATCTCATCAAGCTGAGCAAGGTCTCTATCGATATTGCTCTGGATAGTTATACATCTAGTATCAGATTCCTGCTTTGCAGCAAGGTAATCACGATATCGATCTTCAAGCATATGGATTCTATCGTTGATACCATTTACTGCTTCTTCAGCCCTATTTAATGCATAGTTGAGGTTGTGGCTCTTTTCGGATGTAGCTCTAACATCCTCGTTGAAGCGTTCGATCTCCTCCTTGCTTGTCTCAAGCGCGTTGGTAACACGTTCAAGATCTGCCTTGAGGGAGACAACTCGCTCACTTCTCATGCTCTTCAAATCCTGATATGTCTTTACCTTGAGGATATAGAGATCTGCATCACGGTCGAGCAATTTCTTATTGAGTTCTGAATATTGCATCGCCTTTTCAGCCTGGTTTCTGAGGTTATCATAGGTGCGCTTCTCACTTTTAATGATTATTTCAACCTGGCTGATATTCTCTTCAGTTCTCTGGATCTTCCTTTGGGCCTCATTGCACTCCTGATTGAATCTTGAAATACCTGCAGCCTCTTCGAAGATATATCTTCTATCTTCAGGCTTTGAGGAAAGGATCTGATCGATCTTACCCTGTTCAAGGATAGAGTACGCACTCTTGCCGACACCAGTATCGAAAAAGAGTTCCCTGATATTCTTCAAAAGACAGCGGTTCTTGTTGATATAGTACTCATTTTCACCACTTCTGAAGACTCTTCTCTTGATCTCAATTTCAGTCATATCAGAAGGAAGCAGTCTTTCACTGTTATCAAGAGTCAGGGCAACCTCTGCAAACTGCAGTGGTTTTCTGTTGTCAGTACCATTGAAGATACAGTCTTCCATCCTGCTTGCTCTGAGTGACTTTGTGGAGTGTTCTCCAAGAACCCATTTGATGGAATCGACGATATTCGACTTTCCACACCCATTCGGGCCGAGAAGGCTTGTAATACCATCTGCAAAATCGATATGGGTCTTATCAGCAAAACTTTTAAAGCCGTTGATATCGAGACATTTTAGAAACAATGGGTTCTCCTGAAATCATAAATTCTGCTAAATTATACAAGAAAGGATGTTTTGATGGAAGAACAACAGCTTACACTATTTGATTTGAGCGATGGAATCATTCTCGGCTGCGATGAAGCAGGAAGAGGTCCACTCTGTGGTCCTGTCGTCACAGCAGGCTGTGTTCTCAGTGAGGATTTCCCTTTTGAAGTTCTCAACGATTCAAAGAAACTCTCTGAAAAACAGAGAGAATATGCTGAGAGAATAATCAAGGAAAAGGCTGTAGACTTTGAGATAATATTCATCTCAAATGAAGAAATAGACGAGATCAACATCCTTCAAGCCTCATTAAAGGGCATGGCTGAATGTGCCAAGAGAATAATGGAAAGAACGAAAGTCGATACTATCTTGATTGATGGCAACAAAGTTCCAAAGCAGCTTGAAGGTTATCCTGTCAGAGCTGAAGTCAAGGGAGATGCTCGCTTTCATGAAATCATGGCAGCAAGTATTCTTGCAAAGACAGCTCGTGATAGATTCATGCTAGAATTAGATGAAAAGTATCCTGAATACAACTTCAAGAAGAACAAAGGCTACCCTACCAAGGAACACATTGAAGCGATAGAAAAATATGGGCTTACTCCATATCATCGACGCTCTTTCCATTGGTAAAAACTGAATGATAAGTCAAACATAAACTGAAACTACCAGTGATATCTGAATATTTGACCTCTCTCATCCCTAACTTGATGAAAGAGAAACGTCCTGCGGTGCCGATTGATCAATCGGCACATGTGCAAACGACGTTAAAATCTATTTGGTGGCTTCAATGCAGAAGACTGCGTAAAGTGGGACTGATTTGATGTGATTCTCGAACCCGAAGTTCTTCTCAGAGATTCGGATGGAATAATCGGGGTTGAATAGGCGGATATAGTCATTGAGGCTGTCACTGCCGGTATTATCCCCGCTTTTTACCTCGATGGGGATAAGCTTGCCATCGATATTCACTATGAAGTCGACTTCCTTGGTCCCTTTGTCATTGCGCCAGAAATGTGTTTTGAATCCGGAAGAGATCAGACAGTTTTCCACATAGTTTTCACTCATGCCGCATTTGAAGTCGGTGAGTTCAGCTTCCATGAAGAGTATGTCGTTGATTGAAACATCCTTTTGTGCCATCAGAAGACCGACGTCGGATAGGTAAATCTTGAAGTCGTC
>JAFVDZ010000016.1 GCA_017478205.1 Spirochaetales bacterium | reverse complement strand
TCTAGGTGGGATATCGGTACCTGTCTTTCTCCTTTCGATTTCGTGACAGTTGAAAAGCGTGGTTCCCGACTTGCTCTTGTCCCAATGTCTCCTATAAGTGATGGTGAGGTATGGGATGAGGAATCTGTAGAAGTCTTCAAGAGCAGAGTACTCAACGACTCTGTTGCCAAGGACTATCTCTACAGTGGTGATGGTTCTACATTCATGCTGATTTTCCAGGCAAGAAATCTGAATGCAGAATCCTTGAAAGAGCTCGATAGTGTAGTAAATCCTCTAAGGCAATATGGAATTGTTGCTCTAAATGGTGGTGAGATTCTTACCAATGCGATAATGAAGTATCTCAATAGAGATCTTGTCCTTCTCTTCGTTCTCTGCTTGATTGTAATCCTGATTACTTTCTATTTTTCTTTCAGGTCATTACGTTCTGTAATTATTCCAGCCTCCATGTCCTTGATCGGAATAGTTTGGACACTGGGTGTGATGGCACTTGCTGGATATGACCTTACTTTAGTAACGATTCTAACTCCATGTCTTGTCCTTACACTCGGCTCCTCATATTCGATTCACTTGATCAGCGAATATTATGAGGCGATAGCAAGAAATGAAAAGGACATACTTGATTATCATTTTGCTAAGATTACAAAGACAATCTTTCTGGCAATGATCACAACAGTCTGTGGCTTCCTTTCTTTCCTTGTGTGCAGAACTGTTGTATTCAGAGAGTTTGGTATCACAGTTGCAATCGGTGTTACATTCTGCGCAATCCTTTCCCTGACATATCTTCCTGCAATCCTTGTCCATGTCAGAAACCCTAGGGCAAAGCAGATGAAGACCTACTCTGATGGATATCTTTCAAAGTTTGTATATTGGTCATCAAAGACAGTCGTGAGAAGCTGGAAGCTTTTCTGCATCCTTTTTGTTCTGATCTTCGCTCTTTTCATGTATTCGAAGGATAAGATCGATTTCGATTCCAACTATATGAATTACCTTCCTCGTCATGATCAGGCAGTGATCGATACATATCACTTTGCGAGAACTCTTGGTGGTATCAACCCATATTATGTTGTATTGAGAGCTCCAGAAGGGGAGAAAGGATACTTCTATCGCCCAGATGTATTAAAGGATGTATATGCATTCGAGTGCGCAATTCAGGCAGCGGACCCAGATATCGTGACAATCGTATCCTTCTCTCAATATGTAAACTTCCTCAACAATATATATTCCGGAGCACAGGGAATACCTGATAACGCAGGATTGATCAACTACCTGTCAAGGATTCTTCTCATGATCAGGAACAACATCAACACAGAAGCGCTTGATGACATAATGAATGAGGATGGAACGAGAATGGACCTCTTCATCAGAAACTATGACGCAAAACTTGGAGACTTACAGAACGCAGGAAGTGCAAGAAGAATTGAAAAGACAATCAACTATTTCAGATATATGCTTCCAGAAGATTGCGAAAGCAGGATCAGCAGTGGAGCTTCTGATAGCATGAGGTCAATCGATATAATGTATCAAGATCAGAGCATTGCGACCTTTGTCTCTCTCTTGATGATCTTCATCATTGGTGCAATTACCTTCTTGTCTCCAATGAATGGAATAATGACCTTGGTTCCTGTCCTTTCGGGTGTCATGTTCAACTATATCTTCCTTTTCCTCTTCCATATCCCATTCGATATGGTAACTATTGGATTCTCTTCGATTGCTGTTGGTGCAGGCGTTGACGATGCAATGCACTTCCTAATTCGGCTCAAGAATAATCGAAGGGAAAGACCAGAACTTAGTGAAATGGAACTTGTTGAGTTGAACATAAGAGAAACTGGAAGAGCAATCATATTGACAACTCTTAGTATCGACATGGGCCTTGTCATGCTGACATTTGCATCCTTCAATCCAATTAGATATTTTGGCTTGCTTCTGATCGTCAGCCTCACCGCATCTATGTTATCTACAATCTTTATTCTGCCTTCAATCTTGATTCTGAAGGATAAGTTACTTAGAAGAAAAGGTTGAAACTATCTATAAACAATAATCCCCTCTGCTTGCTTGCAAAGGGGATTTGTATATAGAGCCTGTTTCTATCAGAACTTGTATGTTGCTGAAAGACAGCCTGCAATTACTGTTCTGTCAAGTTCGATCTCGTCAGAATCCATCTGGTATTTGTCTTCGAAGTAGAGACCATAGAGGGCACCTGCTGAAAGTGTGAGCTTGTTGTTGAGCTTGTATTCGCCACCAGCTGAGAAGCACAAGCAGTCAATTACTGGGCTAAGAACATTGTTTACAGTCTTCTTGTAGCCATTCTTTGTGTACATAACACCTCCACTTACAAGAACTTTGTCTGTGAGCTGGTAATCTACACCACCTGCAATTTCCCAAGAGTCGTCGTAATCGGAATTGTTAGGAGTCAGGGCATTTCCAAGATCAGCTTGCTTGTTGAAGTAGTAGTTCAAGCTCATGCTGAGGTTTGCCTTTCCAAGCTGATATCCAAGGCCAAGATTGAGTTCTGCTGGCATGTCGTTGTCAAAGGAGCCCTGAATATGAGGTGCTAACGCACCTTCCTTGTTTTCAACATCACAGTTCATCTTTGTGATGGTTCTGTACTGTGCAACAAGGTCCCACTTTTCAGTTGGCTTGTAGTGGACAGAGAAGATTCCTCCGATACCCCAACCATTTGCATCGTAGCTTGTTTCTCCTATACCGGTTACATCCATGCTCATTTTCTGAGTTGTGTAGAGGACGCGAACTGCAGCACCTACAGAGATTTTCTCATTGATGCTGTAGGAGACAGCTGTTGTATCTCCGAAAGTTACAGAGTAGACATCTAGACTGTGTGCTGGAGAGCCCGGACCCATCATTAGATATGTCAAAGCTGTACCATCTTTATACTTCAAGTTTCCACCACCACCTGCAACAGCAAATGCATTACCAAAAGCCCATTTACCTTTCTTGTAGACGACTTCAGCATTTGGGAAGAAGAATACTGGTTCTTCATCCTTGTATGTGGTTGTTCCTAACTTATTTGTATACTTCTTATAGAGGAACTGGTTTCCAACTTCAGCAACAAGGCCATCTTCCATGAAACCCATACCTGCAACGTTGTACAGGACAGTCTCTGGTCTCTGATGCTCTGTGTTTCTACTTACGTTTCTAACAAAGCCGACATTCTGGTTGGTCTTGTTGTCGACACCGCCAGCAAATAGAGCTGCAGTTGCCAACATGACCATGATGAGCAAAGCAAGATTTCTGATACGCATATTAGACTCCTTTAGAAAGAGAATGTATCCTCTTTTCTATTCATTTGGACATTTTTTTCTGAAGTGTAATAAAAAGAAAAAAACAAAACAAGAGAATTTGACAAAAAATTACTATTTGTCAAATATGTTTTTGGGTTGATAAACAGCTTCTCTGGCAAATGTTGAATTCACGAAAAGTGCAAGACTGACATGTGGGAATAGGGTAAGGATTATCGACATACTCACGCTATTTGGTTGTAATTCGATATATTTTGTCACCAGGAGTGCAGTCAGATTTTTCCAAACTGTAGCAATTTTTTACCGAGAAAAGTATTATTTCCCGCATGAATAGAATATACCAGTCCCAGTATAGTGAGATATTGAATCGAGAACTCCATCTTCTCATATATGGTCATGATGGAATTCCTATGCTCGTCTTTCCCTGTCAGAATGGCTACTGTTCCAATTGGGAGGACTTTGATATGCCTTCAGTTCTGCAGGATTTCATCGATGGAGGAAGGATCCAACTATTTGCAGTAGATTCCATTGATGGAGAGTCCCTTTCTGATGAAGGAGCAGACTATGGACATAGATCGTGGATGCAGGAGCAGTACTATAGGTATATAACTGAAGAAGTTGTTCCTCTGATCCATTCAATCAACCCAACGGGCAGGAAAATCCTTATCTCAGGCTTTTCACTTGGAGCTTTCCATGCTGCAAGCATGTTCTTTCGTCGACCTGATCTATTTGGTGGAGTACTTGCTCTTTCGGGTGTTTATGATATGAGTTTCTTCTTTAATGGTTGGTGTGATGAGAGAACATATCTGAATTCTCCAATTATCTCGATAGGGAATATGGAAAGTGGTCATCCATATATTGAGATGTACAACAACAGCACTATAGTTATAGGTGTAACTGAAGGTTGCTGGGATAGTGTATGTACAGAATCGACACGAATGTTGGATACTGTTTGTGCTCAAAAGGGTATCAATGCACACTTCTTCTATTGGGGAGGAGAGTGCAACCACGATTGGCCATATTGGAAGAGACAGATCAGGGAATTCCTTCCCTGGACGCTTGATGAGATGTATACAAGATGAAAATTAGAAAACGACTATTTGAAATTATTAGTATCGCTGAGAAGAATGATGTTGCAAGTCTTCTCTATGACTTTGTTATCGTAACAACTGTTCTTGTCTCCTTTATTCCTTTCTTCTTTTCAGGAAAGAGGGCTATCTTCAAGACGATAGATATCATTACATTTTCTGTTCTGATCGCTGATTATCTGCTGCATTGGCTCTGTAGTGACTATTCAATTGGGAAAAAGAAGCTTTCATTTATCCTCTTCCCATTTACATTGGGTTCGATATTGAATCTCCTGGCGATAATTCCTCCATATATCGCTATCTATGGAAACTCTATCTTCTCTAATCTTTCTGCTGCTTCAGATTACGCATTCGTCCCAGATTATGCATTCATGATGAAACTGTTTGTAGCACTGAGACTATTGAAGGTCTTGAGAATTACCCGCTACTTCAGGCAGTTCTTCCTGCTTGTAAAGGTGTTAAAGAAGCAGAAGGAACCTCTGATGGTTGTCCTTACAATGGCCATTATCTACATCTTTGTAGTTGCTTTCATCCTATATATCCTAGAAGAGGAGCTCTTCTCGAATTATTTCGAGGCTGTCTACTGGGCTACTATTTCACTTACTAGTGTAGGTTATGGAGACTTTGTACCACATACAAACGTAGGTCGTCTTGTTGCTATGATTTCATCTGTCCTTGGTATTGCTCTTATAGCTCTTCCTTCTGGTATAATAAGCGCAGGCTATATGGAAGAGCTGAATAGATACATAAAGAACGAGGAAAAGAAGAATAAGTAAGAGATGGAATATGTTGCGATAGACTTCGAGACTGCAAATAGGTATCCAGACAGCGCTTGTGCCATTGGCCTTGCCCTGTTCGATGAAGATGGAAGAAAGCTTGATTCCTACTATTCACTTATCCATCCCAGGGTTCCTTATTTCGATCCTGTCTGTACAAATGTTCATCATCTCGATTCTAGAGATATTCTAAGTTCTCCTTATCTTGATGAGCTATGGCCCGATATTTCTGCCTTCATCGGCTCGCGAGCTCTGGTTGCACACAATGCACGCTTTGATATGGGAGTGCTGAAAGCAAGCTTGAAAGGCTGTGGTATAACACCGCCTTCATACGAATACTATTGCACTCTTTCTCTTTCTAGAAGGCTTATCCCTGGGCGTACATGCTATAAACTAACTTATCTTGTCGATGAAGTTCTGAACATGAACTATCAGGCACATCAGGCACTTGATGATGCCTATGTATGCGGAAAGCTCTTTTATTATCTGTGTGGCAAATATATGCTCGATAAGGAAGAGCTGGATGAATATCTACTTGAAAAGGGCCTCGATTACCCTAAAGTCCTGTCCTGATAATCAAAAATGAGCCAAGGAAGACAACGAGGCTTCCTGATGCGAATGCATACGAGATGGGGACAAGGCCCGAAAGTGACAGAATGAAGAAGAGAAGAGATGAAAGGAAAGCGATGAAGAAGACAATTTGAGCCTTCCACTGTGCTTTCCAGTATGCTTTGCTATCTTTCTCTATCCATTTTAGCTGTATTTTCACTTTGCTTTCTTTCTTCCTGATTTCAAGAAACAGAAAGAAGAAGAGCATGATCATCAAGACAAGAAGTAGATGTGCAAGATCAAGGTCATATAAGAGAGCGTCGATAACTATCAAAAGTGCATAGCATTCGACAGGTATGAATATCTTCCAGATGAAGATTTCTCCTCCCTTGCTGTTTTCGAGGAGAAATGTGGATATGAGCGGGGTGAGGGAAAGAAGTACAAGATACCACTTGCTCTTTATCTGTGTATCAAGAGAAAGGGATAGCTTGTCAGGAAGAACAGAAATTGAAAGCACTGTAAAAATCAGTGCTGATAAAATGGTTGCGATATATACACTTCTATGCTTCTTCATGTCCTAACAGTCCAATTTTTGTTGCTATATATGGATATATGCAGGTTACCCAGAGCATTATACTTGAATACTTTACTATGACGCATATCGCATCAAGTCTTCCAGGAAGATGGATAGCGGCAATACAGAGGAGTCCAATAATGCAAAGTAGTGCATTGAGGCTCTTCTTCATTGCTGAATCTATGATCTTGAAACCTATTTTCTTTCTTTCGATAAGGAGTCCCAAGTTGCAAGAAAAGATAACAGCTGCACTTGTGAGCGTATCCCTGTAAGCTATTCTGTCCATAGTCTTGAAGTACAGAATGCCATAGATAGCTGTCAATATCGCTCCAGCAACAGAGGCATCTATGAGCAACTTTGTGAGGCGATCTTCATCCTCGTAGACACTAGAAAATAGAGGGTAGAGGAGGAGTGAAAAGATGTAGCCAACCGAAAGACCGATAAATACATCAAAAGGCCAATGGACGCCAAGATAGTTTCGAGAAAGTCCAACGATCAGGGGCAGAATGGTCAAGAAAACTCTTACTGCCTTTATTCTCATTACCTTTCCAAGTAGAGGAAAGAAGACAGAAGAAATTGCTGAGTGAACAGATGGAAATGAGTATCCAGTAGCTGTTTCAAGTCTCATGGGAGCAAGGTCTGCATGACGCATGAAGGGGCGAGGTACTTTCATTGCGGTCTTTACTACATTTGTAATTATAAGTACGTACGAAAGTGAAATAGCTATGATATATCCCATCTTTTTGTTTATACAGAGGTAGATGACTATCATTATAGGGATCAAGATTCCAACCTCTGCCAATACTGAAGAAAGGTTGGCAATAGTATCAAAAAATGGATTTCTAATGTTTTCTAAAAATTTTAGTATGTGATACTGCATTAAACACCCTTGATTCTGTTAATATAGCATATAAAAAGGGATGTAATTAAGTCTGTGAAAAGGGTAGGAAAATTTTTATTTTTTGTATTGATCACTGTCTTTGCAGCTTTTTTCGCCTCTCTTGCTTTTCCAGGTAGATTCATCGAGCGGGGTATCCCTCTTCTTGCTTTTATATCTTTGGTCCCGATGTTCTATGTGGTAAACAAGTCCTCCTGGTATTACACCTGGTTTCTTGGTCTTGTTTATGGGTTTGTCTTCTACCTTGAGTATAACTATTGGCTGAAGACATTCCATCCTTTGGCTATTTTGATCGCACCAGTTCTGGAGTCAGTTCAGTATATTATCCTCTTTCCTGTTTTGAAGAGTGCAAGAAAGCTATTCAAGAAGCGATATTACATTGCCCAGAGTATCTTCTACTCGGGTTATCTTTATCTTACTCAACAGGGCTTTCTTGCATACCCATATGGGAACTTGACTTCTGCAATATATGAGTTTTCAGCATTCATTCAGATAGTGGCCATAACTGGTATCTGGGGACTTGGTTTTCTGATGGTGCTCTTTCAGACGCTCATTTCAGAGATGCTATCTGAATGGAGAATCTACAAGAAAGATATAGCGATCATTTCAATTCTTTTCATAATGAATGTGTGCTATGGCCTTACTGTCTTGAACTATTACAGGAATAAGGAGGTTGATGAGAGTATCAGAATTGCTGCCATCCAGCACAATGCAGATACCTGGCAGGGTGGATACGATACATATGAAAAGAACTTTCATAACCTGAGAGATCTGACACTCGAAGCAATGAAAGAAAATCCTGATATGGTTGTATGGTCGGAAACAGCATTCGTTCCATCTGTGTCATGGCATGAGAAATATCCTTCAAGTAGCTATACAAGTAAGCTTTGCAAGGAGTTTGTCGACTTTGGTCTAACTCTTGATGTTCCTCTTGTCACAGGAAACCCGGAAGGTGTGATAAAGGATGAATCACTGCCACCTTTCTTGAAGGATGGCTCCTGGAACTGGAAGACATATAATACTGTGATCC
>JAFVDZ010000098.1 GCA_017478205.1 Spirochaetales bacterium | reverse complement strand
TATAGGACAAATTCCGCTTTTTCGTTTATGTATAGCTAATTCTTGTTATCGATTTCCAACCACTTTTTGAAGAGAACCAAAGTTTTTGCCCTTTTATGACTTTCCAAGTCCTAAAGTCGGGTGGAAACGCGTTGAATCAGTCAATGGCTACCATGAAATAGCTCTTGGGAGAGGAATCTATCATAGAAATCTGCAACTGTGATAACACAGCGGTCTTCTGGCTAATGTTTGATATTGCCAGTGACAACATATTAAGCGATGTATAGGCATCTAGGAGAAATCCTTCTCGATTATTCCGGTCTGTCCAATGAATCATTTGGGATGATAAGAAAGTTTTTACCCCATTTGACAAAAAAAAGTCCTTACATTGTAAGGACTTATCAGTATTCGTGAGAGACGGGGCTCGAACCCGCGATCTCCGGCGTGACAGGCCAGCGCGATAACCAGCTTCGCTACTCCCACAGGACATAAAAGAATCTAACAGTTAATAAATTTTATGTCAACGAGTTTTTCTATTATTTTTTCTACAAATTTCTATGTGTTTTCAACACAAGAAATTAGCATTCATAGCGATCATCAACAGAGTCGAAAATATGCTCATATCTTGCTACTAAGGCCATAAACTCTTCCTTCTTTCTGTTCTCTTTCATGCAAAATAATCCATAAATGAACACTATTGGAGACATAATCAAGAATATTTTTCCAAAAAGATCTGGATATCTTGTATAGAATGTCAGCTTCTGATTTCTATCAACAGGAACTGTATAGATATGGTAGGTCATAGTGAATGGTTCCAACGGATCTACGATATCGCCAGATGGCAACACAAGACAGGTAATTCCACTATTTGTACTCCTGATCATAGGTCTTCTATTCTCTATCGCCCTGAAAATGGCAAGCTGCATATGTTGCTCTTCTGCCTGTACAGACTGAGACCAGAAATCATTGGAGAGGTTAATTATCATATCAGCCCCATTTCTCACAAAATTGGCAGAAAGGACGCCAAAAGTATCTTCAAAGCAAATTGGTGTCGAGAACTTGAGGTCTCTGAAGCTGAAGACAGTAGCTTCGGTCCCCTCTTCCCACCACTTGTAATCGTGCTCAAGCAATATCCTGTAGATTGTTGGGAATTGCTTTTCATAAGGGAAATGCTCAGTAAAAGGCACAAGATGCTGCTTTCTATATGTTCCCTGAACAGAGCCATCAGCAAAGTGGATCACAGTATTATATGTCTTCCAGTTCCAGGAGCCATCCTTCAAGAAAGGTGGCAGTGATTCATCCTTTATCACACCTTCTGGGTTTCCTGTGACAAGAGGAACATCAAGAGTAAGACCAAAGTCGACAAACTCCTTGCAAAGCTTACTTGTATAGCTACTTGAAGGATATTTCTCATGCCATGACACAGATGGAACGAATGCTGTTTCAGACCACACAACCATATCAGGATTTTCTTTCATTGCTTCGAGTGTCAGATCTCTCAGGTTATGAAAGTTCTTTTCATATGTATCGTATCCACCCTGCCAGGTATCTGCATTGTGCTGGATTGCAGCAATTCTGATACTCTCATCAACTTCCTTATTCCTGTAATAGTTCAAGACAGTAAGGCCATAGCACTCATTCATTATGAAAAGAATTGAAATGATCGCTATATCCTTCTTGTAGAATCTCCATTCAGATAGCATCTCTGAAATGAGTGTCTGAAAGAGCACCATCAGAAAACCAAGGCCCCAGATACCAGTTATGGCCACTATCTGAATGAAGGCTGTGAACCCATATATTGCAGAAGTCAAATTTCCGTACGGGTATGCAAGAAAGCCCTGTTGAGTGAGATAAAGATACCCCGAGTAGAAGATACTCTGAGCAATGTAATATCGCTTCTTGAATAGCTTTCTTGCACTCTTCAAAACAGGAAAGAGGATAATATACTGAACTGACTCCAGAACTGGTGCGATCAAAATAGCCAAAGGATGGAATGTCTT
>JAFVDZ010000097.1 GCA_017478205.1 Spirochaetales bacterium | reverse complement strand
CGCTTCCTTACTCTCTCTTTCCCTTCGCTCATGTTTCAAAGAACCGTGGCCGTTGTGGCCAACGGATGTAGAAATTAAACCTTTGATGATTTTTTTTCAAGCACTTTCTGCCACTTTTTCGCAAAGTTTTTTCTCTTTTACCACTAATCCATTGATGGATATAGAGATAGAGTGAAAAATTATTTTTTACTTTTTGAAAGCTTTAAAATCCTGCCCTTCTATATATACTAAAGGATATTTCTTATGTCGATTTTCCATCTGACATGCATTACCAGATCATCAGGATATAGTTGATTCTATACATAACAAGAAAAACTTCTTACTTGAGATTGATCAACAAAAGACCAAGCAGACATATAGCTATACCAACCAACTTATTCCAGGAAAGTGCTTCATGATAGAGAAAAGAACCAACCATCAAAAGAGCAATCGCCAGGAAGGCACTTTGAACAATAGAGAATATGCTTATCTTCCACCCTGCCTTATATGCATATATAGAGCCAATCTCCAATCCAACTATGACAAGACCAAGAAGGAATGGAGCAAAATTCATAGCCTTATACTCTGCAATCAAGTTTTTTCTATCAGAAAGCATGAAATAGAGGATACTGCTGAAGAGTGCACCAACTATGTAGGTAACAGTAAGTGATGCAAATGGGTTGATATCTTCTGGCACCTCTTTTGCAGAAATCTGATAAAGTATGTTGGACATGACTACAAGAAATACTGGCCAGATGTAAGAATACATGTAGCTCCCTCCTATTAGGATCTCAATAAATGCTCGTAGCATAATATAATATTAAACATCTTTGCTATACATATAGATGCAATTCAAATACCACTCAAAAGGTGATTTTCTCAAACCTGTCAGAAGTTATTTTTATTTCATATATCCAAATATTGTAACAATTTATGAAAAATCAAATACAAAATAATTGCCGATATTCCTATTAGAATTTATGTTATTTTATAAACATATGACATTAGAAAGTCTTTATACTGAAACAAATTAGCAACTTATAATTGACTTTGGACGAAAGATGTTGTAAGTTTTTTATAAGTTAAATGTAAACGTTTTCATAACGTATTTCCATTGAGTGCTATCTCGGATACAAAAAAGGGGTTACAATACACTGTCTTCGTCCTGCAATTGCAGGGCGAGGCTTTTCTTTTATGTGCTATCATTACATAAAAGAGGAAAATGAAATGAAGATACTTATCGATTCAGCAGATATCAAGGCTATCGAAAAACTATATGAATGCTTTCCAGTTTGTGGTGTTACAACAAATCCTAGCCTACTATCGAAAGAGAATAAGGATCCTTATGAGGTTTTGAAAAGAATCAGAGCCTTCATAGGAGAAGATGAACTTCATGTAGAGTCACTATGTAAAAGAGCAGAAGATATAGTAGATGAGGCACTCGCGATCACAAGAATACTTGGAGATGATACCTATGTGAAGATTCCTGTGACAGCAGAAGGTGTGAAAGCAATTAAGAGGCTAAGGGAGCTCGGGATAAAGACAACAGCGACTGCTATCTTTACTCTTGGCCAAGCCTATATTTCAGCCCTCGCAGGTGCATCATATGTTGCACCGTATGTAAACAGAATAGAGATGCAAGGAGAAGATGGAACTCAGACAGCTCTCAACATCCAGGAAGCATTGAGAGCAAGTGAACTTGAGTGCAAGGTGCTTGCTGCATCATTTAAGAGAATAGACCAAGTCGAGATGCTGATAATAAAAAATATAGATGCCATAACACTCTCTCCTGCCATGCTTTCATCTCTTTTAGATAATGACGGCACCAAAGCAGCAATAAAAGACTTCGATAAAGCCTTCAAGACATTAAAGAGAGAGAATATGTCAATAACGCTCGACAGACACTGACTCGTCAAAGGTATCTGGAGCAATCTCGCAAGCACTTGGAAGCTTTATGCTCTTCAAGCGTGGGCAATCTGAAAAGGCCTTTGGACCGATTACTTTCACAGACGAAGGGATTTCTATCGTCTCAAGACTTGTAAGACCTCTGAATGCACCCTCCTCGATCTCTTCAAGTCCAGAAGGAAGATTGACAGTCTCAAGATCTGTAGAGAATGAAAAGCACCTCTTTCCAATCTTTTTTACTCCTTCCTTGACATTTATCTTTCTTACAGTAAAGCTGCAGCGAAAGGCATCATCTGGAAGAGATGTGAATGTGGATGGTGTCGTTATCTCAAAGAGAAACCTTGGCCCATACCTGAAGGACTGTCTCATAAAAAGAGTTCCCTCCTCTATCTCATAACGTTCAGCCTTTCTAGCTGGTGGATAGTTAAGCAGTGTCTTTCCATCCTTAGAATAAAGAATTCCATCACGAGACGAAAAAAAAGGATTTGCCTCAGGGACAACTATATTTATAAGAGATATGTTGTAGCAGAACGAGTCGATTGGAATCTCTGCTACCTTCTCGTTCAAAATCAGCGTCTCCATCTTGCTTGCAGAAAAGAAGACCCTATTTCCTATGATATCTATATCCTCTGGGAGAGTGACCTCAACATCGTTTGCTTTATAGTTGACAAGAACTACCTTCCCCTCTTCGTTTATCTCTTTCTTGAATGCCTCTGCCATGTTTGGAACCTCGCATTGGAGTTTAGCAAAGAATGAAAAACTAAGAAAGCTTCTTTCCGATATAAGAATTGAAAATACGATCTGTAAAGAGACTGAAGAATAGAGTACAAAGTGGTAGCAGATAGTTATAGAAGGAGAAAAGAAGTCCACTCAGAGGAGCACCTACAAAGAGGAGCACTGCAGTTCCTGCTATTGACCAAGGGATCAGGGCAGAAATCAATATTGCGCTGTCCGAAAGATAGATTGCTCTCTTCTCATTATCAACAACAAGTTCTGAAACAACATCATTTGTCAGCATGACTGCAAGCGTCTGGTTGCAGGCAAGTGCTGAGGTTGCTATTGCAGTTACAAGAGTTGCAAAGAAACTATTTGTAACACTTGAAAGCTTTGCGACATGCTCCTTTATACCATGGAGGAAACCTGTTCCTCTGAAGATTCCTGAGTATGTAGAGGAAATCAGGATGATGCCGATGATCTTCGACATCGATATTATCCCTCCACCCGAAATGAGCATTGCAAGGTTTTCATCTTCAGGATGGAAACCGAAGATGATAATCGAAAATATCTCCTTGAAGTTCAATGAATGGTTGAATAGCCCTACAAGAATCGAGGTTGCAACACTTACAAGCATCGCATGCCTTACCTTCAACCTACAGATGATGAGCAAAACTAGAACTGCTGCAGGAAATAGCATCCATAAATTCATTCGATAGTAGCTTGAAAAGACCTTCATGAGATCTGATGAGCTCTCATGGACTGCAGTTCCTGTAAGGAAATAATAAATTGCACCTGTCAAGCAGAACGGAAGCAGAGCAGTTCTTGTCATCATGCGACAAAAGGTATAGATATCAGTCTTTGTGATAGATGAAATGAGTGTTGCAGGACCTGAAACTGGTGAACATCTGTCTCCAACTGCACACCCTGAGAGCACAGCACCGCCCACCAGTGCAGGAGATAAGCCCATGGACATTGCTGTAGTTGCACATATCACACCCATAGTTGCACTTGTTCCCATCGAGCTACCAATCAGTGTAGAGACAAGGGCACAGAGAAGATATGTAGATAGGATTATCGTCCGTGGAGTGGCAAGACCATAGGTCGAGTAAACGATATAGCTTATCGTTCCAATTGCTCTCCAGAGCCCTGTCATCGCTCCAATTATCACAAGCTGAAGCATGACATTTCTAGCTGTCACCACTCCTGAAATCGAAAAGGAGAGCATATTGGAAAAGGTATATTCCCTTATAAGTCCATATATGAAGAAAAGTACATAGCCAACGAAAAGGGATAATAAAAGAGGCAAATTAAGGAAGGAAAAGAGCAATATCGTCGATGAGAAGATAAAAAGAAAGATAAACTCAAGCATTGGTAATTTCCTTCAGTCCTGAAAACTTCACTCTGAGCTCCTGGCTTCTGATCAAGCGGTCCTTCCCTTCTCCTGGAGCAAAAGAGACAGGAGCAAAGAAAAATCGCTTTGCTTTGTGACTCTTTCTTGCATTATCTTTCAAAGAAGAAATATTGTCAGGCACCTTGATATCCTCATCTGGATAGATACTATAGCGCACAAAGACTGCTCCTATATCGCCATTTTTAAGTCGGATGACAATTTGAGAATCTTCCATCGATGTATCCTGATATCTCAAAACTTCAGTTCCTGCCTTCTTGAGGCTCTGCCTGACGATCAAGGTTGCCATGTCCTGACACTCCCAAGGCGACATCTCAACTTCTTCATCATTCTTGAGTTCCTCTGGAATTATCGCTCTTGCTCTGTCATAGAGAAAGTACTCTCTTGCATCTATCAAATTCCATCCATTTGGGAAAAGAGGACTGGAATCAGACTCTACAAACAGCATGAGACAGGCTGTAAGAGAGTTTGCTTCTGAAATATGGATGAGTCTTTCAACCTCATCCCTATCCAGATCTGGAATAACATTCTTACCCACTATCCTTACACCTGCAAGGATGACAGTATAGATATTGTTGTCAAAGAGAAAGATGAAATCTGCAAATCGGGGGCTTGTCAAAGTGTTCCTGATCCACGTTCTAGCTGTCCCCTTCTTGAAGTGCTCTTGCAAATATAGAGCTGCTCTATTGTAAAAGCGTCTCTTCATTTCATCATTCCTCATGAAGACAAATATAACAAAGCACAACCTTTTCGTTAATCGATATTGTTGTTATATTTGTGTAACAGACAAAACAATAACAACAATCAAGAAATTTGGGAGAAAATAAAATGAGTGAAGATTGTTCACACAACTGCTCTTCCTGCTCGTCCAAGGGGAGCTGTGAAAAGCAGGATCTCAGAGCAATGCCAAACAAGGATTCCGACATCAGGAAGGTAATCGGCGTTGTCTCAGG
The DNA here is from genome assembly GCA_017478205.1 of Spirochaetales bacterium. GTDB lineage: Bacteria > Spirochaetota > Spirochaetia > Sphaerochaetales > Sphaerochaetaceae > Bullifex. The sequence goes on along the minus strand of JAFVDZ010000097.1, from coordinate 11,620 downwards.
CAAGGGCGGAGTTGGAAAGTCTCTGGTCACTTCCCTACTTGCTGTAAGTGCAAGAAGAAATGGTAAGAATGTCGCAATTCTCGATGCTGATATCACAGGACCTTCAATTCCAAAGGCCTTTGGCCTCAAACAGAAGGCAAATGGAAGCGAGGAAGGAATCTTCCCTGTAGAAACCAAGAATGGTATCAAGGTCATGTCATTAAATCTTCTCATGGAAGATGAAGCTGCTCCAGTTGTATGGAGAGGACCTGTCATCGCAGGAGCTGTAAAGCAGTTCTGGACCGATGTCATGTGGGGCGATGTAGATTACATGTTCGTCGATATGCCACCTGGAACAGGTGATGTACCACTCACTGTCTACCAGAGCCTTCCAATCAGTGGCATCGTTGTCGTAACAAGCCCTCAGGAGCTTGTCAGCCTCATCGTCGAGAAGGCTATCAGAATGGCTGACCTCATGAATATTCCAGTACTCGGAATCGTCGAGAACATGAGCTACTTCAAGTGCCCAGACTGTGGCCACGACCACTATATCTTCGGAAAGAGCAACATTGATGAAATTGCAGCATCTCACAACATCCCTGTTGTATGCCGCCTTCCAATCAACCCAGACTTTGCAGCAAACGTCGATAAGGGAAACGCAGAGGCTCTGAATGTACCAGAACTGAACGATCTCGTATCTTTCATCCAGACTCCACTCAGAAAGAAGATGTGCATTGCAGTGCCTTATGAAGATGGAAAGGTATATGGTCATTTCGGCCACACAAAGAGTTTCAAGATATACAACATCGAAGATAAGAAGATTGTAGATACTTCCATTGTTGACAACCAGCTTGAAGGCCACGATGCAATTACAGCATTCCTGACCAGCATCGGTGTTGATGGAGTAATTGTTTCCGGAATTGGAGAAAATGCCTTCAAGGCTCTGAAGATCAACAAAGCTGTAATCTTCAAAGCTGAGAATATGGCTGCGGACGAAGCCGTTGAAAAGTTGCTGAATGGTGAACTTGATGAAATCCTGGATGCAGGAAATCATTGCCACGGAGGCGAAAGCTGCTGCCACTCTGAATCTGGCTGCTGCCACTGATAAAATAGGTTATATAGCATAAAGGGCAGCCAGACCGGTTGCCCTTTTCTCTATACACTTTCAATTATGATTACTCATCAACCCAAGAATTGATATAGACAGAAAGCTGCATAGATACAGAGCAGGATGATTCCCTGTGCCTTGTATACTCTTTCCTTGATAAGAGCAGGAACAGTAACGATGAGCATTACAAGAAGCATCAGAGGGATGTCAACAACAAGAGATGCATTCATTCCATTTATCTGTCTTGAAAGAGGGAGAGTGAATGGTGAGAGAGCAGAAGCTGCTCCGCTTACAAGTACAAGATTGAAAAGGTTTGCTCCAATTACATTTCCAAGTGAAAGGTCACTGTGACCCTTTATAAGAGCAGTGATTGCAGTGATGAGTTCAGGAAGGCTTGTTCCAAGCGCGATGAAGGTCAGTGCAATTACAGACTCTGGAACACCCAGCTCATTTGCAATAATAGTTCCATTATCAACAAGCAGATTAGCTCCAACAGCAATAGCTGCAGCACCGACGACCAGAAGAGCAAGGTTCTTCAAAAGCTTTGATTCTTCTTCTGTTTCCTTTTCATTCTCATCAGTCTTTGTCATTCTCATTGCCTTGTTTACGGTAGTTACCATATAAACAAGGAAGATAGAGAGAAGGATGAGTCCACAGGTCCTTGAGAATACACCTGTAAAATAGGCAATGAAGAGATAGAAAGCTGCAGCAATGTAAAAGAAGGCAACTGGATATTTGAGTGCTTCGCGCTCAACCTTGACAGGATTGAATGTCATTGAGATTGCGGCAATCAGAGCACAGTTACAGATAATGGATCCAACTGCGTTGCCATAAGCGATCTCACCGTGACCCACAAGTGCACTGTTTACAGAAACCATTACTTCAGGAATTGTAGTTCCAATTGAAACTACCGTTGCTCCGATGAGCACTTCTGGGATGTGGAATTTCTTTGCAATTCCAGTTGCACCATCTACAAACCAGTCTCCTCCCTTTATAAGGAAAAGAAGACCTACACAGAACAGAACTACAGCGACTAGCATATTTTTCCTCCGCCAATATATCTACTGCAAAAAAAAGATGAGTCCCCATCTACATTCAATGCAGATAAGTCTCATCATTTCATATGGGCCAGGCCAATTCAGGCCGGTTGTTGACTACCATAACACCTTAGGGTGCTGATTACTCCCTTACGGCAAAGAATATATCATTAGTTACTTAAACTTTCAATCGTATTGCCTCTATTATCATGATTGTCTAAACTCTAAAGATAGAGGAATTACAGCATGCTTGATCTTTATCAATTCGATCATGGATGGGAGGCCTACGCCTATCGCTATCTTGGTGCACATAAAACCGATAAGGGCTTTGTTTTTCGCACCTTTGCACCAAAGGCATATAAAGTCTGTCTGATCACTTCATTCACTGCTTGGCAAGAAGTTGAAATGACGAGAGTTCATGATCGCTTCTTCGAAGTGGAAATACCAGGACTTGGGAAAGGCGAATTATATAAATATAGGATATATGGCCAGGATGGCTCAGTTGTTGACCACGCAGATCCTTACGCCTTCTTCTCTGAATTGAGACCTGGAAGTGCCAGCATAACATATCATGATGAGTACACCTTCAACGATAAAAAGTGGATGAAGGAAAGAAGCTGTAATTTTGACAGGCCCTTGAATATCTATGAGTGCCATCTTGGCTCTTGGAAAAAGAAGGGTCCTGCAATCGAAGATTGGTACTCCTATAAAGAGTTGGAAGAAGAGCTCATCCCATATGTAGTTGATAACGGCTACACACACCTTGAGGTGATGCCACTATCTGAACACCCTTTCGATGGCTCTTGGGGTTATCAGATAACAGGCTTCTTCTCCCCTACTAGCCGATATGGAAATCCTGAAGAGCTCAAGCACTTCATCGATACCTGCCACAAAGCAGGGCTTGGTATAATAATGGACTTCGTTCCAGTACACTTCTGTGCCGATTCCTTCGGGCTCAGAAATTACGATGGAAGTGCACTATATGAGTATGGTAACGACCTTGGCTACAATGAATGGGGCAGTTGCAACTTCGACCACGGTAAGGGAGAGGTTGCATCTTTCCTCCTTTCTTCTGCCAACTATTTTCTAGAAGAGTTCCATTTCGATGGCCTCAGATTCGATGCCATTCGCAATATGATCTACTACCAGGGCATAGAAGAAAGAGGTATCCATGAATCGAATCTCGAGTTCATGAAGACATTCAATTCAATATTGAAGAAGAAGTTTCCTGATATAATGCTAATTGCAGAGGACTCATCTCCATATAAGGGAGTAACAAGAAGAACAGAAGAAGGTGGTCTTGGCTTTGATTACAAGTGGGATCTTGGCTGGATGAATGACACACTCAAGTTCTTCTCTTCCAAACCAAGTGAAAGAAAGAGTTACTACCACAAGCTGACCTTCTCTATGTCCTACTATTGGGATGATAGATTCCTGCTTCCTCTCAGTCATGATGAGGTTGTCCACGGCAAGGCTGCAATCATACAGAAGATGGGTGGAAGCGACTATAATGACAAATTCAGTCAGGCAAGGGCACTTTACATGTATATGATGGCTCACCCAGGAAAGAAACTGAATTTCATGGGAAATGAAATTGGTCACTTCAGGGAGTGGCATGAATTCAGAGACCTCGATTGGAATCTGCTATCTTTCCAGATTCATCGAGATTTCGCCACATTCATCAAGAACCTCAACCACTTCTATCTTGATAACTCTGCCCTCTGGAAGTGGGATTACTCTCCAGATGGATTCATGTGGAGAAGCTGCAATCAGGAAAGTGATTCCTGCTATGTCTTCGAAAGACGAAATGAAAGTGAAAGTTATCTCTTTCTTTTCAACTTCTCTGATAGAGATGCTGAATGGAGGATGCCATACTGTGAAGTTGAAAGTGTTTTCGATACGCTAGTATATGGAAGTCAGAACCAGACTGAAATAAAGGATGGAGAGAGAGTTTTCTATATGCCACGTTTTTCGGGGATGTGTTTCAAATTCAAATAGCAAGAAAACCTCAAATTCATTGCACTTTGTTGGTTTTTTATCTATTGTTATTAAGTCAACGCGCTGTTGATTTCGATGGAGGCAAGCATGAAGGGTCATGAAAACAGAAGGATTACTCAAACAAAGAAGTTCATTCAGGAAAGCCTTATTCTCTTGATGGAACAAAAGCCACTATACAAAATTTCCATCAAGGAACTCTGTGATAAAGCTGGTATCAACCGATCTACCTTCTATAACCATTACAAGAGTCAGTACGAAGTCTTTGATGAAATCGAGAAGAACTATCTGGATTCCATCAATGCACTCTTTGCAAACTCGCCAAAAGGAAGGAATCCAGGTGATAGTATCGTCGAACTAATGAGATACATCGACCAGAATCTCGCAGTTTCCAAAATCCTCCTTTCCAACAAGGCTGATGAAGAGTTCTCTACCAAGATGAAGAAGGTCAGCAAGGTCGTTGATTCTGTCAAGTCAATGCAGAACTATGTAAGTCCAAGTGTCTTCAAGGAAACCTCAGAGTTCTGCCTTGCAGGTTGCTATGCTGTTCTTGTCAACTGGATAAATGAAACGGAAGACCGCAAGAGTCCTGAAGAGATTGCAATAATCATTTCACAGCTTTCAAGAAATCTTTGTGATTACAACCCACATACAATACCATAAGCTAGGTAAGATCGGATGAAAACAGGACTTGTATTAGAAGGTGGCGCAATGAGAGGCCTCTTTACAGCAGGCGCTCTCGATGTGTTGATGGAAAACAATATCACATTCCCAGGAGCTATAGGTGTATCAGCGGGAGCATGCTTCGGCTGCAACTTCAAATCTGGACAGATTGGAAGAGTCCTAGGCTACAACAAGGCATATGCCAAGAATCCACGATATGCCTCATTCTGGTCCTGGATTTTCACCGGTGATCTTTACAATGTGCGTTTCTGCTATGATTTGATCCCAAACAAACTCTTTCCATTCGACAACAAGACATACAAGGAAAATCCTATGGATTTCTATGTTGTTGTCACAGATGTGGAAACAGGTAAACCTGTATACGTCAACTGCCCATCCTGGGAGGATGACTATTCACTCTGGATGAGAGCATCTGCCTCGATGCCACTTGCAAGTAAAATCGTAAAGATAAATGGCAAAGGATACCTCGATGGTGGCATCTCTGATCCTATTCCACTTAAAGCATTCAAAGATCTTGGATATGAAAAGAATGTTGTGATTCTCACTCAGCCAGAAGAGTATGTCAAGAAACCAAACTCACTCCAGGCTGTAATGAAGATTATCTTAAGAAAATATCCTGCACTAGTTGAGGATATGAGAATAAGGCACGAAATCTATAACAGTGAAACAGCCTTCGTGAAGGAAGAAGAAAAAGCTGGTAGAGCCTTTGTGATCAGGCCGGAAAAAGCTCTGGACATTGGAAAGACTGAGCACAACAGAGAAAGAATCCAGAAGTGCTATGACGAAGGAAGAAGAGTGATGGAGAAGAATCTTGATGCACTCAAAGCCTTCATTGAAAGCTAATAACACAATCCAATAATACCCAAACCCGTATGCTCCAGTAGTCGTTCTGGAGCATATATTTTCTCCAAAATACAAGAGAGGCTGCAACTCAATAAAAGTTACAGCCTCTAGCTTGTGATTGAAATACTTGCTGTGCCTGACTTATCAAGCACAGAAGTAGTTAATTGTTTGTATTAATGAGAATTCCATTTTCAATACTAATAGATGTTCCCTCCTTAAGTGATGCATTACTTTCGAAAACAATAAGAATAGACACTACTGGATTACTAGCGTAATAGTAATAATCAATTTCCTCATCAGGTTCTGTAACAATTTTATTTTCAACAAAATCAAGATTACTTAGCTCATAAATTCCTGAATGGAAATGTAAACTATAGTTTTTGCTATAAGAATCATTACTGAAGTAAGGAATTGTGATTGTTTTTTTACCATCAGAGCCAGCAATCAATACAGACTTATTGCCAATATACTTATCAGTAGAATTCTCCCATCCACCAATCTGAACTTCAGAAGCAAGTGTTATATCCTCATTGAGAAGAATCTCAACAAAACCATAATACTCATTGACCTCGTACTTTCTGAGGTTCTCCGCAACCTTCTGGAAGTTTGGCTCATCATCTACATAGAATGTACCCATGTAAACATTAATTGTCTTGTTATAATCGCTACCAGATCCAAAGTCAATTCCATCTTTCGTATTACCGTACTTACCACCGTAAACATTGAGTGCTCCATAGGCCCTAATGTTAGTGACAATCAGGGTTGCAGAGTTAGAATCATCCAAGGCAAGGCTATCATTAAGATTTATATTACCACCCTTAATGGAGCCAATAGTAGTAGTTATTTCTTTAGTGGAAGCAGAAGTAATTGTTACGTCACCATATGTATCGATTTCTTCGTCAGTAGAAGCATCCAATGCTTCGATTGCAAGATTTGCCTTTACTGAAGAGTTGTCAATCAAGATCGAAATGATATTACTTTCTTCATTAGCCGCAAATGCTTCTGCCTTGATAGAACCAAGACTACCAGTAGAATCGGTGATAACAATTGCAGCATCAACATTTTCAAGTTCTGATACTGTTGATGTAAGATTAGGAGCAACGTTTTCAACCTTAGCAAAGACAACATTATCATAGGACTGAGTTCCTGTAGTAGATACATTACCAGCAATAATAACATTGCTTATAGTAAAGTCATCTTCACAAACAACACCACCAATAGTTGGCATAACCTTCTCATTACAAGTAACTGTTACAGTCTTGGCCGTCAGTGTTCCTGTTGTGAGAGTATTTCCAGACGCTCTACTATCTGTAATGGTGATTGCAGAAGATTCTGCTGTGACCGAGCCAACTGTACCGGTAGAATCGGTGATAACAATTGCAGCATCAACATTCTCAAGTTCTGCTACTGTTGATGTAAGATTAGGAGCAACGTTTTCAACCTCAGCAAAGACAACATTATTATAGGACTGAGTTCCTGTAGTAGATACATCACCAGCAATTGTTGCATATGTTGCTTCAACACTTGTTGCAGCAACGCCACCAATAGATGGCATAACCTTCTCATTACCAGTAACTGTTACTGTTTTAGCTTCCAGTATTCCAGTTGCAAGAACTTCATTAGCATCGCTGTTATCAATCTTGATTGAAGAATAACTTGCAGTGATATTACCAACAGTACCAGTAGAATTACCGATATAGATTGCTTCAAGAACTCCTCTAGGAAGATTAGCATCAGTTATTGTTGTTGTAAGTGCAGGTGCATGATCATCTTTCTTAACAAATTCTACATTTGTGTATATCTGTGTACCTGTTGTTTCTACACCACCAGCAATTATAGCATCGTTTACAACAAAGTCTGTTGCGTTTACAACAAATTCTGTTGCTTCGACATCGCCGATAGATGGCCTAATTTTTGGGTTACCTTTAACTGTGACTTTCTTATTTGCTGAGAGAGTTCCTATCCAGAGCTTTTCGGAAACACCGCTAGCATCAACCAGGATTGAAGATTCTTCTGCAGTAATATCACCAACAGTACCAATTGAATTAACGATCTGAATTGCAGCATCGGCAGCCTTGGTAAATTCAGAATCAGCTATTGTTGTATTAAGATCAGGTGCACCTTTAAATACAACATTTGTATATTGCTGAAGACCAAATGTTTCTACATTACCAGCAATAATAACATTGCTTACAGCAAAGTCATCTACACATTCAACACCACCAATAGTTGGCATCTTTGCTGCATAACCATTGACTGTTACAGTAGGTGCAGACAACTTTCCTGTTATGAGATTCTTCCCAATTCCATCAGCATCGATCTTGATTGAATGAGTTGCAGTGATATCACCAACAATACCTGTAGATGACTCGATCACAATTGCAGCATCATCATCAATACCTTTTGCGTCTGCAGTAGAAACAAGTTTAGGTGCATTTTCAAATTCTACATTTGTATATTTCTGAATACCTTCAGTTGTTACATTACCTGTGATTGTAACATCACTTACAATAAAGTTGGTTACACCAGAAACACCACCAATATTTGGCATGATATCAGGATTGCCGTTTATTGTTACAGTCTTTGCTTTCAAAAATCCAGTTGAGAGAAGTGTATTAATCTGGCTTGCATCGATCAAAACTGAAGTATCAGATGTAGTGATATTTCCAACAGTACCAATTGAATTATCGATATAGATTGCAGCCCCAGCAGCCTTAATGCGTTCAGAATCATCTATTGTTGTTTTAAGTGCAGGTGCAAGATCATCTTTCTTAACAAATTCTACATTTGTGTATTTCTGAAGACCCTTTGTTGATACTTCACCAGCAATAATAACATCGCTTACAGTAAAGTCATCTACACAAACAACACCACCAATAGTTGGCATCTTACCTGTGTTACCAACAACTGTTACAGTCTTTGCAGACAAAGTTCCTGTTATGAGTTTTTTCTCAATTCCATTAGCAGAAATCTTGATTGATGAGTCTCCTGCAAAGATTACTGTATTATCAACAGTAACACTAGCAGTGATATTACCAACAGTACCATAAGATGACTCGATCACAATTGCAGCATCATCATCAATACCAATTTCTGTTGCAGAAGAAACAAGAGAAGGTGCATTGATAAATTCTACATTTGTATATTTCTGTATACCTGTAGTTACTACATTACCTGCGATTGTAACATCGCTTACAACAAAGTTAATTAATCCAGAAAGACCTCCAATACTTGGCATGACTTCAGGATTACCATTTATTGTTACAGTCTTTGCAGTCAATGTACCAGTTGAGAGAAGTGTATTGATCTTGCTTGCATCAATCAAAATTGAAGATTCTTCTGCAGTAATATCACCAACAGTACCGATTGAATTATCAATATAGATTGCAGCCTTAGTTGCCTTATCGCGGTAAACCTCTTGGATACTTGTTGTAAGTGCAGGATCGTTAACAAATTCTACATTTGTATAGACTTGTGTACCTGCTGTTTCTACATCACCAGCAATTATAGCATCAGTTACAACAAAGTCAGTTACGACAAAGTCAGTTGTATCTTTAACACCACCAATAGCTGGCTTAGATTTTGATTTACCAATGACAGTTACAGTCTGTGCAGACAGCACACCAGTAGTGAGATTCTCATCGAATTTTTCACTAGTTTCAATCTTGATTGAATGATTTACAGTGATATCACCAATATCACCAATGGACTCGCTGATATAGATTGCAGCCTCATCATAGTAACCGATTGTGGTTACAGTAGAAACAAGATTAGGTGTATCGGTAAATACTACATTTGTATATGTCTGTATGCCAGTTGTTGATACATCATCTGTAATTTCAACATAACTTGATTCAAACTTATCTTCACTATCAACACCACCAATAGATGGCATGTAATCTGCATTACCAACAACTTCTACAGTCAGTGCAGTCAGTTTACCAGTAGCGAAATCATCTTTAATTCCTTCTGTATTGACCAGGATTGAAGAATCAGCTGCAGTGATATTACCAACAGTACCAGTTGACATGCTGATATAGATTGCAGCCTTGTCGTCCTCAGTAAGAGCTGAATCAGCTATTGATGTAGAAAGTTTTGGCGCATCAGCATTTTCATATGCTTCAGCAAATTCTACATTTGTATAGACTTGTGTACCTGATGTGATTACCTGTCCAACGACTGATGCATATTCAGCCTTCAGGTTGACAGCCCTTTCGACACCAGTGATAGTTGTCTTAAATGACGTATTACCAGTTACAGTTATGTTTCCATATGAATAAAGAGTTCCTGTTTCAAAATCAGCATCTGAATTGGTGTTATCGATAGTAATCGAAGAATTTGTATAAACTGAAACTGTAGAAATTTCACCTGCTACAGTTTTCATTTTCACTGTTGCTGATGACTCCAATCTAGAAGATTTAGCAAAACTTGAATTTATATACGACTGGCTTCCAGAAGTGCTTACATAACCAGTAACTTTTGCATATCTTGCATCCACACTGCCGGCATTAACATCATTGATAACTGGTTGATATTTAGAGTTACCAACTATAATAACATCACCATAATAACTTCTAAGGTAATTCACAGAGAAAGATGAATCAGCATTGCCATTAATAATTGTAATATTAGAACCTTCAGATACAATGTCTCCAGCTGTACCTTTTACTGTGGTCATCTGAACTGAACCAGATGATACAATATTGGACAAATTATTGAATGATGTGTAGTAGACGCAAACATATTCAGTAATGAAATGAGAACTATCAAAAGCACTACCAGATTTTGCATCGTTCTCATCTCCATCATAAAGCTCAGAAGCCCTAACAGTAGCACCCTTATATAAACTATATGTACTTGTAAGTTTGGACTTAGCAAATACTCGCCCTTCGAGCTGAGCATATTTTACCGTGATATTATTACCAGTCAAACCAGTAACGACAACATCAACAATGCTTGAAGACTTACCAGTGACTGAAATATCACCATAGATATTGGAATCTACATCTACATTATTATTATTTTCATTAGAGGTTGTTGATGTATAAGCAGAGAGCATTCCTGTTGTCAAGGAAGCAGATGCTTCAGAGTTGTTGATGATGATCGAATAGAAACCATTATCAGAATATGTGAAAGCCTCTGTCTTGATTGAACCAACTTTACCAGTAGAATTGGTAATTACAATTGCAGCCTCAGAACCTTCTTCAAGTTCAGTTGCTGTTGAAGTGAGCTTTGGTTCATCAACAAATACAGAGCCATTATAGGACTGTGTGCCTGTTGTATTAACATCACCACTGAATGTACTACCAGAGCCAGAAACACCATCGGTAACGGTGACAGCATTGACAGCACCAGTGAAAGTTGAACTTGTAGATACAATATCAGCAGCTTCGATGGCTCCATTAAATGTTGAACTTGTAGATACAATATCAACAGCTTCGATGGCTCCACTAAATGTTGCAAAATTTGCTGTCAGATCATTGGCTTTAACACTGCCAACAGATACTGGATACTTCACTGTACCTGTGATTGCAATGTCACCATATGTATCGATTTCTTCGTCAGTAGAAGCATCCAATGCTTCGATTGCAAGATTTGCCTTTACTGAAGAGTTGCCAATCAAGATCGAAATGATATTACTTTCTTCATTAGCCGCAAATGCTTCTGCCTTGATAGTACCAAGACTACCAGTAGAATCGGTGATAACAATTGCAGCATCAACATTTTCAAGTTCTGCTACTGTTGATGTAAGATTAGGAGCAACGTTTTCAACCTCAGCAAAGACAACATTATTATAGGACTGAGTTCCAGCAGTAGATACATTACCAGCAATGGTTGCATATGTTGCTTCAACACTTGTTGCAGCAATGCCACCAATAGATGGCATAACCTTCTCATTACCAGTAACTGTTACAGTCTTAGCTGTCAGTGTTCCTGTTGTGAGAGTATTTCCAGACACTCTACTATCTGTAAT